>JBEKIV010000091.1:0-13598 GCA_050011595.1 Tepidisphaeraceae bacterium
TGGCACCGCGCCAATGCGACGCCGGCGAGCGCGGCGCGGTTTACGCTGATCTTCAGGTCGGGGGACAAGATGAGCGGCGAGCCGGTGTCGTTCGACGGCCAGACGCTGCAATGGAACACCAGCCGGCTGGGCCAGATCGGGTTTTCGGTGGACTCGGTTTTGGGGATCGTGCGCGGCGGATATGCGGGGGACGATCTCGATCGGCCGCGGACGGATGACGTGGTTCGGCTGGCGAACGGAGATACGACGCATGGGATCGTGAATCAGATCAGCCCGGCGGGAGTGACGATCCAGGCGGGGGATGCGACGCCGACGCCGGGATGGGATGCGATCGACGCGGTTCTGTTTTCGACGGCGCCGGCGAATCCGGCGGAATCCGAGCGGCGAAGTTTCCGTGTGCGATTGGCGGGGGATGATGCGATCAGCGTCCCGGAGGTCTCACTGGCGGGGGACCAACTGACGATTACCCTGGACGACAAAAGCACGCGGCGGATTGATGCGGCGTCGGTGCTGAAGATCGAGCAACTCAACGGCCCCGTCAGTTGGCTGACGTCGCGCAAGCCGTCGGCGGACGTTTACCGGCCGATGTTCTCGGAGAGTTTCCCAACGCGTTTCGACCGGACGGTGGAGGAGGGAAGGCCGATCGCGGAAAAATATCCGGGATTTCATCGGGGGATCGGATGCCATTCGTATTCCAAACTGGTTTACGATCTGGACGGGAAGTGGGCTGGGTTTCGCACGCAATTCGCGGTGGATTCCGATTCGCCGCTGGCGGACGTGACGGTGCGGATCTATCTGGACGACAAAGCGGTCGTGGAGCGGAAGAACGTGAAGGCGGGGCGGATTTATCCGGTGACGGTGGTTCCGCTGGGAGCGGCCAAGACGATCTCGCTGGAAGTGGATTACGGCGAGAACTACGCGACGGAGGGCCGGTTTGTATGGCTCGATCCGGCGCTGCTGCGGAAATTGCCGGAGGCGGCGACGCAGCCGGACGGGGTGGGGCAGTGAGGGGGAAAGCGCAAAAATAGAGGCCGGTGCTCGCCGTTACACCGGCCTCCTCAATCAGGCTGCCCGACCTTTTAAGGTCGGAGACCCACAGCCTCAGCCTCAATATCGGAGAAGCGCGCAAAAAATCTTCACTCAAATTTAACGCGGCGTGCGCGTCGGGATGGTTTGCTCTATAATCCTGGGGCAACATGGATTCCACAGAAGCAAAAGCATCGGCCAAGCTGGCGCTCGAGGACGGGACGGTCTTTACCGGCCGGGCGTTCGGCGCGGGCGGAACGTCGGAAGGCGAAGTGGTGTTCAATACGTCGATGACGGGATATCAGGAGATTCTCACCGATCCATCGTACAAGGGCCAGATCGTCACGATGACGTATCCGCTGATCGGGAATTACGGCGTGAATCGGCGGGACGTGGAAAGCCGCCGGCCGCACGTCGCGGGGTTCGTGGTGAAAGAATTGTCGCCGGTGTATTCGAATTACCGGGCCGATCTTTCGCTGGAGGAGTATCTCAAGAGCAACCACGTCATCGGGATCGAAGGGATCGACACGCGGGCGCTGACGCGGCGAATTCGGATCGGCGGGGCGATGCGAGGCATCCTGAGCACCCAAATCCTGGAGGATGCGAAACTGGTCGATCGAGCCCGCAAGTCGGCGGCGATGGAAGGGGCGGATTGGGTGCGGGCGGTCAAACCCTCGTGCCAGTATTCGTGGGACCAGGACCAGGGGGACTGGAGATTGGGCAAGGTGGAACGCGGCGACGGCCTGCACGTCGTGGCGCTCGATTGCGGGGCGAAGGAAAACATCCTTCGCAATCTCACGGAACGCGGAATCAAGGTCACGGTCCTGCCTCCGGACGTGACGACGGACCAAATCCTGCAACATCGGCCGGATGGGCTGTTCGTGAGCAATGGTCCCGGCGATCCGGCGGTTTTGGATTATGCGATCAAGCCGATCGAGGGGGCGCTGGGGAAAGTGCCGATCTTCGGCATCTGCCTGGGCCATCAGCTTCTGGGCCGGGCGATCGGGGCATCGACGTACAAACTGAAGTTCGGCCATCGCGGCGCCAATCAGCCGGTCAAAAACCTGGACACCGGGCGGGTGGAGATCACCAGCCAGAATCACGGATTCGCCGTGGATCGCAAATCCCTGGAGGCCCGCGGCGGAGTGGTGACGCATATCAACCTGAACGACCAGACGGTGGAAGGGTTCCGGCACAAAACGCTGGCGGTCTTCTGCGTGCAATACCACCCCGAAGCCAGCCCCGGCCCGCACGATGCGGCCTATCTGTTCGATGCGTTCGTCGAAATGATGAAGACGAAGAAACCGCCGACGGGGGAAAGATTGAAGGAATTGCAGAGGCTTCGGGATTAAACTCCTGAACCGTTTTGGCAAACACCCAAATGAGGATCCCGGTATCACTGGTCGCCCGGCTTATATGGGGAGGCCTGTTGTTCGCCGGCCTGGCGGCATGTACCTCTCAGACGGACTACACGTTCAACCCGCGCTCGGTTGAGTCGTTCGATTCCGATTGGCGGTTCGTTCTCGGCGATGCGCCGGGCGCCCAAGGAGCCGAATTCGACGATCTGACTTGGCGGAAGTTGGACGTGCCGCACGATTGGAGCATCGAGGGAACGATCGACAAGGATAACTCCACCGGCAAATCGGGCGGTTATTTCCCGGCGGGGATTGGTTGGTATCGAAAACATTTCACGCTTCCCGCCGGCGACGCCGGACGCCGGGTGTTTGTCGAATTCGACGGCGTCATGGCCAACAGCGATGTTTGGGTGAACGGGTTTAAGCTCGGCCATCGCCCCTACGGCTACGTCGGATTTCGTTATGAATTGACGGGACATCTTCAAATCGGCTTGGGGGATAACGTGCTGGCCGTTCGTTGCGACGATTCGGCGCAGCCGGCCTCGCGCTGGTACAGCGGGGCGGGGATTTACCGTCACGTGCGGCTGATCGCCTGCGATCCGGTTCATCTGGATCAATATGCTCCGTATGTCACAACGCCTGAAATCAACGATCAGCGGGCGACCGTGCAGGTCGTGAGCGGGGTGGTGAATCAATCCGACGGCTGGCGCCAGGTTTCGGTCTCGACGACGATTTTCGGCCCCGATGGAAAGGTGGCCGCAAGATTGGCCGGTGCGCCGGCGGCGCTGGCGCCGGGGAAATCCATGGATGTGGCGCAGGATCTGTTTGTCCATAATCCCCTGCGGTGGAATATCGACCAGCCGAATCTCTACCGCGCCGTGACGGAAGTGGTCGCGGACGGCAAGACCGTGGACGATGCGGCAACGAACTTCGGCATCCGGGAGTTTCACTTCGACCCGGCGACGGGATTCTGGCTCAATGGAAAGAACGTCAAGATTTTCGGCTGCGCCCTGCACTCCGAGGGCGGGGCGGTGGGGGCGGCGGTTCCGCTGGGCGTTTGGCAGAGGCGACTGGCGGCCATGAAGACCGTCGGATGCAATGCCATTCGCACCGCGCATAATCCACCCGCGCCCGAGTTTTTGGATTTGTGCGACCGCATGGGCTTCCTTGTCATGGATGAGATGTTCGATGTCTGGACGGTCGGCAAGACCCCGCTGCGCAGCCGGACCGTCCTGAACGACTACCACCTTTACTTCAAGGATTGGTGGCAAGCCGACGTGACGGACACCGTCGGCCGCGACCGCAACCACCCCTCCGTCATTCTCTGGAGCGCCGGAAACGAGATTCACGATATCAGCCCGACCAATGACCGCGGCTCTCGAATTTTCGTTCCCCTGCGCGATCTGTATCACAAGCTCGATCCAACCCGGCCTGTGACGCTGGCGGTGGTGCGGCCCAATGCCAGCCATGTCTATGACAACGGATTTGCCGATTTGATGGACGTTGTCGGCCAGAATTACCGGGAGAACGAACTGCTCGCGGCCCACGCCGCCAAACCAGAACGGAAGATCATCGGCACCGAGAATCATCAGGACCTTCCAACCTGGCTGGCCCTGCGCGACCATCCGGCATTTTCCGGGGAATTTGTATGGACGGGAGTCGATTACCTCGGAGAATCAATCGGCTGGCCGATGATCGCCCACG
Organism: Tepidisphaeraceae bacterium; assembly: GCA_050011595.1. Taxonomy (GTDB): domain Bacteria; phylum Planctomycetota; class Phycisphaerae; order Tepidisphaerales; family Tepidisphaeraceae; genus PALSA-1353. The sequence continues at coordinate 4,086 of JBEKIV010000091.1, forward strand.
AATCGGGGCTGTTCGACCGCACGCTCTGGGCGCGGCCATCGGCGTATCAGCGGATGAGCTGGTGGACGTCGAAGCCGATGGTGCGGATCGCGCGGGTTTTGCCGCCGCTGCCGCGCCCGCCAGCGCCCGCGACTGAGCCGGGAATGGACCCGGGCCCGCCACCGCGCCCGCGCTATTTCTCGGATTGGACTTTGCCGAAACCCGGCCACCCGGAGAACCTGGAGGTCTATACCAATTGCCAGCAAGTGGAATTGCTGCTCAATGGCAAATCGTTGGGCGTTCAGGCCCGCCATGCGGACGATTCTCCGCTGACCTGGAAGGTCGCGTACGAGCCTGGCGTCCTGCGGGCGCTGGCCAGCAATCACGGTAAGACGGCTGCGACGGATGAACTTCGAACCGCCGGCGCGCCGGCGAAAATCGTTCTTCTGGCAGATCAGCCGACGCTGACTCCCACCTGGGACGACGTGAGCTTCGCCCGGGCCACCGTGACGGACGCCGACGGCGTAACGGTTCCGGATGCGGCCGATCTGATTCGATTTGAGATATCCGGTCCGGGACGAGTCGCCGCCGTGGACAATGCGGACGTATCCAGCCACGAGGCTTTCGCGGCAACCCAGCGTCACGCCTACCACGGACGTTGTCTGGCCATTGTGAAGGCCACGTCAGTTGCTGGCCCAATTCGCCTCACCGCGTCCGCGCCGGGTCTGGAGGCGGCATCTGTGGATATTCAGACCGTTGCCCCGCCCTCCGCCAAGTGATTGCGCACTTGGGTAGTGGTACGGGCCTTTCGCAGATTTTGCGGTTACAGGGGCAGATAAACCACGAGGCCGTTCCATTCAGCCTGCTGGCTGCATTCTATCAGCAGCAAAATCTCGTCGATGGTCTTTCCAACGGGGAACCGGTCGGGAATGACGAAAGCGCCGGCCATTTTCTCTCCGGACTCCAGTCGCCGATAAGCATGACCCGGCATCGTCGCGCGGTCGTGGGTTAGAAGAATTCGATTGTTTGCGATGCACCAAGATAAGATTGCTGAATCCACGGCCCCAGAGAGGCCGACATCCTGCACGCGGACAAGATCGACGTCCGGTTGACGCAACGACAATCCGCGTACAACGTCGCCGTTGAAATTTTCATCGGCGAGCAGGCGTAACATGGCTCACATTCAACCCTGTCGGTTTGCGAGGATCCGAGCGCGAATGTCGCCTAGATCCCTTTGGGTCTTGGCTCTACCTTCCATTTCCTTCGCCTGCTGTTCGCGCCGCGCCAAATAGCCCTCGATTTCCTTTCGATGGCGAAGGTAATACGTGATCACCGAGTAAACGTCGGGCAACGCAAGAGTGGAATACCGTTGCACGATCGTTTCCGGAGTTGCTCCGTCCTGGAATGCGTGAACGACAAGCTCAAGCAACACGCGGGATTCCCCGACGCGCAAAGCGCCGTCTGAATCCTCGCGAAGAGGCGGGGCCTCAACTTGAACGGTAAAGCTCATGCCCGTCATTGTAGCATCTTTTCGGCTGTTTCGTTGAAGGAATTGTCGTAAGATGGATCGCCGCCGGCCGCGCGGTGGGAAGGGATGGGCGATGCGAATGGTCAAAATCCAGTGCCTGGGAACTATGCTGCGTCCGCAAACGGCGGATGGGATGGAGGAAAAAGCCGAAAATCGAGGAGAAATCTCGATAATGGTTCGCGGCACTTTCACTTTTGATTCCTCCCGTCACTTTTGCCTGATCCCCGGCAGCGATGGTGGCAATGGGCGTTCAGGCATGCTTCATGGTACATTGTGCCACCAAACGAGGTACTTGATATGGATTTGTATGAAATAAAGGCAAAGCAGCTAGTCCTAGTGAAGCCGGTGGCCTTGTCAGGTTCGGACGGAGAAAAGAAGCTCCAACAATTGATTGAAGCCAACTTGGATGCGATTTTCGAGTTAGAGCTTATCAAATCCGAATTTGAAATTCAGCGAAAGGAGATTGATACATTTGCCTTTGATCGCCAGAACAAGTCCGTAGTAATAATTGAGTACAAGAAGAGCGACGATTACGGCGTAATTGATCAGGGATTTACGTATTTGAGTTTGGTTCACGAAAATAAGGACTATTTGCGATTGGCTGTCAAAGAAGCACTTGGACGCGAGGTAGAGATCGATTGGTCGTCGACAAGGATAATGTTTATCGCCAAATCTTTCAGGGACTTTCAGATAAGTGCCTCCTCTATCCGCGGCGTTCCGTTTGAATTGTGGGAATATGGACTGTTTGCCAACAATTGTCTTAGCTTGAACGAGATTCGAACAAAGCAGACAAGGACGACATTCAATAGCCTTCTAAAGGCCCAGTCCGCGCAAGTACAGAAGATTGCCGAGGAAATCAAAGTCTACGATCTTGAGTATCATTTGGATGGCACTACTGCGGAACTACGCGAATTATTCTCCGATTATAGCAAAGCCATAAGAGGATTTGGCGAAGGTGTGCAGGAACATATAAATCAAAAGAGCGGGATAACATATCGTAATAACAAAGTCAGCTTCGCGCGATTCGAATTTCGCGCCAAGTCAATTGACGTGTTATTCAAGGAAAAGCAGCTTGGCTTTGTAGACCCTAAGAAACTTTCCGTTGACGTGCGTAAGAATCGGTGGGGTTTTGAACGCAGAGTAAAGATTGTTTCGAGGCAGAACTTTGAAGACATTTTGTATCTGTTGCGACAAGCCTACGAAACAACTGACCTGGCGCCCCGAAGCGAGTCCAGCCGGGGGCGGATTAAAAGTGAGGCAATCCAATAACCACATATGCCTACGGATGTGGCTAACGCCAATGCGGGTGCCAGTACCACCCCAAAACCCATAATCAGCAACTTCCAGATAAATTGAACGCTTTCCCCGCGCGCCAAATGCGAACACCCCGCCACGGAAATCGATAACTTCGCCCGCCAAAACAAGTTCCGTCGCAAACTGATATGCGGATTCACGAATTGACACTTCGAAAAGTGTTCAATGTGTTCAATGCCGCAGCCGCGGCGCTCACCGCGCTGCGAATTGCTGGCGGAAGGCGTCCAGGGACGTGAAGCCGGCGGGGAGATGGGCTTCTTCGGCGAGGAGGACGGGAATGCCGTTGCGGACGGGATAGCGCAGGCCGCCGACCTCGGCGACCAGAAAGCCTTCGTCCAGGTGGAGCTTGCTCCGCGTCACGGGGCAGCACAAAAGGGCGAGCGTTTCTTCGTCGATTGTTTGGCAGGGCGTGGGATCGGTCATGCGGGGAAGTATAGCCTTCCGGGGCAATCTTCACAGCAGTTTTTCGCGGCGCATCCAGTCGATGAATCGGGTGAGTCCCTCTGGCACCGTGATTTTGGGATCGTATCCGAGAAGTTTGCGGGCTTTGGCGATGTCGGCGAAAGTGATTGTCGGCTCGGAGGCGGGGGTGGGCGTGTCGATGATCTCGGCCTTGCGGCCGATGAGCTGCTCGAGGATCTGAACGAATTGAACGTTGTCCACGGGTTGTGAGCAGCCGAGGTTGAGGATTTCGTATTCTAAACCCTTGTCGAGCGCGGCCAGGAAGCCGGCGACGATGTCGTCGATGTAGGTCCAATCGCGTTTGAGCTTGCCGGCGCCGTAGAGGGTGATGGGCTGGCCGCGGTGGATGGCGGTAGCCCATTGCCAGGGCATCATGTCGGGCCGGCCGTGGGGACCGTAGACGTTGAAGAAGCGAAGGATGGTGGTGGGAAGTTTCCAGAGATGATGGTAGCAATGTGCGAAGAGTTCCATGGCTCGTTTGCTGGCGGGGTATGGGGCGAGGGGGCGGTCGGCGCTGGCGGTTTCGGTGAAGGGGGCGGGAGTGTCCTTGCCGTAGGTCGATCCGGTGGAGGCCAGGATGCAGCGGGGCTTTCCAATCTGGCGGGCGGCGTCGAGGAGATTCACGGTGCCCTGGACGTTCACGAGCGCGTACATCAGGGGATGCTGGACGCTGTAACGCACGGCGGCCATGGCGGCCAGATGGGCGATGGCGTCGGGACGATGCTGGTTCAAGAGTTCGCGGAGGCGGGGGGCGTCGCAGATGTCGGCGCGGATGAAGGTGAATCTTGCTTCGGGGATAAGGTCAGCGAGGTGGCGCTGTTTGTGTTCCGGCGGGTAATAGTCGTTCATGTTGTCGAGGCCGATGACCTCGTCGCCGCGCTGGAGAAGCGATTTGGCGAATCGGCTGCCGATGAATCCCGCGGCGCCGGTGAGAAAGACTTTCATAATTGCTCCTGTTCATCCATTAAGACGGTGCGGGAATTCAGTCATTAATAAATTTATGTTTCCGCAGCCATTGGGCGGCCATTGCGGGCCAAGCGTCGAGGACGGGGTCTTTGCCGCCGAGGCCGAAACCGTGGGGGCCGTGCTCGAAGACGTGGAGTTCCACGGGCACTTTGTATTGGCGGCAGGCGATGGCGAAAAGCAGGCTGTTTTCCACGGGCACGGTGCGATCGTCGGCGGTGTGGATGATGAAACAGGGGGGTGTTTGGGCGGTCACTTGGCGGTCGTTGGAAAGCAGCAGTTCCAGGTCGGGATCGGGATTGTTGCCGAGGAGATTTCTCCGCGATTCGGCGTGGACATAGGGGCCGGTCATTGAGATCACGGGATAGGCGAGAATGGCCAGATCGGGGCGGGAGCCGACGCGGTTGATGGGATCGGGGTCATCGGCGATTCCGTTGTCAAAATGGGTGGCGGCGGTGGAAGCGAGATGTCCGCCGGCGGAAAAGCCGACGATGCCGATGCGGTTTGGATCGAGATGCCATTGTTCGGCGCGGCAGCGGAGGAGGCGAATGGCGCGTTGCACGTCGAGCATTTCGGCGGGGTGATGATATTTCGGACCGAGGCGATATTTCAGGACGAAGGCGTGGATGCCGAGGGTGTTGAGCCATTGGGCGACGGGTGCGCCCTCGTGCGGGGCGAGATGGCCGTAGGCTCCGCCGGGGCAAACAATGAAAGCGGCCCCGCCGGCCTTTGCCGGGGGGAGGAGGAAAGGCGTGAGGGTGGGGACGTCGGCATCATCGGAGCCGCGGGCGCCCGGCGCGTCGCCGTCCCAAAGGCGTATGGAGGGTTGAGTCGTGGCCATGGTCGGGTTGTCCGCGGCTCTGGTAGTTCCGTGACCGGATGCCAAAAGGAACGCAAGGCCGAGCGACAAGGCGCCGGCCCATGGGGTGGAAAGGTCCATCGGCGGATGCTCCAGTGCGATGATCCTATCGTCCACAAAAAGGTTGCCAACTCCAGCGGGAGCGGAAATAATGTGCGGAAGGTCAAAAGTCGATCGGCGCGAGGAACGGAGCAAATCAGATGAAATCAAAACTTTGGCAGGAATTCAAGTCGTTTGCGTTCAAAGGGAACATGATCGACCTGGCGGTGGCGGTGGTGATAGGGGCGGCGTTCAGCGGGGTGGTCAATTCGCTGGTGAAAGAGATCATCATGCCGTCGATCACGTACGTAACGATGGCGGCGCAGAGCGGGGCGCAAACGGCCGCCCAAGTGGCTGAAAAGACGGAGGCGGTGGTTGGGGTGGCGACCCAGCCGGCGAGCACGCAAGCGGCGAGCGCGCCGCCGGCAAGCGCGCCGCCGGCCGAAGCGGCGGCGAACGCGCCGGCGGCGGGCAACTTGGTCAACACTTCGTGGATCATCACACGAATCCATTTTCATATCAGGAATTTCCTGGCCGAGCTGCTGAATTTTCTGCTGGTGTCGTTCGCGGTGTTCATCACGATCGTGAAATTGCTTGGCTCGGTGATGAAAAGAGTGGGGAGCGAACCTGCCCCATCGGAGCCGACAACCAAGGAATGCCCGATGTGCCTGTCGCTGATTCCGATCAAGGCGAAGAAGTGCGCTCATTGCACGGCCGATCTGCCGTAGCAATCATCCCCGGTGGGTTTGGCGAATGGCTTACGGATGTGCCGGCGGCAGCGCGCGCGCCGATCGGATGACTTGGGAATCGGCAAACTTCATTTTCCCTTCCTCCCAGATACGCCAATGTGAAGAAATGTTAACGGTACATTGGGGTGCAATTAGCGGGTGCTCAAGATCGGTTATCCCCAAGATGTTGGGGTTTAGCGGTGAATTAGCGCAGTAATTACCTCGCGCTTACATTGGCGGTCGATTATTGTAAACGGAGGTCAAGCGTCTGTTGTAAAGGCGCTTGAGGCCGGGAATGGATTTCCGGCTGAGCCGGTGCTGGACCCAATGGAGTAAGGTCTATGCGGGCGGAATCTCAATCAACGACACAAATGGATTTCACGAAACGAGTTGATCTTCACTGCCACAGCCGCGCCAGCACGGAGGCGGACGAGGCGATGCTGCAAGCGATCCGGTGTCCGGAAAGCTACAGCGAGCCGGGGGAAATCTACGCCCAGGCCAAGGGGCGGGGGATGGATTTCGTGACCATCACGGATCACGATTCGATTTCCGGAGTCGGGGAGCTTGCGGGGCTGGCCGACGTGCTGGTCGGGGAAGAGTTGACGTGCTATTTCCCGGAGGACCGGTGCAAGATTCATTTGCTGGTCTGGGGCATCACGCCGGCCGACCACGATGCGCTGCAACGGGCCGCGGGCGATATTTACGAGGTGGCGCGGTACGTGGAGCAACGCCGGATCGCGCACGCGGTGGCGCATCCGCTGTATCGCCAGAACGGGGTGCTGGATCGGCGGCACGTCGAGCGGCTGATCTTGATGTTCAACGGATTCGAATGCCTGAACGGCGCGCACAGCATGACGCATCGGGAAGTGTTCGAGCCGTTGCTGGATGAACTGGATGCGGCGGGAATCCGGCGGTTGGAACGGGCGCATCGGCTGGAGGCGGTGTGGGCCAAGCCGTGGCTCAAAACGCGGACGGCGGGGAGCGACGATCATGGCTTGTTCAACATCGGCCGGACGTGGACGGAATTTCCGGCCGAAACGCGAACGGTGGATCAACTGCTGGAGTGCCTGAGGCAAGGCCGATGCCGGCCGGGCGGAGAGGCGGGATCGAGCATCAAGCTGGCGCATAATTTCTTCGGCGTGGGGATGCGGTACTACGCGCGTCAGTTGGCGGGATCGAAGAGGGGAGCTTCGGGGCGGATGATGCGGCGGATGCTGGGCGAGGAGGCGCCGCCGGGCCGTTTTTCCGCCGCCGCGGCGGCGTGCGGCATCTACGCGCGCGGGATTCCGCGAAAGATTGGCCGGTTCCTGGGCATTGCCAAACCGGCGCGGGGAACGAAGCTGCTGGGGGAATTGCTGATGTCCTCGGCGATGAAGCGCGCCGCGGGGGCGGGGGCGCTGCTGGAGGCGCTGAAGGAAGGCCGATCGCCGCTGGCGGAACACCGCTCGATGTTCGATTTGGTTTGCCGGGTGGATCGGGACGTGGCGGGGGGGATTATCGACGCGGTGGCGGGGGCGATCGACGACGGCGAGCTTGGGGCGGTGATGGACGCGATCTCGGCGGTGATTGCGCATCAGGCGCTGCTGTTGCCGTATCACTTCGCGTTGTTTCACCAGAACCAGGAGCGGGATTTGCTGAACCGGCTTTCGAAGCGTTCGCGATCCGTGTCCGGGGATTTTCCGCGGGTGGGGGTGTTCACGGACAGCGCGGATGAATCGAAGGTCGCGGGCCGGTTCGTGGGGGATTTGGGACGGTTTGCCGAAGCGCGGGGATTGCCGGCGACGATCCACTTCGCATCGCAAGAGCCGGAGACGGCGAAGAATTGGCGGAACTTCGCGCCGGTGATCGACCGGAAGATCGCCGGGTTTGGGCTGAAGGTGCCGCCGGTGCTGGAGGTTCTGGAATGGTCGGACCGGCGGCAGTTTGACGTGATCCTGGTGAACACGGCGGGCCCGATGGGGCTGTGCGGCTGGCTGGTGTCGAAGATGCTGCGGGCGCCGATGGTGGCGGTGTGCCACGACGATCTGCCGGCGCGCATGCTGGAAATGACCGGCGGGGATTATCGCCTGACGGCGGCGTTGGAAGCGTACGTGGCGTGGTTGTACCGGAGCGCGGCCAAGGTGCTGACGATGGGGCAGGGCGCGGCGAAAATTTCGGGGATTCGTCAGCGGCGATTGCCGGCGGAGGACCCGCTGGAATCGGTGTGGGATGCGTGCGTTCGGGCGGCGGAGGGACGGGAGGACGAGAACACGGCAAGGGAGGCGATTCTGATATGATGCCGATCACTCCGGATTTTCATGGCCAGACGGCGGAGGCGGCCGGTTCGGAACTCGCCAAGCCGCGGATCGTGATACTTTCCGCGTCGGTGGGCGGCGGGCACGTGCGGGCGGCGCAGGCGATCGAGTCGGCGCTGGGGGAAATGCTGCCGGATGCGACGATCGCGCACGTGGACGCGTTGGATTTGACGAACGGGGCATTTCGGCGTGCTTACGGGGCGGGGTATTTTCGGGCGGCGCAGCGCGCCCCGCGGTTCGTCGGGTGGATGTACGATTTCCTGGATCATCCGAACGATCGCGGGGCGGCGACGCGGACGCGGCAATTGTTCGAGCGGTTGAATTTCACGCGGCTGACGCGGCTGCTGACGGAACATCCGTGGGACTTGGCCATCTGCACGCATTTCCTGCCGGCGGCGCTGCTGGCCCGCTTGCGCCGGCGGGAACTGGTGCAGTTTCCGCATGCGGTGGTGGTCACGGATTTCGACGTTCACGGGATGTGGATCACCCGGCCGTGCGAGCGATTCTTCGTGGCGACGGAGGAGGCGAAGGCGAATTTGGCGGCATTGGAGGTGCAGGAGCGGGACATTTGCGTGACGGGCATTCCGATCGATCCGCGATTCGGCGGGGCGTTGGATCGCGGCGAGGCGATCGCGCGGAGCGAACTGGCGGCGGATCGGCCGATCGTACTGCAACTGGCGGGAGGGTTCGGGGTCGGGTCGATCGAACGAATCCATCGGTCGATCTGTCAGATCGAGCGTCCGCTGCAAATCGTGGTGGTCACGGGCCGGAACGAGGCGGCGGCCGAGGCGCTGGCGTCGATGGAGCATGATCCGCGGCACCGGCGGAAGATTTTGGGGTATACGACGCGGATGCACGAGCTTCTGCGCGCGGCGGACCTGGTGGTGACCAAGCCGGGGGGATTGACGACGGCGGAATCGCTGGCCAGCGGCTGCCCGATGGTGATCGCCGAGCCGATTCCGGGACAGGAGGACCGGAACGCCGATTTCCTGCTGGAAAACGGCTGCGCGATCAAAGTGAACAACCTGTCTTCGCTGACCTATAAGCTGTCCTCGCTGCTGGAAGACTCGGGGCGGCTGGGTCGAATGCGCGCCGCGGCGATGCGTTGTGCGCGGCCCGGGGCGGCGCACGACGTGGCGGCAAACTGCGTTCAACTCTTGCAACGTCATCCCGTTTTGGTTTAAAAAGAGGCGAAGAGCGCTCCCCGTTTGGGTCGCGGCTCAACGGCGGGTGGCTATGCAGCATCTGATTCTGGCCGCGTTTCTGGTTGCCCTGGCGTTCACCTTCGCGCGGGTGGAAATCGAAATTGAAGGTCCGCATGGGTGGGCGGCGAGTCTTCCCACGTGG
>JBEKIV010000092.1:0-13446 GCA_050011595.1 Tepidisphaeraceae bacterium
TTTTGTTATTTTGTGTTTTTCTTTATACTTTGTGGCGGTTTGTTTTTTGGTTGTTGCGGGTTGATTAAAATACAGATTAACGCAAACCCCAAACACTCAACACTCAACGCTCAACATTGAATCAAGAAAACCATCTCTTCACACTTCCACGCCAAACTCATCGGCCCGGTTGGCCAATTCATCGGCGATCATCGCCGCTCTTTCCAGCGCATCCACCGTCCTCGGGTCCTTCATTGGCTGTTCCTGATACACGGCAATCCTGCCATCTTTGCCGATGACGACGGTTCCGCGCTTGGTGCAGTTATACGGCTGCTCGCCCGCCCACATCCCGTAGGCCTTGGCCATTCGCCGGGTGGGATCGGATAGCAGATCGTAGGGAATGCCATATTGCTTGCGGAAGGCCGCATGACTGAACGGGCTGTCACAACTGACGCCGAAGACGACGGTTTGGTCGTCCTTGGCGATCCGCCCCAGTTCAGGCCCGAACGTGCAATGCTCCTGCGTGCAAATCGGGCTGAAATCCATCGGATAAAACAGCAGGATGATTTTCTTCTTGCCGCGATAATCCGAAAGTTTCACCTTGTTCTTGTCCTGATTCATCAGTTCAAATTCCGGGGCCGGCTGACCGACCTTCAACGGGGCGTTTTCCATGGGTGACTCCTTACGCAGAATGGTATCCTACATCAGCCCTCGCGCGGAGGCATCAACGAATCCCGACCCCCCCTTTGAATTTTCCCGCTTGCTCTGCGATACACCGTATCATAGAATAGACGTAGGCGGTTGAGCTTCATCCAATTGACGGCGTTTCGCGTCAATTGGAAGCGGCTTGGAATGACCGATTCGGATTTGCAGGCGCTGGAGATCGCAATTTTGGAGGACCCGTCGAGGCCGCCGGTCATGAGCGGAACGGGCGGGTTGCGGAAAATTCGGTTTTCGGGCCAGCGTTCTTCAGGAGGCAAGAGCGGCGGCGTGCGAGTGTGTTATGCATATTTTCGGCAGTTCGGATTGATTTACCTGTGTGCCGTCTTCCCGAAAAATGAGAAGGCGAACCTGAGCGGCCAGGAGAAGAACGCGTACCGCCATACATTGGCGGAATTTGGACGATATCTGTCGAAACATTTCGACAAAGGATGGACACCATGAACAAATCCCCGCGGAGTGCGGCGTTTGGTGAGCAGATGGCACAGGCGATGGCCGAGTTGCGGGCAATCATCTCGTCGGGCCAGTCGCCGACGAGAGATGGCCGGCTGACGATCCGGACGATTGAAGTCGCCGAGCCGTCCGCTTATGACGCTCACAAAATAAAGAAGGTGCGGGCGGCCTTGAACGTCAGCCAGGGGGTTTTCGCAAGACTTGTGGGTGTGTCGGACGTGCTCGTGAGGTCGTGGGAGCGGGGAGCGCGGCAGCCCGCCCCAATCGCACGGCGGCTGTTGGATCAAATTCGTGCCTATCCGGCGCAGTTTGTGCGGATCGTGCATGCGCCGCGGACGGGAGCGGCGCGCCGCAAGCGCAACGACAGGCGGGCGGCGTGATGCGGAACTTGGTTTGCGGGGAATTAAATGTGACGCAAATCTTCACATGGCAACGACGGTCTGATATGCTTCTTTCCCATGCCTCGAACTGCTCGAAACGCTCCCGGCGGACTGGTGTATCACGTTCTGAATCGGGCCAACGGACGCCTGCGGCTCTTCAAGAATAACGATGATTTCCGCGCGTTCGAACGGGTGCTGCTCCTGGCGCATCGGCGGGCGCCGATCCGCATCTTGGACTGGTGCCTGATGTCGAACCATTGGCACCTGGTGCTCTGGCCACGGAAGGACGGCGAGCTGACCGCGTTCATGCGGTGGCTGACGCTGACGCACGCGCAGCGATGGAAGCATTCGCACGCGGCCGTCGGCCGGGGGCATTTGTATCAGGGCCGATTCAAGAGTTTTCCGATTGAACGGGATGAACATCTGCTGACGGTGTTGCGTTACGTGGAGCGGAACCCGGTGCGGGCGGGGCTGGTGCGCCGGGCGCAGCGGTGGCGATGGGGCAGTTGCCACGTGCGGCAGGACCGCTCGCACGAGTTGTATCCGCTGCTGAGCGCCTGGCCGACGCCCCGGCCGGCGAAATGGCTGGAAGCGGTGAACATGCCGCAAAGCGAAGCGGAGGAGAAGATGGTCAAGGATTGCATTGTGCGCAACCGGCCGGTGGGAAGCGATTCATGGGTGCAGCGGACGGCCAAAGAATTGTCCCTGGAGCATACCCTCCGCCCGCGTGGCCGCCCCGTCGGCTGGCGGAAGAAGCGGAAATCAGGGGCCAAATCAGCATAATTGCTGGGGTTACTTTTAAAAGCCTCTAACAAAAAGACTGACACAGAGATCACTGAGGACACAGAGAGCACAGAGGAATACTGAATTTGCAGCATTATCTCTGTGTTCTCCGTGGCCTCTGTATCCTCTGTGGTTCATTTTGTTAGACATTCTAAATTGTGATCCGCCATCAAATGATGGCGATTCCGAAATTGTGTTACCTTTGACTCTCGGCCGGGTGCTTATATGGGAATGAAAAGTTTGTGAAGCAGGAAACGAACCCGTGCACGCCATCGAGCTTGAGAATGTGACCAAGACATTCGGCGCCCAGAGCGCCGTCGATGGACTGTCGCTGCGCGTGCCGGTGGGAAGCATTTACGGATTCATAGGCCCCAACGGCTCGGGGAAGACGACCACGCTGCGGATGATCATGCACATCATCCACGCGGACCGGGGTCGAATCGTTGTGCTTGGGGAGCAGACTCACGCCGCCGCCAACGATCGCGTCGGTTATCTGCCGGAAGAGCGGGGGCTTTACCGGCAGATGAAAGTCGCCGAACTCCTGCGCTTTCATTCGCAACTGAAGGGTCACGCGGCCACGCGCGTCGAAATCAATCGTTGGCTGGAGCGGATGCAGCTATCCGACTGGGCCGATCGGAAGGTGGAGGCGCTCTCCAAGGGAATGAGCCAGAAGGTGCAGTTCATCGCGACGGTGATCGCGCGGCCGGAACTGCTGCTGCTGGACGAGCCGTTCAGCGGCCTGGACCCGATCAACGCGGAAGTGGTGCGGGAGATTCTGCTGGAGTTGGTGCGGGCGGGGACGACGGTGCTTTTCTCGACGCATGACATGTCCGTGGCCGAGTCGCTGTGCGACTGGATCCTGATGATCCACAAGGGGCGGAAGATGCTGGACGGGACGCTACGGCAGATTCAGCAGGAACATGGCGGCGACGTGCTGCGCGTGCGGCTGGACTGGGCGAACGGATCGGACCGGCAACTTCGGGACCTGCCCGGCGTTGCCAAGGTGAGGGACTTGGGAAACATGCAGGAGCTTGGCCTTCTGGCCGGCGCCGATCGGCAGCGGATTCTGGAACTGCTGATGCAACGGGGGAAAGTCGAGCATTTCGAGCTGGCGCACCCCAGCCTGCGGGATATTTTCCTTCAAATCGCCGATGGGCCGGCCAGGGCTTCGCCCTCCGGGGGTGAATCGTGAACGGACGCAAGACGCGGATCATCGCCTCCCGCGAATATTCCGCCGCCGTGCGGAGCAAGTCGTTTCTTATCACCCTGGTGCTTCTGCCGGTGATGATGAGCGGCGGCCTGATCGCGCAAAAGGTCGGGCAGAAAATCGGGGACACATCGACCTACCACGTCGCGGTGATGGACTGTTCAACCCGCGCATCTCTTTACGGCACGATTGCGGAGGCGGTGCGGCGGCACAATGAGCACAGGATTTTCGACGACTCCGGCCGGCAGGTGCGCGGAAAATTCGTGCTGGAGCCGGTTGCGCCCGTGGATTGGCGAGATCCGGCGGCGCTGGACCGCGCGCGCCTGAGTTTGTCGGATCGCGTCCGCGCGGGCCAACTGCTGGCGTTTGTGGAAATCGGTCCGGCGGTGCTGAGTCCCGGGAAGTCCGGCGGGGGCGACGCGGCGACGATCCGGTATTCCACCAACCGGCCGACCTATCCGGACTTCCTCTCGCTGCTGCAAAGCGCGTTGCCATCCGCCGTCATTCAAAAAAGAATCGCCAACGCCGGCGTGGAATATCAAAAACTTCAATCCCTGCTCTGGCCCCCGGCGGTCGTGGAGTGCGGACTGGCCGAGAGCAGCAGAGGAAAAATCAAATATCAGTCGCAATCGGGTCAACTGGTCAACGTGGCCGTTCCGATCGTGATGATCATGCTGATATTCATCGTGACGTTAATGGGAACCAGCCCGATCGCCGGAAACGTGGTGGAGGAGAAGCAACTCCGCATCGCCGAGGTGCTGCTCGGCAGCGTGACTCCGTTTGAGCTGATGATCGGAAAGCTGGTGGGCGGGGTGGCGGTGTCGCTGACGCTGGCGGCGATTTTCTTCGGCGGCGCGTACTATCTCGCCTATTCATTTGGAATGTCCGGTTATGTTTCGTGGCAATCGATCGGCTGGTTTTTCTTCTTCACCATCGTGGGGACGTTCATGTACGGCTCGCTGTTCGCGGCGGCCGGGGCGGCGTGCTCGAACGTCAAGGAAGTGCAGAGTTTCATCATGCCGGTGATGTTGTTCATCGCTCTGCCGATGTTCGTGCTGGGTCCGGTGCTTCAGAACCCGTCGGGGGCGGTAGGGATGGCGTTGTCGTTTTTCCCGCTGTCGGCGCCGACGGTGATGGTGATGCGGCTGACGATCCCGCCGGGCGTGCCGGCGTGGCAGCCCATTGTCGCGGCGGCGTCGGCGCTGGCGGCGACGGTTGGATTCGTCTGGGCGGCGGGGCGAATCTTCCGGGTTGGAATTCTCATGCAGGGCAAGGGCGCCAACTATGCCGCCGTCCTGCGATGGATTTTGCGCGGTTGAATTCGCTTGGCGCCCCTTGTCTTGTTGCGCGTTTCCGAGAAGATTCACCGCAAAGGCGCGAAGGACGCGAAGTTGCGCGAAGAAGAAAACAAGATTTGATTTTGACCTTCGCGCAACTTCGCGTCCTTCGCGCCTTCGCGGTAATATTTTTTGGTTGCGGCCATGCGCCGAGATTCCCTTTGATCGCCGGCCAATTGCCATTACCATATCCCTTCCACCGAAAACAGGAGTTGAAACCGTGAGCCAATCGAGCCTTTTCACGTTATCGCAGCAGGAGATTCCGACGCATTGGTACAACATCATGGCGGATTTTCCGCAGCCGCCGGCGCCGCCGCTGCATCCGGGCACTCGGCAGCCCGCCGGGCCGCAGGATTTGGCAGCCATCTTCCCGATGAACATCATCGAGCAGGAGGTTTGCGCCGATCGGTTGGTGAAAATCCCCGATGAAGTTCGTCAAATCTATGGGCTGTGGCGGCCGACGCCGCTGCGGCGGGCGATTCGCCTGGAACAGGCGCTGGGGACGCCGGCTCATATTTATTACAAATACGAAGGCGTCTCTCCGGCCGGCAGTCACAAACCCAACACCGCCGTCGCCCAGGCGTATTACAACAAGCAGGCGGGCATCAAGCGCATCGCCACGGAGACCGGCGCGGGGCAATGGGGTTCGTCCCTGGCGTTGGCGTGCAATTTCTTCGGCATCGAGTGCGTCGTGTACATGGTGCGCGTCAGTTTTCAGCAAAAGCCGTATCGCAAAATTCTCATGCAAACCTGGGGCGCGACGGTTCATCCCAGCCCCAGCGATCACACGCAATTCGGGCGAAAAGTCCTCCAGGAAAACCGCGATCACCCCGGCAGCCTCGGGATCGCCATCAGCGAGGCCTTGGAAGACACGGTCACCCATCCCGGCACCAAATACGCCCTGGGCAGCGTGCTCAATCACGTCTGTCTGCATCAAACCGTCATCGGGCAGGAATCGATCAGGCAGATGGAGTTGGCCGGTGAAGAGCCCGACGTGGTGATCGGCTGCGCCGGCGGCGGGAGCAATTTCGCGGGCATTGCCTTCCCCTTCCTGCATCGCAACTTGTGCGATGGAAAGAAATATCGGCTGATGGCCGTCGAGCCGGCCTCATGTCCTTCGCTGACCAAGGGCGAATTCCGTTACGATTTCGGCGACACGGCGCAGATGACGCCGCTGATGATGATGTACACCCTGGGCCACGATTTCGTGCCCCCCGGCATTCATGCCGGCGGACTGCGATATCACGGCATGGCCCCCGCCGTCAGCCACGCCAAAAAGCTCGGCCTCATCGAAGCCAGGGCATACGAGCAAATCCCCGTCTTCGACGCGGCCGTTCAATTCGCCAGAACCGAAGGCATCCTGGCCGCCCCGGAATCCGCCCACGCGATCAAAGCCGTCATCGACGAGGCCATCGAGGCGAAAAACGAAAAGCGAAAACGGGTGATCCTCTTCAATCTCTCCGGCCACGGCTTCATGGACATGAGCGCGTACGAAAGCTATCTGGCGGGAAAATTGGCGGACGTGTGATGCTCCGCGCTACCAAGGCGTGCCATCAGGATGGAGCCTTGACAATGAGTTAGGGCTTATTAACATATTATCCGGACGTTTCTGCGGTCGTTTCGGGCATTTCTTGGTTGGGCAGCGCCAAGGGCGCGGGAGGCGTTATGGCGGTCGCGGCAGAAACTTCGGCATGTCCGTTGTGCGGGGGATTCGTCGGCGTTGGGGATAAGGAATGCGCGCACTGTCATGCGACGCCGCCGTGGCAGGATTACGCCCGGGCGATCGATTTCGCGCGAAAGGCGTTCGCGGGATGGAGTCAGCGCGGCATCATCGGCGAAAGCAACCACGAGCGGATGGACAAGCTTTTGCTCGCCGATCGGCAGTCCATCGCGGCCGCGGTGAAAGAAGGCCGTCCTTTCCCCGGCAATATGGGCCTCCCTTCCCAAACCACGTGCTGGCGCTGTGGCAGACCCGTGGCCGGTTTTTATTCCTATTGCAGCACGTGCGGCGCTCCGTTGGGCACGGGAGCCGATACGTTGCGATATCTCGCGTTCGTTTCGATTCAGATCGCCCGCGCCGGCGCGGTCCAACTGACTTTGGCACAGGCCCACGCCTGCGCCGCCGACGTTCGCGGCCACCTGAACGCGTTGCGCGCGGAGTTGGAGCGCGGCCGCCTCAGCGCCGATCAATTGGCTTCCGAAAGACTTTCACGCTTGCGCGACTTGAAAGCCGGGGCGGCGCCCACTGAATCCGGCCCCGCCGCGTCCGCGGCGCCCGTCGCGGTTGAATCTCCGCGGATTGTTTCACCGCCGCCGCTCCCGCCGGCCAATCGTTCCGCGGCCGTTCCACGGCGATCAATTATGGAAATTCTGCTCGATCCGCGGAGCATCCAATGGCTGCTGGCCAGCGGCGGGGTGTTGCTGGTCGTGGGTTTGGTGATCTGGCTGGCGAGTCTGGGGGTGTTCAAGAACACTCTGGTCGTGGCGACGTGCCTGGGCGCCGGGACGCTCGTGCTGCTGGCCGGCGGATGCACGCTCGTCAAGCTCACGCGCCACGAACTGGCCGGGCGGGCGCTGGCGCTTCTGGCGTGCCTGGTCATGCCGCTGAACCTCTGGTTCTATCACGCCCACGGCCTGGTGACGCTGGAAGGACATTTGTGGCTGGCGGCGCTGGTCTGCTGCGTTTTGTATGCCATGGCGGCGGCGATTCTCGAAGACCCGGTATTCGTGTACGTGCTGATGGCGGGCGTGGCGATGACGGGGTGTTTGATCCTGGCCGATCTGCACCAGTTGATGCAGGTGGCAGCGCCGTCGACCCTGCTGGTCGCGCTGGGGTTGATCTCTCTGCACGCCGAGCGAGCGTTCGCGGAGGGGGAGGGTCCGTTTTCGCGAAAGCAATTCGGGATGGCTTGCTTCTGGTCGGCGCAAGCCCTCCTGGGCATGGGTTTGCTTCTGCTTTTGGGTGCGCAACTGGCCGGCTGGATCCCGATGAGGATGTCCTGGCTGGATCAGCGGCCCTCAATTGTCACCGATCCCACGCAGCGATTGCTGGCCGTGGGGCTGGTCCTCGCCGGGGCGTACGCGTACCTCTATTCCGATCTGGTCGTTCGCCGCGTCGGCATTTACGTTTATTTCTCGGCATTCATGCTGCTATGGGCGGAGCTGCTGGTCATCGATCTGGCGAAATTGACCAATCATCCGTCGGGGCTGATTGGCATATTGGCGCTGACATCGCTGGCCGTGAATCTCGTCCAGGCGATCGTCCTGCGGCGATCGGCATCGGAACTTTCCTCGAAATTCACCCGTCCCCTGCCGACGCTGGGGCTGTTGCTGTCGAGCGTACCCGTGCTGTTGGGCATTATCATGCACATGCGGGCGACCCGCTTGGACTTTTACAACGTCTGGCCGTATTCGGTGACATGGGCATACGTCGCGGCGATGGCGCTGACGGCGATCTGCTGCCGCATCTCGGCGTACCTCTACGAGCGTTTGATGCCTCGGCTGGCGGTGGGATACCTGGCCGCAACGGCGGCGGCGACGCTGGTGGGAGCGGCGGGATTGTTATCCATGTGGGGCCTGAAGGCGTGGCCCGTTCAGTCGCCGCTGCTCATGGTGATTCCGATCCTGTACCTCATCGCATCGCGCCTGTATCAGGGTCGTCCCTCGCAACGCCCGCTGTCGGAGGTCGCGCACGGAGCCACCGCGTTGTTGCTGTTCTCGGTGATTTTCTCGGCCCTGAATTTGGCGCAGCACGTTGAGCCGGTGGTTGGATTGCAGACCAATCTCCTGTTGTCGCTGTTCTTCGCGGAAGCCGCGATCTTTTATTCCATGGCGGCAATCCTGTACGGCGGCGGCAGAAGTGTTTATCTCGCCACCGCCATGGCGTGCGGAGCGGTCTGGCAACTGCTGAATTTCTGGAGCCTGCGCGCGGAATACTATTGTGTCACGTTCGCGGTGCTGGGGATGGTTCTTTTGGCGGCCTATCGTCTGGCGGCGTGGGAACGCCTCGCCCGGCCGGCGCTGGTCGTGGCGGCGTTCCGCTGCGCCAACACGCTGATGTCCGTCTCCTTCGTCGCCGCCGCGCTGATGACCCTCAGCCGCCTCGCCATCGAACGCACCGATTGGTCGCTCGCCATTCTGCTGACCGTCTTCAGCGCCCTGGGACTTTTGGCGGCGGGCATGGTCCAGCATTCAGGGTTCCGCCGCTGGTACATCACCGTCGCGGTCGCCGAAGCCGCTTTGACTTTCATCACCGTGCAAAAGCAGATTCAACTCAGCCCGTGGCAAAACATCGAGATGTTCTGCGTGGCGGTGGGTTTGATCCTGCTGACAATCGGCTACGGACTGTGGTACCGCGAGCAGGAGAGCCAAAGCGACGGCGCCAGCTACTGCCTGTTGTTCGGCAGCCTTCTCGCCGGCGTGCCTTTGGCCATCGCCGCGATCGTCAATCGTTTCGGTTTCCAAATTTCCCTGATGGACGAAATGGGCCTGGCGACCGTGAGCATATTGATGTTCGTCAGTGGCTTCATGTGCCGCCTGCGGGCAACCACGCTCGTCGGGGGTTCGCTGCTGGTGATTCATCTGGCCATGTTGCTCGTGTTTGCCGGCATGAGGGCGCAATTGGCGGTCGGCGTATATCTGGCCATCGGCGGCGGCGCGATCTTCACGCTGGGGGTGCTGCTGAGCATCTACCGCGACCGCCTGCTCGCACTTCCGCAACGCATTAGACATCACGATGGCGTCTTCAGCGTGCTGGCGTGGAGATGAGGCAGCCGCTACGCGGAAACCCGAAATCCGAAATCCGAATGACGAATCAAGCCCGAATGACCGAATTCCGAATGAAATGCTGCTTCGTCATTCGGATTTCCGGTTTGATTCGTCATTCGGATTTCGGGTTTCGGGTTTCCGCGAAGCGGCTCCCCTTTATATCCCCGTCCAATGCATTCTAATGTCCGGATCATGAAATTCGGCCGGATCAAACGGCAGCATGGGCGCGTGGCGGGGTTGGATGCGATTCTGGACCGCATCGTCAACCAATGCCCGTTCGTTTCGCGGATCGTGCCGGGGCGGATCAAGGTGCGGCGGGGGAAGGGGGCCGTCGAATTCAAGCTCAAGCTGCAATATCAGACCGCGGCGGGGCTGAAGTGCTTGTATCTGGGGACGGGGACCGTGCAGGAAGTTTTTCTGATCTGCACCGACGGCCAGAAAGCAACGCAATGGCTCAGGCACCATCGGCTTGTCGAAGCGACGCGATCGTGAGCGGTTGGTGAACGACGCTGGACCTAAATGAGGGGCCGTGATTTCAGAACAGATTTACACCGAAACTCGAAATCCGAAATCCGAATGACGAATCAAATGCGAATGAAGAAACTCGAAACGAATTTTCCAAGGGGTTCGGCCATTTGTTTCGTCATTCGAATTTCGGATTTGATTCGTCATTCGGATTTCGGATTTCGAGTTTCAGCGCACGGGTGCCCCGGTAATACGGACCGTTAATTGGCAGTTCAAAGAAACGCCCCACTATCCCAGCCGGCCGCCAAAGGACGAAAACGCGTTTCGGTCAAGATGACCATCCTACCGGGCCGGACTGAAATGGATTCCCGCTCCTTTCCCCCCAATTCGCCGAGCGATTTCCTCTTTTTTGCCTGTCGCAGCGGCCGAGTGAACCGTCGCAATTCGTCCGACAAAAACCTGGAAAATGTCGAAAAGCCAGGGCAATTTTTGTTGTGGTTTGGCGCGCCGGCGATCTATATATCGACAGGGCGAATTGAGTGGGGATGCACACTACGGAGGACAAGAAATGTTGCGAATCACCGGTATCGTGGCGCTTTCCATTTCAACGCTGTTCGCAAGCCGCGCGTTGGCGGTGGACTGGACGTACACCGCCCAGGGCCCTGACGCCACGGAACTCACGGGCGGATACGGCGCCGTGGCAAACCCATCGAACGGAAGCGTCTATAACGACGGGATCGGCGACTATAGCTACGCCGTCATCCTCGACTCCGGCTCCAGCGGATTCCTGATGAGTGAAACCGTCACTGACTCGTTCAACGTCCCCCTCCAAAGCGGAACCTATACCGAAACCGGCATCGGCGGTTCTGAAGTCGAAAATATCACGCAGCCTTTGACAGCCTATTACGCGCCGGCCAGCGACGCTGATCCCGACGATACCGCGACCATGACGGCGTACGGCACCTACACGTTCGAGTCGCGCCAGAATGATCCGATTGAGGGATTCCTGTACTTCGACATCATCGGTACGCCGATCATTCAAAACCAAGTCATGGTGGTGAATCCCAACCAATCGTACAACGTGGTTCAGGACACGCTCGGTTTTTTGACCGCCCAAACCACGCTGCAATCGACCGCGCCCGTTTTGCCGGCCAAGGGCCTCTTTCACGTGCCGGTCACCTGGACCAACTTCGTCAGTGGAACTCCCGTTCCCAGCGAAGGCCTGAACCCCGTCGTCAACGGCGTCACGGCGCGCGGCCCCAGCGATACCGACGTCGCCAACAACTGGGTTTTCGACTCCGGCGCCCAATTCACGACCATCAGCCCCACCTACGCAGCACAGTTGGGGATTGACCTCAGCGACCCGATCGCAACGATTCCGACTCTGGGCGTCGGCGGTTCAATGGTGAACTTTGACGAGTTCCAGATCACGGACATCGCCCTTCCCCTGAGCAACGGCGATCGACTGGTGTTTAACGATCCGTACGTCTACGTTCCGGAGGGTACGTCGCTTCCGGCCGGGCTCACCGGCATTCTCGGGGAAAACCTCTGGATGCAGTCCGCTGTGATCGACCCGGACACAGGTGAGGCGATCGACACGTACGCACCTCTCTTCTCCGAGTGGTATCTCGACGGTCCCGGAAGCCAACTGGTCCTTTACGATCCCAGCAGCAGCTACGAGGTTCCCGAACCCGCCGCCATCGCCATGCTCGGCCTCGGTCTCCCCGCCCTGGCTGCCCGCCGGCCCAGAAGGAAGAGCACCTCCAGACCTGGGTAACACGGCGATCATGATTCGCACGGCAATCATGATTATGATCACCCCCGATGCACGGCAGCGCCGAGATTCAAAGAGCGGTTGAGATTCTCCGATCCGGGGGGCTGGTGGCGTTCGCCACGGAAACGGTCTATGGCCTGGGCGCGGATGCGACGAATGCCCAGGCCGTGGGGAAAATCTTTTCGGTCAAGGGCCGGCCCGGCGGCAACCCCTTGATCGTTCACGTGGCGGATGCGGCGGTAGCCAGGAGATACGTGGCCGATTGGCCGGAATCGGCCGAGCGTTTGGCGCGGGCGATCTGGCCGGGTCCGCTCACGTTGGTATTGCCCAAGGGCGAACAGATCGTGCCGGTGGTGACGGCGGGTTTGGCGACCGTGGCCATCCGATGCCCGGATCATCCGATCGCGTTGGAGCTTCTTCGGCAATTTGCCGGCCCCATCGCCGCCCCCAGCGCCAATCGTTCCAACCGCATCAGCCCGACAACGGCCGATCACGTCCGCCGGGAATTGGGCGGCAGGGTGGACCTGATCCTTGATGGCGGGCCGTGCCGGGTGGGAATCGAGTCAACGGTGGTTGATCTCACGTCGCCCCAACCGGCGATTCTCCGGCCGGGGGCCGTCAGCCAACAACGTCTTCAGGAACTGCTCGGCCCGGTCGAGATTCGCATGGCCGCCGGCGACGACCGCAAACCGATCCGAAGTCCCGGCCAACA
Source organism: Tepidisphaeraceae bacterium (assembly GCA_050011595.1). GTDB lineage: Bacteria > Planctomycetota > Phycisphaerae > Tepidisphaerales > Tepidisphaeraceae > PALSA-1353. Next base: position 12,578 of record JBEKIV010000092.1, read on the forward strand.
GGAAGTCCATTACTCTCCCTCGACACCCGCCTTTCGCCTGGGCGATGCCGACATGAAACTTCTTTCAGCTTCATTTTCCGGCCCGCCCGGCGGAAATGCGATATTCCTGATGATCCGTGGAACGGAACTGGCGCTCCGGTTGAGAAAATGGTGCAAGCCTGAAGCGATTATCGAAATGCCGTCCTCCGCGGAGGAATACGCCCGGCGGCTCTACGCGGCGTTGCGTGAAGCGGACGATCGCCACGCCGATGCGATCTGGGTGCAGTTGCCGCCGGACGAATCTGAGTGGGATGCGGTGCGGGACCGCGTTTTCCGGGCGACTCGCCCCGCATCGGAGGCGCGTTGAATCCGTCATCGCAACAGGGGGTGCCAAAATCTCCGGGACAACAAGACGGCTATTGAACTTTTTGTTCGGGGATTGGCTGGTTGGAGATTGAAGTTTCCGCACGAATTATGAATGTCCCCGATCCAACTCACGTTGGCCCCGAAGCCACAATGATGACCCGCGAATGCTCGGGCAGTTTAACCGCGGGGTCAAGGGGGCGCACCAATCCGTTTTCCACCACACCCGCCACGGCGACAGGCTGCCGACGGTTTCGTTCGAGGTGGGTTTCCACCGGGGAGAGGGGCGCCTCGGGCGGCAATTGGAGCGGCGCCATCTGCGGCTCGGCGGCAATGCGTTCGTCCTTGGCTCGGCGCTTGGGGCTGCGAGGGTCAACTTCGGGGCTTGCCATAGGATTGTTCCTCTCGATCAGTACGCGGTGATCACGAAAACCGGCACCTCGCTCACCTCGTCAAAGAAGATGTCGGGAACTTCATCGTCGTCCCGGTCGTATCGCCAAATGACCCAGAGCCGTCGGCCGGCCGGC
>JBEKIV010000093.1:0-13281 GCA_050011595.1 Tepidisphaeraceae bacterium
CCGTACTGTTTGCCGCCGGTGAAGCTATTTCGCTGGCGGATCATCCTGTTGCCGCGCGGCGGGGAAATTCCCCCTCCTCTTTCCGCGGGCCTTGGTGTAAATGTAAAGCCGCACGATTCAATCGACGTCTTCGATCCAACCGCCACGCCGATCAGTTGGGCCAACAAGGCTTTTGACGTGTTCGCCCTGCCCGGAAAATGATATCTTTGATCCAATGCAAGGTGTAACCACCGCCATTGTCGCCTTCATACTCCTTTGCCTGGCGATCCCCTCGCTGATCAAGAACAAAAGCCAGTATTACGTGGCATTTCTCGCGGTGGTGGCCGTCATATTTCTGGATGCGGTTGCGCACGTGTTTCCCGACAGCGCGGCGAGCATCAAGGCGGTTTTTTACGTCCTGGCCGGTTTTATTCAGATCATTGCGCTCGTGATGCTTTTTCTGGCGGCGGGCGGGTTGACGTTTCGAGCGCTCAGCGGAGACATGATTGAAGTGCTTCGCCGCGGAGAAGAGGAAAAGGAAGTGATCGTTCCGCTGAGCGAAGAGGCGAAGCGGACGATTCGAGCGGCTCAGGAAGCGTCCGAGCGGCGCGTGAAGCGAGACGAGCAGGCCCCCAAGGTCTACACGATCGAAGACCCCTCGCAGCCGGCGCCGGCAAATCCGCCGCCGCCCGCCAAGCCGCCGGTCACCGGTCCGCTGCCGCTGGAGTAAAGTTTGTAACTCGTCGGCCTCTGGCCGTACAATGTTCAGGTGCTGGAGTTTTACCGGTCTGAGGAGTGACGAATGTCGGTTGCCGCTTTGGCCGCAGTTCAAATGGGGGGATACGTCAATCCGTGGAAGGCGCTCGCCATCCTGGTTGTGCTGATCGTCTGGGTCAGGCTGCTGTCGTGGATTGACAAGGACGCTCCGGAGGCTCGCCTGCCGCGGGAGATGGTCAACAGCCTCATGATGGGGGCGCTGGTCGGGGGATATTTGCTGTTTTTCTTTTTGCCGGGTTTTGGGCTGGCGTTTGGAGTGCTGATTGGATTGTTCGTCGTGGACGTTGGAGCATATTTGGGGATGCGGTCGCGCACCATCGGGCTTGGCGACCTGAGACAGCAATTTGCGGATTGGTGGGGTGGGCTGCTGAAGCGGGAGAAGAAGCAGGTCAAAGCCGTCGCCGGGCAGGTGATGATAATGAACCAGAGCGGCGCCATCGAGGCCGCGCCGCCGTCGGACACCCCCGAGTCGTTGCAGTACGAATCCGCCCAGCAGTTTTTGACCAAGCCGTTGCGGCTGGGCGCCGAGCGGTTGGAGCTGGTCGCCGGCGAGCCGACCGCCGTGAGTTACATGGTCGACGGCATGCGCTACCACGGTGACGCGATGGATCGCAACAAAGCGGGAGCGGCGGTGCAATTCCTGAAAAGCGTCGCCGGGCTGGACATGGAGGAACGCCGCAAGCCGCAGACGGGAACGTTCAAGTCCGCGATTGACGGGAAGAAATATACGATTCAGGTCACATCGTTCGGCAGCGCGCAGGGCGAATCGATGCGTCTGATCACCAATCCCAAGGACCGGCAGGATTTCAAGCTCGACTCGATGGGGTTCAGCGAGGAGCAGCTCAAGACGGTCAGAGAATTGGTGGCGGGCGGCGGGGGAGTGATTCTGCTGGGCGCGCCGCGCGGGCAGGGGCTGACCAGTCTTTGCTATGGGATGATCCGCGCCCACGACGCGTTTTTGTACCACGTCCACACCATCGAGCGCGCCCCGGAATTTGATCTCGAGGGCGTGACGCAAAACGCCTTGGCCGCCAACGCCCCGCCCGCCGAAGAGGCCAAGCAGGTCAACTGGGTCGTCAGCCAGGAGCCGGACGTGCTCATGGCGACTTCGCTGGAGGACCCGCACAGCGCGGCCGATCTGGCCCAATTTGCCGCCGGCGAACGGCGAGTGTACGTCGGCTTGCGGGCGGGCACCGCCCTGGATGCCCTGCGGCAATGGCGCAAGCTGGTGGGGGATGATGCCCTGGCGATGAAGAACCTGCGGGCGATCGTCGTCGGCCGGCTGGTGCGGCGGCTTTGCTCGGCGTGCAAGGTCGGCTACACGCCCGATCCCACCACGCTCAGAAAACTGAACATGAATCCCGATGTCGTCGGCAAGCTCTATCAGGCCCGCAAGGAGCCGATGCGCGATGCCAAGGGCAATCCCGTCCCCTGCACGTTCTGCAACGATCTGGCGTTCAAGGGCCGATTGGGGATTTACGAGGTGATGGTCATCGACGACGAGATTCGCAGCGTGATCGCCGGCGGCGGGACGGACAGCCAGATCCGGCAGGCCCAGCGAGGCAAGCGGGGCCGGCTTTTGCAGGAGATGGCGCTGGCGCAGGTGCAGGCGGGTGAAACAAGCGTCGAAGAAGTGCTGCGGGTTTTGAAGCCCGATTCGGAATCGGGCGGTTCCTCGCGTCCCAAGAGCGGCGCCGGTCCGGCGCCGGCCAGCGGCCGGCCCGCGCCGCGCGGTGCAGCCCCCGCGCCGCGCTCCGCCGCCTCCCCCGCGCCGCGCGAACGATCCTCTCAGCCCAGACGCGCCGAACCTTGAACCCATTGTTACACGGATCGAGCCATGATTTTCTCCCTCATTCTTTTCGCCTTCGCCGGAGTGATCGCCTTCTTCCATTACACCCAGGGGTGTTTCAGCGCGACCATTTCGGCGATCCTCGCGGCCGTCGCGGCGACCCTCGCCCTGGGATGGTACGAGCAGGTCGCTCCCCTGCTTTTCAACGCCAAAGTCTACGACCAGGCCGCCTCCATTTCGCTGGTCCTCATCTTTGCCGTCGCCTATATCCTGCCCCGCCTGGCCGTCGATTCGCTGGTTCCGGGCAACGTTCGCTTGCCGGTGATCGTTGACAAAGTCGGCGCCGCGGCGATGGGGCTGATCGCCGGGCTGATCGGCACGGGAATCGTCGCCCTCGCCGCCGACGCACTGCCTTTTGGCCCCACCATCGGCATGTACTCCCGGTTTGCCACCGCCGATCAGCACGTGACCGGAGGTTACCAGGGCGCCAACGGCCAGTCGCAGGACACCCTCAACAACGACGTTGTCACCGCCGACAAAATCGATCCCGACGATCCCGCTAAATCGCACGTCTGGCTCGCACAGGACGACCTGGTTGTGGATTTGGAAAGGCGGGTCAGTGCCGACAACGGCTCGCTGGCGTTTGATAACCCGTTTGCCTCGGTGCATCCGGATCTTGTTGACGAATTGTACGCCCAGCGATTGGGGATACAGCCCGGCGCCAAGCACTCGGCCGCCGCCACCCCCCAGACCGTGTCCGTCAAGGGCATTTACACTCCGCCCAAGCCGATTCCGCAGGTCGACGGCGAGCCAACCGCCATGCGCAACGGAGCGCCGCCCCCGCCGGCCACCGTGGCTGCCGACGCCGATCAACTTGTCCTGGTGGTGCGGATGATCTTCAGCGGCAAGGACCTGGCCGACGACAGCGACAATCTTCTCCGCTTTTCCGCCGGCGCGCTGCGGCTGATGGCCGGCGAGCCGGACAGCGGCGCGGCGCTCAAGAATTATTATCCGCTCGCCACGCTCGATGCCAGGGGCGTCGCCGTCGCATGCAGGCCCGACGATTTCCTTTTCGCGGATTTAAGCGGCGCGCGGACGATTGATTTTGTCTTCGTGGTTGACCGCGATCACGTGATGAGCGGCGATGCCGCCAAGATACCGTTCCAACTTCCGCAGGGATCGTTCGTCGAGTTCAAGCGTTACGGGTTGGTCGATCTCTCCGGCAAAACGGTGGATTACGGGCCGCCGCCCAATAAGGACAAGACTCCCGTCATCCGAAAGCCGGAGGTCGTTAAGGTTCTGGAAAAGACCGATGGAATCTGGACGGGAAGCTGGGCCGGCGAAATTCCCAGCGCCGCTCCGTCCAGCCCCACTCCCCAGGCTCAGGCCCCCGCGGCCGGCGAAAACGCCCCGGCGCAAGCCGGCGGCGGACATCCCTTGGGAGATTCCGGACTGAGCTACGAGGACATCTCCGTTTCCAACAAGCTGGCCGCGCCGATCAACTGCGGCACCGGCAATGACGGTGGGACGGTTCAGCTTACCAACGGCGTCGCCGGCCAATTGGAACATCGTCAATGGGCGCAACTGACTGTTTCGGCGGACACCCAAGTCAAGCAACTCGGCACGCCGATCGACGACAACGTCGATACCCTGGCCGTCGATCCGAATAAAGTGCTGGTGCAGGTCCACTGCTCGGGGCCGGTTTCAGGCTCGGCCAGCGCGATATGGGGATGGGGCCGGCGGCTTGCCGATTTTGCCTTGGCCGACGCCACGGGCAGTACCTATCCATGCGTCGGCGCCTGGGCGACCGTGCAGCGCAGCGCGAAACATTACCTCGTCGTCAACTACAGGAATTTCGACGACAAGAATCATCTCCAGGACATCGCTCCACAGAAGGGCCGGCCCGTGGACGTATGGCTGGCATTCCAGGTCCCCGCCGGCACCCCGATTTCCGAAATCCGCTTCAGCGCCAATCCGGTGATGGATAATCTGGAATTCAAGGCCCAGTGAGCGGGCAAGGACGCTGTTTCAAATTGATTTCCCCGAACGCCCACGGCGCCGCCGTGGGGATTGCCCGGTGCCAAGAGCCTCCGAGAATCAACATCAAACGCGCAATCATCCCGTCAATACGTCGGTAATGCGCGCAGGCGCTGATGGATTTCATCCATCGTGCCGTTCTCCTCGCCGTTGCCGGATTTGCCGTGCTCCTGCTGCTGCTCGGTGCGCTGGGCATTCTGCTGCATCTGCTGGTTTTGCGCGGTGGTGTTGGGGGCCGGCGGATTGGGATTTGCCTGCGACTTGGGCAGGGGCAGCGTTATTTGATTGTCGCCGCGCTGCACCACCAATTGCCCATCCGTCGTGTAGGCGTCACGGATGGCATCCTTCCCGGCTTGTTCGTTGTCCAATCCGTTCAGGTCCGTGCGGACCGTATGTCCGTCGATGGCGGCGATGACGACGTCGTTGGCCCGCAGGCCGAATTTTATTTCCATCGGGCTGCCCGGCCTGACCAGCGTGATCTGGAGGTCTTGCAGCTTTCCGTCGGCTCGAGTATCGGGAATCTCGGCATACGTGTCTTCGATCCTCACGCCGTTTGCATCGACGCCGTTGAGTTGGTTGACAAATGTTTCCGCTTTTTGCTGGGCATGGAGCGACGCGGTGACGTCGGGGAGATAGATCGCGTGCATGATCCAGACGATCACCGCGATCGTTCCCAGCAGCCCCACCAGGCCGAAGGCCATTCGCATAAGCGTCTCTCCGTTTCTATCCTATTATTAGCGTCTGGATGGCCAATAGGAATGGGAAACCGGCATTTTCCATTTTTTTGCAATCCGTTTCCGCCGCCGGCGCGTCCAAGATAGGGCGGCAAAGGGCAATTTTGAAATGCTTGCCGGCAGGTCTCGGCATCGGAGGACTCATGCGATACATCGTCTTGCTGGGTATGGCTTTACTGGCATGTCTACCAGCCGGCGCAGCCCGGGCCGACCAGGCCCCGGCGACGGAACAATCCGTCACGGCGGATGCGGCCAACCATTTCGCGATGGATTTGTACGCCGGTCTATCCTCGGCCCAGGGAAATCTGTTTTGCTCGCCGCTGAGCGTTTACGGCGCGCTGATGATGACCAGCGCGGGGGCGCGAGCCGACACCGCCGCCCAGATGTCCGCCGTGCTCCACGCGCCTCCGGGCGACGCCCACGCCGCCGTCGGGCGGCTCCTGGCTCAACTCCAGTCCGCCGACGCTGATTTCCAGCTTCATATCGCCAGCGCCCTGTGGGCCCAGATCGGTTTCAAATGTTTGCCGGCATTTCAAAACCTTCTTTCCAGCGACTATCGCTGCGACTATTTCAACGTCGATTATTCCAATCCCATCGTCGCCGGCCGGAGCATCAACGACTGGGTCGCGCGCCAGACCTCCGGAAAGATCGCGGAGCTTTTTCCCCCCGGAACCCTGCCGGCCGGCGCGAAGCTGGTGTTGACCAACGCGATTTATTTCCATGCGGATTGGGAATCGCCGTTCTCGCCCGAGGCCAGCGCCCCGCGCAATTTTCACGTCCCGAACCAGGCGAATGCGCAACCACGTATGTCGATGTGTCAACTCGGCGTTTTTCCCTTGATGCGAGGCGATCAATTCGACGCTTTGGAGCTTCCATACCTGGGAGACGACGTGGGAATGCTGATCCTTCTCCCGAATTCAGCGGACGGGATCAAGGCTCTTGAGTCCAGGTTTTCCGATAAGCTGTTGAAAGAAGTGACCAATGCGCTTCGACCGCAATTTGTCCAGGTAACGATTCCGAAATTCACGTTCGCGGAGCAGTCCAGCTTGCCGCGGGTCCTTGCGGCGATGGGGATGCGCAATGCTTTCAGCGCCGGCGAGGCCGATTTTTCCGCCATCGACGGCAGGGCCGACCTCTTCCTGGCCGACGTTCGCCACAAGGCCTACGTGTCGGTGGACGAGCAGGGCACCGAAGCCGCCGCCGCGACCGGGATCGTCGCGATGCCGACGGCAATCCCGGTGCGCAAAGTCCCCTTCACGTTCACGGCGGATCATCCATTTCTATTCCTCATCCTCGACCACCGCAGCGGCGCCGTGCTGTTCGTCGGGCGGGTATGGGATCCGCCGGCGGCGTAAAAATCGCAATAATTAAGTATGCCTCGGCCGATAATTCCGCGGATATCCGTTGAATTACTGAATTAATTGCAAAAACGCTCGACATCGTCTCATTGCGCTGTTATATTGCGATTGCGGTGTGAAGTATCAAAAGCATAAAGCCCGCGTCGTGTGCGATGTTCCTTTCAGCGCGACGCACGCCTAAAAATAATTTGAAGGCGTTTTCGACATGGATTGTCGCGGTGTATGACGATCGGTTGTTGTGGTGCCATTATCGCAAACGGTCTTTTGAGTGAGGTCTCGGCTGCCAGCGCCGACGGCGTCTGAAGAAACGACTTATATGTGAACAGCGGCAGCAGCCGGAGGGGCGGCCAGCCGCTGTTTTTTTGCGCGCTCTTCGTTGTTGTTCTCCCGCACACTTCCCAATCCAGGGGGCCGCGGTAATTTCCATATTGCTCGCGGGCGTCCAATCCGCTATTTATTTGCCGGCGAAAAAACAAAAGGAGTTTTCATGCAATACACGACCCTCGGCCGCACCGGTCTGAAAGTTTCCCGCCTGTGCCTTGGCACGATGAATTTCGGCCCGCAGACGCCGGAAGCCGAAAGCCATGGCATCATGGACAAGGCCCTGGAGTTGGGGATCAACTTTTTCGACACCGCCGACGTTTACGGCTGGAAGAAGGGGGAAGGCGTTACCGAGCAGATCGTTGGGCGATGGTTCGCCCAGGGCGGCGGCCGGCGCGAAAACACCATCATCGCCACCAAGGTCTTCGGCGACATGGACATTGACCCCGCGGATGTCACGATGAAGCGCGGACTCAGCGCCGTCAAAATCCGCCGCGCGTGTGACGCCAGCCTGCGGCGAATGAAAACCGATTACATCGATCTTTATCAGATGCACCACGTTGCCCGTGAAGCGCCGTGGGAGGAAATCTGGCAGGCGATGGATGTCCTGATCCATCAGGGCAAAATCCTGTACGTCGGCAGCAGCAATTTCGCCGGCTGGCACATTGCCCGCGCCTGCGAGACGGCCAGCCGCCGCGGTTTGATGGGCCTGGTCAGCGAACAGAGCAAATACAGCCTGGCGGCCAGGATGGTCGAATTGGAGGTGCTCCCCGCGTGCCGGGCCTATGGCGTCGGCGTGATTCCCTGGAGCCCGCTGGACGGCGGATTGCTCGGCGGTGTTCTACAGAAGTTGGAGAAAGGCCGACGCGCCGGCGAACACGTGCAAAAACGCCTCGACACCATGCGCCCGCAACTCCAAGCCTGGGAAAATCTCTGCGACGAACTTGGCCAAAAGCCCGCGGACGTGGCGTTGGCGTGGCTGATCGCCAATCCCGCCGTGACCGCCCCGATCATTGGCCCGCGCACCATGGACCAGCTCACCGGCTGCCTGGCGGCGTTGGACGTCAGGCTCGACGACGCGGCCCATTCGCGTCTCAACGCGATCTGGCCCGGCCCCGGCGGCGAAGCCCCCGAAGCCTACGCCTGGTAACCCGTGTAGCCGGCGAGCTTGCTCGCCGTATTAGCCCAATTCTCGCAAGAATAGAAACATTTCAAAATCCACCGCTGCCCCCCTTCGATTGACGCTGCTGCGCCGACTGCATACCATCGCCAGCCCAGGCAGAATTTAAGGAGATGAATGTTCAACCTCGACCCGAAAAAGCTCCAGGGACCTCTTTTGGATCGGGCCGTCCGTTATCTTGGCGCCGATCCGTCCTCCATTCCGCTCAACATGCCCGTCGCCATGCCCGGTCCGCCGGGCGGCGGTTACAACCGCTATCGTGAAATGACCCTTGAGGAAATGCTCCTGGAAAACAGGGTGCTGTTCCTCGTCGGCGAAATCAATCACGTCAGCGCCAGCAGGATCATGATGCAGATGCTCTATCTCCAGAGCGTCAAGCGCGACCAGGACATCAACCTCTACATCAACAGCCCCGGCGGCGTCGTGGACGATACCCTGGCCATCTACGACATCATGAAATTCCTGACCTGCGAGGTGGCGACGTACTGCATCGGCCGCGCCGAGAGCGGCGGTGCGATCGTGCTCATGGCCGGCAAGAAGGGCAAGCGCTTCATCCTCCCCAACGCCAAGGTCATGATCCACCAGCCGTTTGGCGGTGTTTACGGCCAGGCGGCGGATATCCAGATCCAGGCCGATGAAATCCTGAAAACCAAGGCAACGCTGATCTCGATCATGGCCCGCTGCACCGGCCAGGAGATCGAACGCATCCGCGAGGACAGCGAGCGGGATCGATTCTTCGACGCCAACCAGTCCGTGAAGTATGGCATCGTCGACGAGGTGCTGGGCGAGGATTCGCCCGCGGCGATTGCCGCCAGCGACGCCACCAAGCCCAAGTGAAACGGAAATTTGAAATGACCCAAAACAGCCTGATCCCCATCGTCATCGAAAAATCCGGCCGCGGTGAGCGGGCCTACGACATCTACTCCCGATTGCTCAAGGATCGCATCGTGATCCTCGGCGGAGCCGTCACCGATGACTCCGCCAACACCATCATCGCGCAGTTCCTGTTCCTTTCCAACGATGATCCCAAGTCCGACATCCAATTTTACATCAATTCGCCGGGCGGCAGCATCTCGGCGGGGTTGGGCATTATCGACACCATGCGGTTCCTGCGCTGCGACGTGGCGACCACCTGCATCGGCATGGCGGCGAGCATGGGGGCGTTTCTCCTGGCGGCGGGCAGAAAGGGAAAACGCGCCGTTCTGGCCAACAGCCAGGTCCTTCTCCATCAGCCGCTGATCGGCGGCGTCCTCCAAGGCCCCGCGACGGACCTGGGCATCGAAGCCCACCACATGCTCCGCATGCGCGACCGCATCTACAAGATGATGGCCGACTACACCGGAAAAACCCCCGAACAGATTCATCATGACTTCGATCGCAACAAGTGGCTTTTTGCCGAGGAGGCGATCGAATATGGCGTCGCCGATCACGTCCTGGAACGCGTTCCCACCATTGTGGCCGCAGATCGTGACGAGGATTCCGATGAGGTCAACCAATAGCCGCGGCTTCAAGGCCCTTGCGATTCTCGCGGGCCTGACGCTGGCCGGCTGCAGCAGCAGCCCGAACAAAGCCAACATCGAACTCCGCAAGCAGAACCAGCAGCTTCAGGCGCAGATCGACGAGCTCAATCGCCGCCACGACGCCGATCGAGCCGCAAGTCGCGGCTTGCAGGCCGGCGCAACCACCGTCCCCGTCCTTCCCCAGGATCAGCTTGACGAGCTGTTCACCGCCGCCGGCTTGAAATTCGGCATCCTGACCGGCGGATACCATCCCGATCCCAATCAGTCCGCCGACACGATGCTGAAGATTTACGTCGTTCCCATCGACCAGCAGGGCGACCGCCTGAAAGCCGCGGGATCGTTTCACGTCGAGTTGTTCGATCTGGCCCTGAACTCCGACACCCGCATCGGCACGTGGGATTTCGATTTGCCGACGGCCAAATCCGACTGGTACGACGGCGGCCTGCTGGAAACGTACGTTCTGGATTGCCCCTGGCAGACGGTTCCCGTGCACGCCAAGCTATTGGCTCGCGTGACGTTCACCGATGCCCTGACGCATCGCGTGTTCACGGTTGACAAGGAAGTGGCCGTCGCACCGCCGGGGAAATAGCCCGCGTTTGATTTGAAGTTGTTTCAAATCCCTTTGGATATCCTGGAACGCCCACGGCGCCGCCGTGGGGATTTTCGCGCGCCATGGGGCCCCGTCGCCCGCGGCACGATTATGCTTTGGCGATAGTCCAAACCGCCTCATTGTCCGCGACGATGGCGGCGCTCGCGAGGTCGATGAACAACCCCGATTCCACGATCCCCGCGCGCGTCGCCAGCTTCAGATTCAACTCTTTCGGATCGGGAATCTCCGCGAATTTGCAGTGAAAAATGTAATTCCCGTTGTCCGTGACGAAGATTTCCCCATTGGCCTGGCGGCGAAGGCTTGGCACACAGCCCAGATCGCGGAGGAACCGCTCGCTGGCCTCCACTCCGAACGGCGTCACCTCCACCGGCAGCGGCGATCGGGTTCCAAGTTTTGTGACCAGCTTGCTTGCATCGGCGATAACGATCAGCTTGGACGAATTCTGTGCGACCAATTTTTCCCGCAACAGCGCGCCGCCCATGCCCTTGATGAGCGTCAGGTCCGGCGCGATCTCGTCCGCGCCGTCGACGGTCAGGTCGATTTTGGCCGTCTGGGCAAAAGTGATGACCGGAAGCCCGGCTTCACGGGCGAGTTCTTCGGAATGGACGCTCGTCGGGACGGTCCGCACGTCGCGCAACTTTCCCGCACGGACCGCCGCCCCGACCGCCTCGATAAAAAACTTCGCCGTCGAGCCGGTTCCCAGCCCCAGGATCATTCCATCCGTCACGTGCCGAAGCGCGGCTTGCCCCGCTCTTTGCTTTGCATCCATATCGCGAGGATAGTCGATGAGGGCCGGTTGCACAAAGCCGCAAAACCATGGCCTTAGATAACCGTGATTTTCCGCCTTCCGCCGCTCTTGTTCAGCAGTCGGATGCCGCCGATCGTCATGGATTTGTCGATCGCCTTGCACATGTCGTAGATGGTCAGGGCGGCCACGGCCACGGCGGTCAGCGCTTCCATCTCCACGCCGGTCTTGGCGGCGATGCGGGCGATCGCCTTGATGCGAAGTTTCACCGCCCCCCGCCCATCGCTGCCTGAATCCGGCAGATCAAAATCCACCTCGACGCTTTCCACCGCCAGTGGATGGCACAACGGAATCAAATCCCCCGTCCGTTTGGCCGCCATGATGCCGGCCAGACGCGCTGCGGACAGCACTTCGCCCTTGGGCACCTTGTCCTCGGCGATCGCTTTCAGCGTGGATTGCCGGAGGGTGATGAATCCCTCAGCCAGCGCCGTTCGTTGCGTCACCGGCTTGAAGCCGACGTTCACCATTTTCGCCTTGCCGGACTTGTCGAGATGTGTGAGGCGGCGGGGCATGGGGAAGATTATAGGCGGAAACCCGAATTCCGAAATCCGAATGACGAATCAAATCCGAATGACCAAATGACGAATGAAGACCCATTCGGGCTTCGTCATTCGGGCTTGATTCGTCATTCGGATTTCGGATTTCGGATTTTCCCCTCACCCCATCCCGCCGTGATCGAGCTGATATTTCCGCATTTTCTTGTACAGCGTGGTCCGATTGATATCCAATTCCGCCGCGGTGGCCTGGCGGTTCCAGGCGTTGCGCTTCAGGGCGGCCTCGATGATCCTTCGCTCCGGGCCTTGCAGGGCCGTTTCCAGCGGCATGGGGGATTCGGGTATGTCCGCCGCCACGGCCGAGGCGATCACCTTGGCCCCGGCGGTCGTTTGCAGGCATTCGGGAAGGTCTTCGATGTCAATCTGCGGCCGGCGGCACAGGACCACGGCCCGCTCGATGACGTTTTCAAGCTCGCGCACGTTTCCCGGCCAGTCGTAACGCTGCAACGCCGCCATGGCCGCGTCGGTGAATCCGAGGATTTCACGCCCGCTCTCCTTGCAAAATTGCGGCAGGAAATTCCCCGACAGCAGCGGGATGTCCCCCAATCGCTCGCGCAGGCTCGGCAGCCGGATCGTCACCACGTTGATTCGATAGTAAAGGTCCTGGCGGAATTTCTGCTCGGCGACCAACTCGGCCAGATCCACGTTGCTGGCCAGGATCACGCGCACGTCCACGTGTTTGGTCTGCGTGCTTCCGACCGGCTCGAACGCCCGTTCCTGCAAAACCCGCAGCAGTTTCACCTGCATCGCCGGCGACGCGGAATTGATCTCGTCGAGAAACAGGGTTCCGCCGTCGGCGGCGAGGAATCGGCCGGGCTTGTCGGCGACGGCGCCGGTGAACGCCCCCTTCACGTGCCCGAACAACTCGGTTTCCAGCAGCGTCTCCGGCAACGCGCCGCAGCTTACCTCCACGAACGGCTTGTCGCGCCGCGGCGAGCGATGATGGATCGCCCGCGCCAGCAGCGATTTGCCCGTCCCGCTTTCCCCGCTCATCAGCACGGTCGTCCGGCTGTCGGCCACGGCCTCGGCCAGATCAAAAATCTTCAGCATCTTGTAGTCATGCCCCACGATGTTCTCGAACCCGAATCGCAGATCGAGCTGCTGACGCAGCGTCTGGTTCTCAAACATCAGCGATTGCTGGCGCACCGCCTTCTCGACCACCACCCGGATCTCGTCATCCACGATCGGCTTGGTGAGATAATCGTACGCCCCCATTTTCGTGGCTTCGACGGCTCCTTCGATCGAGCCGTAACTCGTGATGACGACCGTCACCACCTCCGGCGCTCGCCGGCGAACGTCGCGGAGAAACTCGGCGGCCTTGATCCCCGGCATATTGATGTCCGCCAGCAACACCTCGGTTTGCCCGCCTTCCAATTGCGAAAGCGCCTCCTCCGGCACGTCGCACGTCCGCACTTCGTACCCCTCCCGGCTCAGGAACTGCGACAGCGATTGAAGGATGATGCGGTCCTCGTCCAGGATCAAAATCCGCGGCTTATGGGGCGTGTTGGGTTGGAGCATAGTGTCATTTGCCAATGTTTCAGAAGATCAACGTCCGCTGTCTTTGAGCATCGGCATAAAAACGTGTTGACGGTAAGCGACGTTTGAAATTTCGCCGGA
>JBEKIV010000094.1:0-13200 GCA_050011595.1 Tepidisphaeraceae bacterium
GCTTACGTCCGCGGAAAAGAGGGTTGTGCCTGCCGATTTCAGGGCTGGAATCCGCGTTCCTGTTATGGAAAGCGAGCCCACCCTGAGATGTGGGTAAGGATGAGGCGGCGCCGTGGGCGTTCGGGGACGGGGGCGATCATGTGGTGGGGGCGGAAACGGTTGGGCGCCCCATCAGCACCAGCCACCTGAAATGAGAACCGACGGCCGAGAAGAATGTCTTGTGCTCAGAGTAGGTAATGCCAAATTCCTTGCAGGCTTCCTCGACCACCTTGGACAGCGCTGGGTAGTGAACGTGGCAGATTTTGTGGAAGAGATGATGCTCGATCTGGAAATTGAGTCCGCCGAGGAACCAGCAGAGGACGCGATTGCCGCGGGCAAAATCGACGGTGGTCTGAACCTGGTGAATGGCCCATTCGTTTTGGATTCGCTCACCGCCGCCGGGAATGGGGACGGGAACGGGGAAGTCGGCTTCGCCGACGCAATGGGCGAGTTGAAAGACGATGCTCAGGACGACGCCGCTGACAAATGCGGCGGTTGCGTAGACGCCAAGGACCGCCCACCAGGGATGCAAAAGCATGGGGACGACAAATGCCAGAGAGAAAAACGTCACTTTGCCGGCGATGAAGATCACCAGGTCCTTGCCTTTGGGCCGGGGGATTTTGTGGCCGCCGATGTGGCCCGTGCTGACCTGGTGGAAATCGTCGATGAGGTGCCACTTGATGGCCAGGAAACCGTACAGCAGCCACATGTAAATGCCTTGAAGGCGGTGGAACCAGAATCGCGGCTGTTGGGGCGAAAGGCGGCCAAGGATTCCGATGTTGATATCGTCATCCTGCCCATTGATGTTCGGATATGTATGGTGAATGGCATTGTGCTTCCAATCCCATAGATAGGAACTGCCGCCCATGAGGTCGAGAGTCAGGGCCATGACCTTGTTGATCCACGGCCGCTCGGAATAGGCCCTGTGGCCGCCGTCGTGTTGGATATTGAAACCAATGGCGGCCATCGAAAGCCCGAGCACGACGGCCAACGGGAGAACGATCCACCAGCTTGTGCAGACAAACACCAGCAGGACGTATGCGGAGAAAAACCATGCGAGGATGGTGGCGGTTTTGAAGTACATTTGGGGGCAATCTCGCCGGGGGCGGCCGGTGCGCTCGAAATACGCGTCCACTCGCCGCCGCAGTTCGCGTAGAAAACGGTCGCTGCCGTTGAATTTAAGCTTCGGCGCGTGCCGGTCATCGGATTTTACGTCGACTGACATTTCAGTGGTTGCTGTGGAGGGATTGTTCATAGGAGGCTTGCTCCGATCCATCACCGCAAGCCGGGCGGTGGGATTTCTTTCAGGGCATCATCGTAAACCGCGCGAATCAGTCGAGGACTGAAGGGGCTCAAGGCCAACTCCCTTCGGGGAGCGCCGTTTGGCATTATATCGTTCGCTGCGGCCTGCGTCGTCCAAAAAATCGGAATTCCGGAAATATCCGCCGAGGGGAATCGCCACCTGCATGGTCCGAAAGTCCGTTCTGCGCCCCCGCATTGCGACAATATACCTCGGCGAGGCGCAATCCCCGCGAATGGCGACTAGTATTCATAGCAAACTTCCTTGGAAGGATTTCGTCCGAACAATACATTCCATACCCGCGAATCGAACAAGCGGGCTGAGGCTCGGAAACGGGGAGGATCCATCGCTCGCCTGGAAGCTAGCGCAGGTGTTTTGCCGAATCTTCACGACTTGCTGTTTCGATCTTAAAGTTTATGGCCAGAAGCACGTTCCCCGGCACGGGGGCGTTCTGCTCGTCGCCAACCACCAAAGCTATCTCGATCCGATTCTGGTGGGGGTGCGGCTGGAACGGCCGCTGAATTACATCGCGAAATCCGAACTGTTCGAGAATCGGCATTTAGCGAGGCTGCTGCGGTGGCTGAATAGTTTCCCCGTGCGTCAGGGCGCCGGGGATGTCGGGGCGATCCGGGAGACGATCGCCCGCTTGCAAGCGGGGCGGGCGCTGATCATTTTTCCCGAAGGCTCCAGGACGAACAACGGCGAACTATTGCCGATCGAGCGAGGCGTGAGCCTGATCCTGCGCCGGGTCAGAGTGCCGGTCATTCCCGTCATCATTGACGGCTCATATCAGGCATGGCCGACGGACCAAAGCATCTTTCAGCCGAGGAAAATCCGCCTGTCGTACGGACCGGCGATGGAGGTGTCGGGTTTGAACGACAAGGAGATCGTGCGCTTAATCGAGAAGACGCTGCGCCGGATGCTGGAGGAGATGCGAATCGCAGCGTGATAGGCTCGTCATTTCAATCGGCGATGGCGAGATCGGGCGTCAAATTTCGCCCCTCCTCAATCCTGCCGAGCAGGCGAAGCAGGCCATCAAGGATGGTCAGCGGATGGGGCGGGCAGCCGGGGATGTACAGGTCGATTGGCACGGCGGCTTCGGCGCCATTTTGCACCTCCGGGTGCCCGGAGTATGGACCCCCCGAGATGGCGCACGCGCCGACGGCGATGACGATCTTCGGCGAGGGCACCGCGTCGTAGGTCTTGCTCAGCGCCAGCCGCATGTTCTGGGAAATGGCCCCGGTGATCAGCAGGCCGTCGGCGTGACGAGGCGAGGCGACGAACTGAATGCCAAAGCGCCCCAGGTCCCAGCCTACCGTGCCGAGCACGTTCACGTCCGACTCGCAGCCGTTGCAGCCGCCGGCGCTGACCTGGCGAAGTTTCAGGGATCGGCCAAAGAGCCGTTTGAGTTTTTCGTCCAATGCCGCCGCGAGTTTTATTTCTTGGTCGGAATCAACGACGAGGTCGGCGCGCTGCCGGACGGCGAGGCGATATTCGCGGGTGTAGCGAATCGCGTCGGCCGGGCAGGCGTTCACGCAATCCGCGCAAAAAAGGCAGCGGCCGAGATCGATCCGGGGCTTATCCGAAACGGTAATCGCCTGGGTTGGACATGCCTCGGCACAGAGGGCGCAACCGTCGGGACATTTCGAAGCGTCGATCGTCGGCCGGCCGCGAAAACGCTCCGGCAAAGATGGCGGCGGGGCGTCAGGATATTCGATCGTCCGATGGCCCTGGTGAAATCGAGCTAACAAGGTGTTGAACATGGAACGGTTTCCTTTATCGCTTTAGAGAAGAAACGCCGCGTAAACGCGGCCGCTAAAAAGGTTGTGAGATTGTTTCCTGGCCGTTGTCACAGGTCATGCCCACAGTAGGACAGGTTGAAGCTCTTATTGCACAGCGGGAAATCCGAAATCTGCTGGTTGCGCAGCGCGTAGGCCAGGCCGGTCCAATTATGGAACGAGGGATCGACGACCTTGTAGCGCTCAAAGCGCCCGTTGGCGTCGGTCAGTGCGACATGACAAAGCTCGCCGCGCCAACCCTCGATCAGCGAGACGGCAAGCTGGTCGGGACGTGGCGGCTTCACGTCGCCGCGCACGGTTCCCGAAGGCAGGGCGCGGAATTGCTCGCGGAGGAAGTCGATGGAATGGCGGATTTCCAACCATCGGACGTAGGCCCGGGCGAACACGTCGCCGCTGTCGCAGGTGGAAACGGGAATATGCGCGAAACGGAAGATTCCCGAGGGGTGATCGTGACGGGCATCGCGTTGCAATCCGCAGGCCCGTGCGGCGGGGCCGACCAGGCCCAGGTCCTGGGCCGCTGCCCGTGGAAGGCGGCCGACATCCTCGAAGCGCGACATCACCGAGGGCGAATCCCAAAGCAGATCGACGGCGTTTTTACAATCCCTCTCCGATGCATCGAGGCGTTTAAGCAGGTCGTCGAGGATGGGCGTATCGACGTCAAATGCGACGCCGCCGGGTCGGATCAATCCGCGGCCGAAGCGGCTGCCGCAGAGCGTGGCGGTCATGTTGAGGAAATCGCCGCGGATTCTGCCGCAATAGGAGGCGGTGGGCAGAAAGGCGACGTCGCCGGCAAGAGCGCCCAAATCGCCGACGTGGTTCGCCAGCCGCTCCAGTTCCAATGCGATGCCGCGCAGGGTCTGCCCGCGGGGCGTTTTCTGGCAACGCGCCAAAGCCTCGAAGACCTGGCAATAGGCGGTGGCATGGCCGACGGTGGTATCTCCCGCCAAGGTCTCGGCGTAATGGAAGGACCGGGGATTCGGTCCGCCGATCAGAGCCCTCTCGACGCCGCGGTGTTGATAGCCCAGCGAGATTTCCAGGTGGAACACGTCTTCGCCGTGACATTGGAAGCGAAAATGCCCCGGCTCGATGACGCCGGCGTGGACCGGTCCGACGGCCACCTCATGCACCTGGTCGCCTTCGACGCGGTAGAAATCAGTGACGCCGACAAGGGGAGGCTGGTCTTCGGGGCGCTCCCAGGCGTCGTATCCGGGGCGGTAGGAGCGATGGTATCGGACGGGCTTGAACCAGGGATGGCCGACGGCGCGGAGCCCGAATTGCTCGCCGATCTCGCGTTCGAACAGATGGACCTGCGGACAGCGGGGAGTCAGCGAAGCAAAGCGATCGCCGCGCACGCGCGTTCGGGCCAGCAGTAGCGACGACTGCTGATCGTCGGCCAGGACAAGGTATAGGGGCACGATTGCCGGATCGGGATCCAAGGTTCCGAAGAGGGCGACGACGCGCTGCTGGCGCTGGACGGCAGCCAGGATGGCTTGCTGGAAGTCGTCGAACGACAGTTCCGGCACGGCGGCGCGGTCGATGGCGCGGCCGTTGTCCACGGTCGCCAGACGGCTGTTGGAAGTTGCCGGCGTCCCTGACGAACTCATGGCCGGACCTCCGGAAAATGGACCGCATGCCACCGCATTACGGGTGTCCCAACAAGTGTGCCGACTCGCGGAGCAGGTGCATCAACGGGCCTGGGAGACAGATCCCCAGCAAAAGCACCACCGTCGCCAAAGCGGCCGGCGGCACAACGGACGTCCAGGATTCACGTCGCGGCGCAATGCGCGGCGATACGCCCTGGGCCATTGGCAGCATGATCGTCGCCATGCCGATGAAAATCACCGCCAGCAGTGCCAGGTACGTTACTGCCACGCCAATGCGCCCGGCATCCAGCGCCGCCTTCAAAATCGTGAACTCGCTCAAGAACGGCCCGAAAGGCGGCGAGCCGGTGATCGCCAGCAGGCCCGCGATCCAGAGCACGCCCGACACGGGCAGCACCCGCAAGGCGCCCTGCACGTCCTCGGTGGATTTCGTGCCGTAGGCGCCGAGGATGTTGCCTGCGACGAGGAACAGCATCGCCTTGGTCAGCGAGTGATTCACCGCGTGCAGCATGGCGCCGAACACGCCAGCGCCGCCCAACCCTACGCCCAGAGCGAGGATGCCCACGTGCTCGACGCTGGAGTAGGCCAGCAGCCGTTTGAAATCCGTCTGCCCGACGATGAACGCCGCCGCGACCGCCATCGAAATCAGGCCGAAGCCCACGAGCAGCGTCCGGGAAAAATCGCCCAGCCCGTCGGCGGCGCACACCTGCTGCATACGAATGATTCCGAGAAAGGCGCAGTTCAACAGCGCACCGGACAACAGCGCCGAGATGACCGGCGGTGATTCACTGTGGGCATCCGGCAGCCAGGTGTGCAGCGGCGCAAGCCCCATCTTGGTTCCGTAACCGACCAGCACAAACAAAAACGCCGCCTTCAGCCAGATCACGTTGAGTTGACCGGACCGCGCGACCAGATCGCCGAACACCAGCGGCGTCGAGCCGGCCGCCACCGCCAGGAAAAAATTGCCCAGCAGCGCCAGGGCGATTCCGACGGAGCAGATCAGCAGATATTTCCAGGTGGCTTCGAGCGAGCGGTGATGGCGGTGGAAATAAATCAGCGGGGCGCTGGCCAGAGTTGTCGCCTCCACGGCCACCCAGAGCAAACCGACGTGCTGGCTGAGAGTCACCAGCGTCATCGCCGCCAGGAACAGCAGCAGACATCCGGTGAACGTGGCTTCGGGCGCGTTGGAAAACAGGAAGCCTTCCACGGCATCGCGTGCCACGTGATCGTGCTCGCGCCGCAGGTAAGCGACCGCGTACACCGCCGCGGCAAGGAACAGCGCGCTGGTGATGCTGAGAAACAACAGTCCCGCGGCATCGAGCACCAGCCACCCGCCGGCCGCCGCGGCCGGCCGATGCACCCAGCACGCCGCGGTCAGCCCCGCGTGGGTCACGGCGGTCGCGACCAACAAGGCCCGGCGCAGCGGATCGTTGGGCACCAGGAATGCAATGCCGCCAATCAGCGCGGGAATCAAGACCAGAATGAGCACCATGGCCGTCAGTCCTTCAGGGTCGAAAGTTCATGGGTGTTGATGTGATCGAATTCGCGGCTGATGTGGAAGAGCGCGATGCCCATCACAAACACCGCCACGAACACGTCCAGCATGACGCCAAGTTCCACCAGCAACGGCGATTGGCGCACCAAACCCGTGCCGAAGGTGTAGATGCCGTTCTCCATGACCAGAAATCCGAGCACCTGGCTGATGGCCTTCTTGCGCGCCACGATGAGAAACAGACCGACCAGGATGGAGAACAAGGCCACCGCGACCAGCAGCGAGGTACGCGCGGATTGGGGCAACGGCAGGCGCCGCGCCAGCCACAACGACACCCCCAGCGCCGCCACACCGGCCAGCAGGGAGGCAATGGGTCCGACGAACGGTTCGAACTCGCGTTTGGCATCCGTCGACCGCAGCGCTCGCAGCAGCAGCCAGGGAAACACCACGCCCTTCAGCACCGCGCCGCCCACCGCCACCAACCACACGCCCACGGTCAAATCCCCGAAATGCTCCAGCACGGTCAGCAGGCCGAGCAGAATTCCCTGCAGCGCGACGGCGCGCACGCTGGCCTCGATGCGGCTGGCTCCCAACAGGCGCAGGTCGATCAGCACGACCAGAATCAGGATGATATCCAGAGTCATCGCCTCACCTGAGGGTCAGAATCAGCGCCAGTGCAACCAATGCGCCGGCGCCCACGAGCAATTGCGGCACGCGCAGCAACCGGAGCCGCGCCATGGAAGATTCCACTATGCCCACGGCCACCGCCACGGCGAAGATCCCGCCTAAAGCCGAGGCGACGTCCAGCCACGCGTGGCCGGTGCGCAGCGGCAAAACCAGCCCGACCAATAACGCGGCAAACAACCACAACTTCAAAGCCGCGGCATAGAGGATGAAAGCCAGGTCCGGCCCACCGTGGTCGAGCACCATCACTTCGTGGATCATCGTCAGTTCGAGATGCGTGTTGGGATCGTCGACCGGGACGCGCGCATTCTCGGCGAGCAGGACCACCATGAACGCCGCCGCCACCAGGGCCGAAACCGGGCCGGCTTGCCGCCAAGTTTCCATCGCCATCCCGGCGTACATACCACTGAGCGAAAGACTTCCGGTCTGCCGCGCCACCACCGCCAGCCCGAGCAACAGCGCCGGCTCCGCCAACGCCGAGAACGCTACTTCGCGGCTGGCGCCCATGGCCTCGAAGCTCGATCCCGTATCCAACGCCGCCGCCACGGTGAAGAACCTCATCAACCCCAGCAGATACGCCAGCAGGATAAAATCCCCCGCAAACGCCAGAGGCGCCGGCGCGCCGCCCAGCGGCACAAGCGGCACCGCCACCAGAACGGCCGACAAGCCGATGACCGGCCCAGCGCGAAAGACCCAAGTCGTCGTGCGGCTATATACCGCGCCCTTTGCAAGCAGTTTGTAGAGATCGAAATACGCCTGCAGCAACGGCTGCCCGCGCCGACCCGCAAACCATGCCTTGGTGCGGTTGATCACGCCAAGCATCAGTGGCGAGAACACCAACGCGGAAAAGAGTTGGATCAAGGAGATTGCTCGCATCGTTCAGCCCAGCTTCCAGACCAGCAAAACCAGCAGCGTCAGCGCGATGTACAACACGTAGAGTTGGATGCGGCCATGTTGCAGCCAACGCAAACGTGCCAGCATCCAGGCCACACCGGAAAATGCCGGTTCATACAGAGCAATCCGAGCCGCGTCGGGGGTCGCGGTCGTCAGCGACGCCGCACGCGGGAAATATCCTTCGGGCGCGGCCAGCGTGCGCCGCGTGCGCAACAGCGGCGCGAACAACGTCATCAGCGGTTGAGCAAACGAAGAGGCGGTATATTGCATTCGCGCCGACGGTTGCGCGTAGCCGCAGTCCCAGGTGACGGATTGGGCCACGCTTCGGCCCGCCAGCAATCGGCGGCGTAACCACGCCAGGGCGGCCACGAGCGCCAGAAACGCGACGCTGCCGGCGACTACGAACCGCAACGGACCAGCAGCGCCTGCCAACTGCTCGGCGATCGCCGGCGGCGCCAATCCGCTGAGCAAGTGGAGCACGCCGGCCAACGGCCGCAGCGCCAATGGCGCGCAAAAACCGATCAACACACATCCGGCGGCGAGCAGGGCCATGGGCCAGCGCATGGCCGCGCCGGCCTCGTGCGCGTGGACCGCGTGCTCGCTACGGGGCTGGCCGAGAAACACAACTCCAAATGCTTTCGTGAAACAAGCGGTTGCCAAGCCGCCGATCAACGCCAAGCCGGCAATCGCCGCCAGCAGCGGCACCGCCCCCGGCGCGTGTTGCGTGACGCCGTTGAACGCGCCGAGGTAAATCAGGAACTCGCTGACAAAACCGTTCAGCGGCGGCAGACCAGAAATGGCGACCGCGCCCACCAAAAATGTCGTCGCGGTCCAGGGCATCCGTTTAGCCAGTCCGCCCAGATGATCGATTTCCCGGGTCCCGGCGCCATGCAGCACCGACCCGGCTCCGAGGAACAGCAGACCCTTGAACAGAGCGTGGTTCAGCACGTGCAGCAACGCGCCGCCGAAACCGAGCACCACCAGCGCGGATGAGCCGCCGCTTACACCGAGAAGTCCAACACCCAATCCCAACGCGATGATTCCGATGTTCTCCACGCTGTGGTAGGCGAGCAGGCGCTTCAGATCATGCTGTGCCAGCGCCAGCAGCACGCCGAGCACACCCGATGTCAGCCCGATCGCGATGAGCAGGCGGCCCCACCAAGCCGGCGGCGGACCGAGAAAAGTCAACGTGCGCAGCAGTCCGTAGATTCCCATCTTGATCATCACGCCCGACATCAGGGCGGAGACATGACTCGGCGCGGCGGGGTGCGCCTCCGGCAGCCACACGTGCAGCGGCATAAATCCGGCCTTGGTTCCAAATCCCACCAGCGCCAGCAGGAACAAAGCGCCGGCGTTGGCGGAAGAGTAGCGGTCAAAATCGAGCGAGCCGCCGCCGCGGCCCAGCAACACGAACATGGCCAATAGAAACGCCGTGCCCAGATGTGACGCCACCAGGTAGGTCCAACCCGCCTGGCGCACTGTGTCCTGCTCGTCCTCGAAGGTCACCAGGAAGTACGAGGACAGCGCCATCGCCTCCCAGGCGAGAAGGAACAGCACGCCATTGTGGGCCAGCACGACCAGCACCATGCTGGCGACGAGAAGATTGTAGAAGAGCCACGCGGCGCCGAGGGATTTGCGCCCGCGCCAGGCGAGCAGATACTGGGCGCCATACACTGCCGCCAGCGCGGACAGAACGAAGATCGGCAAGAGAAAGAATGCCGCCAGCGCGTCCACCTCAACGAAGAAAGAGCCGTAGGGCACGCTCCAGGCAAGGTGCACCGACTCGGCCGGTGCGCCAAATAGAAAGGGGGGGGCAGCGATCACCCCGATGGCGCAGGCCACCACGGCACCGCCCGCGCCGAGCATGGTTGCAGCGCGCGGCGACGCCGTTGCCAACAGTGCGGCCAAACCGGTGCATACGAGGATTGCGACGGCGAGCAGCAACATCGTCATCGTTGCACCTCGTTGGGGCAAGCGATGGCCGGCTTTTCCGGGATGGCAAGCCGCTTGGCCACGTCACGAACAGGCAGTTCCATGGTTGGTATTTCGCGTCCTTTCAAAACAAATGAATCCCTTGGTCAGTTGGAGGTTTGCCCGGTGCCGGTTGCCGGCGGTTGAGAACGAGACCCAAATCCCATCGCCGTCTCCGCTCGTTTCAGGGTCTGAAGGATCTGGTCGCGTGAAGCCTGTTGGGTCACGGCCGCTTTGAAATCCGCGTCGCGAAAGGCAAAACCGAGACGCGATAAGAGATGCAGATGCGCGCGAACGGTCGGGCTGATGAGCGTGAACAGGGTCGAAACCGCCCGGCCGTCCAAAGCGCCAAATTCCACGGGCCGTTCCAGGAAACAGAGCGTCACGACGGGCTGCACAACGTGCAGGACGATGGGGTTGCGGACGTGAGGAATCGCGATGCCGTCGCCGATCCCCGTGGAGCCTAATGCCTCCCTTGCCAGCAGGACCTGATACAGAAACTTCCGGTCGACCTCCTCGGGCAGCTTCATCACATCGACCACCGCTTGAAGCACCGAAGCTTTGTCAGACCCGCCCATGCGGTAATAAATTCCGCCCGTGGCCAGCGCCTCGCTCAAGCTGGGCGGCAGGGTATTGCCACCCTCCGGCTCCGCGAAAATATCGGGTGAAACGTTGATCCTGCGTGACGTCGCCCATTCCAGCAACTCAGCCCGATTGAACCGGTATTGGTCGTTGATTTGATAGGCCGGAATAATGCCCTGCTTGATCCAACGATAAACGCTTTTCTCGGAAACGTTTAGTATATGAGCCGCATCACGTACGGTGAGCTTCATGGCTCGAAGTCCTTTCGTGCGTTCATCCCGCTTTATCGGCCGAGTGTCCAAAAAAGTCCAACGCGCGTCAAGGTTGTATGGTTTGAGCAACCTTTGATGGCAGGATGGCAAGTTTGTCTTAATCGTCCGTCACGATGACGTGACGGCGGATGTTCAGATGAGTTCCTACCTCGCCAGATTTGGATAAAGCCACGCGCCGATGGCCGTGAGCAAGGCCAAGGCGAGAATCAGCACGGCAAAGTCCGCGGCAATGCCGTAGGAAGTCGTGCCGCCGTGGATCATCAGGGCGCGCATCGCATCCACTTCGTAAGTCAACGGATTGACGTGGGCAACGACCTTGAGCCAATGAGGCATGATGGCGATGGGATACATGGCGTTGCTGGCGAAAAACAGGGGCATGGTGAGGATTTGGCCGATGCCCATGAAGCGTTCCCGGGTTTTGACGATGCAGGCGATGATCAAGGAAAAAGTGGAGAAGACCGCGGCGCCCAGCAACACGGTGACCGCCACGCCCAGCAACGCCAGGGGATTCCAATTCATCTTCACGCCCAGCAGCCAGGCCAGCAGGTAAACGATACAGGCCTGCGAAAGCCCGCGCACTCCCGCCGACAGCGCCTTGCCCAGCACCAGCGCCGTGCGTGGGGCGGGGCTGACCAGCAATTTATGCACGAGACCGAGGTCGCGTTCCCAGATGACCGCGATGCCGTAAAAGATCGCGATGAACAACACGCTCTGCGCCAGAACGCCGGGGGCCAGAAAATCCAGATAGCGGATGTCGCCCGTGGGAATGGCGTGAATGCGAGTGAACACTTCTCCGAAAACCAACAGCCATAGCGCCGGTTGAATCGCGCGCGTCAGCAATTCGGTCGGGTCATGGCGCAGCTTGCGCAGTTCCATTTCCGCCAGAGTGAGGCACTGGCCCAGCCACCGCGCCGGCCGGCCAAAGCTGATTGGCGGATTAACCGAGACGGGCAAGATTGCGCCGAGTTTGGGAGACGTCACGATAATTTCCTTCTTGCTCAATTTCCAACGGATGACCGGTGTAGTGGGCGAATACTTCATCCAAGGTGGCGCCCGGATGAGGGATGGACCGTTTCAATTCGTCCGGGCTGCCCCGAGCCACAACCCGTCCCACGTTCATGATGGCCACCCGATCGCACAAGTCGTCCGCCTCGTCCATGAAATGAGTGGTCAGGACGATCGTCATGCCGTATTGGCGCGCCAGCAGCCGCACCTGCTGCCACACCGCCCGCCGCGCCAGGGGGTCCAGACCGCCTGTCGGTTCATCCAGAAACAACACCCGGGGGCGATGCAGCATGGCCATCGCCAGTTCCAGCCGCCGCACCATCCCGCCGGAATAACCCCGCACCTGCCGGCCGGCGGCTTCCCGCAGCCCCGCGAAATTCAGCGCCTCATCAATGCGGGTTCGCCGTAGCGTTCTGGGCATGCCATAGAGCTTGGCGAAGAAAAGCAGGTTTTCATAGCCGGTCAAAGCGCCGTCCACCGAAACCAGTTGCGGGACGTAGCCAATGGATGCGCGCACCTGCGCCGGACGTTGCCGGATGTCAAATCCGGCGACGGTTGCCGTTCCGCGCGTCGGCGGCAGGAGCGTCGTCAACATTTTGATGAGGGTGGTTTTGCCGGCGCCATTCGGCCCCAGCAAACCGAAAACTTCGCCTTCAGCCACGGCCAGATTCAAGTCGTCCACGGCCGTCAAATTGCCGAATCGCCGCGTCAGCCCTGTTGTTTCCAGAATCGTCATGGTTTGAGCTTGTGTGCCAAATTTGCGGCGGCGGCGTGATCGTCAAAAACCTTGTGCAATGCCCGCATCGCGCGTCGAACGGTCTTTTGTTCGGGGACCGAAAGACTTTGCAACGAATCGGCCAAGCGCAGCCGGATTTCGTCGCGCACCTTTTCCAGCGTCGCCCGGCCTGGGGCCGTGAGCGTCAGGGCGATTTGGCGGCGGTTGTTCGAGACCGGTTGCCGTTCCACCAGCCGCTCGTCCACCAGTCCGTTGATCAACCGTGACATGGCCGGCAGAGAAAGCCCCAAATGCTCGGCGACCGCCGACAACGAGGAATTTTTAGTGCGTCCCAAGAACCCCAAAGTGCGAAACTGCGGCAGCGACAGTCCGGCCGTATGACGCCGACGAACCTGGTCGCGGATGAACCGCATCACCAGGGGCACCGTCTCCAGGATTTCACAGTCGCGTTGTCCGGCATCACCGCGCATAAATAATTGCCGATTGCAACAGTTGTGCTTTATAAATATAGGCGTCGCGGCAATTCCCGTCAAGACGTGGCACATGGGTTCTGACGGGAGGCGGGGCGTATTTTTCCGGACTTTGAAACGGCCCGGCGCGACGGGCATGCCTAGTTCAAACGGCTGCTCGGATTAACGATTGCGATTAACGACGTGGTACTCGCGGTCGCATTAGCGCCATGCGGCATCCTGCCGCCGAGGGCGCATGAGGCACAGACCGCTTAGCCCGAACAGGGCGAGCAGGCCGCTGACCGGCTCGGGAATGAGAACGGGAGCCGCCTTGATGTTGTCATCGCCCGAAATGACGTAGGAGCCTTTGGCCGCC
>JBEKIV010000095.1:0-13170 GCA_050011595.1 Tepidisphaeraceae bacterium
CGCCTCGGCCACGGTCACCGAAACCCGCGCTTTGCGAATCAAGTTCGCGTCTTCGTACGCCTTGGAAACCGCCTGCTCCAACTCCCGCTCGGTCAATCCAGACGCCTTGACCGGCGAAATGAACGGCAGGCTGACCATCCCCGTTTCCGTCACTCGGACGGTTTTGACCTGCTCGCCCGTACCCTCGCCCAGCAAATCAAAAATCGATATGCTAACCAAGTCGTTGGGACCCAACTGGTAATCCGAGATGTCGGGAACCAGATCGGCCGGCTCCATATCCGTCGCCGACGAGAACGCCGTGTCCGGTTCTTCAATGCCGCTGGCCAGCGTGTCCAGCACCGGGACCACCAACGGCTTTTGGCCCGGATCAATTATTTTCGGTTCGCCGGGATTCAAGAAATCGTTCATGAAGGGCCCGTCGCAGCCGGTCAACAGCCCGCAGAGCGCCACCCACGCCACCACCGTAAACGCCCCGCCCATGATTCTACCGCCGGAGTTTGAAGACCAACGCAAGACGCGCTCCTTTCTATTCCCTATCCATGCCGTTCCCGCCCTCTTTGGCGCTTCTCACCAACCATCTGAGGCGGAGTCATCCAAGAGGTGGAGAGAATCTTGCAAGAAAAGGGCGCTTTTGGCAAGCATCCGGAGCGGCATTGCGGCGCCTCTTTCCCCGCATCATGCCAGCCGGTTTCGTATCATGCCAGGCGTCGAAACTGCCGTTTGACCGCGGGGGGGACTGCCCTCCGCCGTACTTTCACGGCATCGCAAGGCAAATGTTTCAGCAAAAATCGCGGCCGATCACTACGTCCGCCGCGTTGATAATCCCGCCAGACCGCTTCCGCCACCCCCCTGCCGTCCTGCCCCAATTCGCCCATGAGAAATTCAAACAGCAGCTCCGCCAGACGGTGCAGGGAAATCCCATGATTCCTCTCGGCCCGGGAAAAAAGCCAATCACTGAATCGCAAGAATCGCGCAAACGGCGAGGCGTCGCGCCAGATCAGCGGCGATGATTCCAGAAAATTGCCGCTGTTGGACACCAGGTCCCAATACCGGGCGAACCGGCGCAGCCGCTGCATGGTCGCGAAGTCGATTGCCCCGGTCTGCAACACCTCGTACGGAGGCAAGGGGCTGTAGACCATTTTCCATTCCCCGTCGTGCCGGGCGATCGGCGTGCCCCGCAGCCGCTTCAGCAAACCGACCTGAATTTCCTGCGGACCCAATCCAACCAGCCGGTCAAATCCCGCCGCGAAACTTTGCAAATCCTCGCCCGGCAAACCGACGATCAAGTCGGCATGAACGTGCACGCCGGTCCGATCTTTCAGGAACCTCAGGTTCTCCTCGGCCCGCCGGACGTCCTGCCGGCGGCTGATCCGCCGGCAAACGTCGGGATTGAAACTCTGGATCCCCACTTCGAACTGCAACGCGCCGGGAGGAAAAAGCCGGATCGGTTCCCGCAGGCCCTCCGGCAGCCGATCCGGAATCATCTCGAAATGCAAAAATAGCCCCGGCTCATACCGCTTCCAAAAAAAATCCAGGATCGCCCGGCCGATTTGAACGTTGAGATTGAACGTCCGATCCACGAACTTGAATCGCCGCAGCCCGCGGTCCAGCAACCGGCCCATCGCCGGCAGAAAATCCTCCAGCGGCACGTTGCGCACCGGAACGTCCAGCGACGACAGGCAAAACTCGCACGAGAACGGACAGCCGCGCGACGCCTCGACGTACACCACGCGGTGCGCCAAATCACGGTCGTCGTAAAGGTCATAAGGCAACTTCAGGCGCGAAAACTCCGGCAATTCCGCCGCGAAAATCCGGCTCGGCGGCCGCCGGCCGGACAGAATCTCCTCGCATAATCGGGCAAACTCCAGATCGGCTTCGCCCGTGATGACGTAATCCGCCAACCCGCAAATCTCCTGCTGGTCCACCTCATGGCTCACCTCCGGCCCGCCGAGGATGACGACAACATCCGGCCGCAGGCGCTTCAGTTCCGCCACGATCTGCGTCGCCGGGGTGACGTTCCAGATGTAAATCCCCATCCCCACGATCCGCGGCTTCTGGGCCAGTATCGCCTCGACCAAATCGGTCGGCTTCTGATTGATCTCAAACTCCAGGATGCCGGCCCGCTCCCGTAGCGATCCAAGGTTGGCCATGAGATACCGCAACCCGAACGCCGCGTGGGCGTATTTGGCGTTGAGAGTGGTCAGAAGAATGTCACGCATTCCGGCCCGGAAGTATAAGCGATCGGGTGAAGCAAGCGGCGTTTGACGTCCTCTTTAACAAGAGGACTTGGCGCGATGCTTCGACCGAACGCCAGGACCGGTGGCGAGCCGATTGGGGGACTACGGACGCTCAAAGCGGCATATACGTAACCCAAGGTCGGGATGCGAAACTTCTATTCAATGTATTTGATGCATTTGGTGGGTATCCCTCAGACCTTTCGGCCTGCTTTCGCAACCCTCCCTCCTCGTGGTGGTACGGGCGCAAAAAAGACCCTGCGGGCACAAGCTGGCGAGAGTATTTCCCGCCAAGAAAGAGGGCCATTCAAGACTTCTCTCGCTCCAAGGAAATGGAATGAACCACGGATGGCTCGGATTGCGCGGATAAGCGGTGATTTTTATCCGTGAAATCCGTGTAATCCGCGGTTCAAGTTCGTTCCTTGTGTTTCCTGCATCTAACGGAAAAATAGGTCGAATAATAAGCAGTTATCCGCGCGAAGCGCCGCAAAACATGAATGGCCCCTTTAAGGCAGGGCGGCGGCGCCGGACGTGGCGGCGGCGCGGCGATTGGGCAACTCAGCCGGATCCAGAGTGATCCAGCCGTGATAGCCGGCGCCGTCCAAATCGGATAGCAAGCGCGGCCAATCCACGGAGCCGGATCCAATCACGGCGGGTTTGGTGCGGCGGTCGGGGCCGGCGATGGCGTCGCGGGCGCGGACGTGGCGGATTTGTTGGCCGAGATGCGAAAATATTTCGTCCTGGCTCCAATCGTCCTTGAGAATGGCAACCGGATCGAGATCGAGGCCGAACCAGGGACAGGCGGCGGTTTTCAACGCCCGGTCGAGGACGGCGAAGGCGGCCAATTCGCTGCGGAAAGCGATCGCCACGCCATGGCGATCGGCGCGGCGGGCGAGTTCGGATAGGGCGGCATCCATAAGTTGATCGGTGGGAATCGGGCCTAGGTCGAGGCAGAGGAGCGGGGATTGCAATCCGGCGGCGGCGGCCAGGAGTTTTTCGATGCGGTCCAGAGCGGCATCGACATCGGCGGTCAAATCGTTGCGGCCGAGGTCCAGACGCAATCCGACCAAATCCAGTTCGTTGGATCGCAGGATGGCTCGCAATTCGCGCTTTCCGCTTTGGGAAAGGGATAGGATGTCCAGATCTCCGAGGCGCGAATCGAGTTGAAGGGCGGCGAAACCGGCGGCGCGGGCGATTTTCGCGGCGGAACGAAAATCATCGTCCAGACTTGCGGCGACCACAGCCAGCCGGCGGCGCACGGTCGCTTCCCCGCTCACTTGGCCGCCGCGAGTTGCGTTCGCTTCTGATCGATCAGTTTCAGAAGCGCCTTGTGGGGATCGGCGAATTTGGCGGCGCCCTCTTCCATCAGCTTGTCCTCCATCTTCTGCTGATCGACCTTGGCGTCAATGTCGTCGAGCACGGCCTTGGGCGGCATCTGGTCCACCGTCCGCGTATAGGTTTTATTGAGTTTCTCGACCGCGTCGTTGGTGGCGGGTGGATTGGTCTGAATGTCGCTGCCGGCCAGGGCCTCGACGTATTTATCCGGCGGATCGGAGGGCTTCTTGGTGCCGGTGCTGGCGAAAATGATCTCCTGCTGCAAGGGCAGGTTCTTGTCCTTCCAAAACCGCTGGTTGAGTTGCCAGAGGCGCTTGGCGTTGACGATTCCGACCAATCCCTGGGCGGCGGGGGAAAGGGTTGGGACGTATTTTTCGGTGTAGACGTCCACGCGGCTGACGAAGATGCTGTAGACGCTCTTGAAAGCGCCGAGGCCGTTTTTGCGGCGTTGCGCGCCGCGCCAGACGTTGTCGCGGGCGATGTTGTATTGGCGTTCGGAAAAGATCAGCGTGACGTTCAGGGTGATCCCGGCGGCGGCCAACTCCTCCAGCGCCCCCAGGCCCGCGGGGGTGGCCGGAACCTTGATCATCCGGTTTTTGTGTCCCGCGGCCCATTTCTTGCCCAGTTCGACGTAGCGCCGAGTCCGCTCGGGGATGGACTTGGGGGCCAACTGCAAATCCTCCAGCAGCGGATCGAGCTCGAAACTGACGTAGCCGTTGTTGCCGTGGGTCTGCTCCCAAACCGGGAGAAAGACCGATTGTGCCGCGGAGACCAGTTTGTCGGTCATGGCCCAGGCGACGGCCTCATCGTTGCCGCCGCCGTCCATCAGGGCGGTCATAGCATCGTCCTGCGAGCCGGACTTGAGAATGTCCGAAATGATGATCGGATTGGAGGTGGCGCCGGTGGCGCCCAGGGCGCGGTTCTTGCGCACGAACTGAGGCTCGATGGAATCGAGCCAGAGCTTGGTTCCGGTTGCGATGAGTGATTGAAGCGACATGGGCAAGTCCTTTGTTGTGCGGGTTAATTTGCCGATCGCGTGATTCTAGTCCATCGACGCCGGCTGGGAAAAGGCCAATAAATCGCCAAATCGGCTGATTACATCCCGTTATTATCAGCCGGGGGCGGGGTGGCTGGGCCCGGCCCGGACCCGCCTGGCCCGCCGCGTTGCATCATGCGCACCATGATCGGGCCGACGACGTTGTCCAGGGTGTCCTGATCGACCGCGATCACCACCTGATCGCCCGTCACGGTCGGCTTCACCGCGGAGATCAGCTTGTCGTAGTCTTCGGGGGTGATGTTGCCCCGTTTGGCGGGGTCGGCCTTCCCATCCTGCATCTTCTGATTGATGAGGTCTGCCATGGCGCTGGCGGAATCCGCGCTCTTGCACTGGATCGTGCAGGAGGCCGATTCCTTCGGCGGGAGACTGATGGAAACGCTCATCCAGGTGACGGAATCCCACTGCGGCTCACCGAACGGGACGTCGGGAGCGCCCGGCTGATTGGCGCCGGCCCCGCGTCTCGGGGCGTTCATCATCATGGCGAAAAACGGATTGCTCTTCAGCGTGGCGGGCGTCAGCGCGATCCGCACGGGCGAGGCGCCCCCGGCCGTCAACGCATCGGTCAGATCGGGGCGCGGCTCCGTCGATGGGGTCTGGAGCTTCTCCACCCCGGCTCCGGTGGAAAAAACCATGGCGGTTCCGACCACCGCGGTCTTCGGCTGCATGCGCGAGATCTGCGCGGCGTTCGGATTGTTCGGATCGGGCGGTGGAGCGTTGCTCTGCGGAAAAACCTTCGCCAGGGCCTCGGGGTCGGCCCCGTTGAGCGGGATCACCAATCCCCCCGGCGCTCCCTGCATCATCCCGGCCAGCGAGACCACGATGTACAAATCCTTTCCCCCGGCGGTTTTGAAATCGGAAATCCACTTTTTCGCGCGCGTGATTCCTTTCTGTGCATCGGCTTGTTGTTTGGCGCGATCCGCCGGATCGGGATTCGCCGCAATCACCTTCTGCTGCCAGGCGTCGACTGTTGCCATGTCGATCGAGGAAAAGTCGAGGTAAATCACGGCGTTGGTCTGCGAGTCGACGAACGGGCCGATGACGCTATCGGCCCGAACCGCCGCCCGCCCCAAAACCAACACCAGCGCCGCCAGAAAACAAGTCGGCCGGCAAATCCTTTTCAAGACAGCCTCCTGATGGAAAAAGATGAATCCCTCGCACTCGGCAACAACGGCATTGTGCCAACAACAGGTGGTTTGGCAAGTCAAAGGGCGGGAAAAGTAGAATTGCGTATGCCCCAAGTTCCGTGCGCCAAAGACCGGCCGGTCCTCCGGCCGATTTTTGATTGCCCGCAACATTGGGCACACCCGGTGGAATCAACCCGGCGATCGAAGACCGCGGGATGGCTATCCCGCGGCTTGGGGGAGGAGTTGAAAATCCTTCACGGCCAGTTCGACGTTGCGGCGGCCGTTGAATTCGTTGATCGACGGCTCGACCGCCAGGCGCAGGGCGGTATCGGGCGTCAGCCGATCGATCAGGTCGCCGGCCCCGAAGGCGATGCAGCGGATGGTCCGGCGGTTCTGCTGGACGAAAAGTTGCAGATGATCGCCGGTCTTGCCCACCCGCCGCGCCGCCCCGGCGACGGTGGCATCTTCGATGCACAGCAGCGGGCGACGATTCCCGTGCCCGAAGGGGCCCAGGCGCTGCAAATCGTTGATCAGCCCCTCGGTCACCTGCGATAAATCGGCCACGCATTCCACGCGAAGCTGCGGAACGAGCATCTCATCGGTCACGAGGGAATCGGCGACGCGGCAAAACGCCCGGCGGAAATCATCCAGATGGGCCGCCTCGATTTTCAGCCCCGCGGCCATTTCGTGTCCGCCGTAGGCCACCAGATGAGCCGCGCACGATTCCAAGGCCCGGGCCAGATGGAATCCCGGAATCGAACGGGCGCTGCCCTGGCCCAGGCCGTTGCCCAGGGCGACCATGACGGTCGGCCTGCAAAAGCGGTCGACGATGCGCGAAGCGACAATCCCGATGACCCCGGCGTGCCAGCCTTCGGCGGCCAGCACCAGCGCCCGATGTCCGTCCTCGGCCCAACCGTTGGATTCGATCTGGGCCAGGGCCTGGTCGAGGATTTGTTTTTCCATGGCCTGGCGGGCGCGGTTCTGGCCTTCCAGATAAACCGCGATCTCGCGGGCGCGCGTTTCACCGGCGGTGGTGAGCATTTCCACGGCCAGCGCGGCATGTCCGAGGCGTCCGCAGGCGTTCAATCGCGGGGCGAGCAGAAACCCCACGTCGTAGGTATCGAGATTTTTGCCGGTCAGGGCGGCGGATTCGATCAGCGCGCGGATGCCGGTCAACTTGCTCTGGCGAAGTCCGCTCAGGCCGAAATGGGCCAGGGCGCGATTCTCGCCAATGAGGGGCACGACGTCGGCGATGGTTCCCAGCGCCGCCAGGGCGGTGGCTTCGATGAGAAACTCGCGGAAGGATTCGCTGACGCGGGAAGCGCCCAGCGCCGCCTGCCCGATTCCCCACGCCAGCTTGAACGCCACGCCCGCACCGCAGAGGTTCGGATTGGGATACGCCGCCGTCCCCGGCAGCCGCGGATGCACCAGGGCGTAACAATCCGGAAACACCGGCGGATCGCCATGCCAATGATGGTGATCGGTGATGATCAAATCGACCCCGCGCCGCCGGGCCACGCCGGCCGGCTCCAGCGCGGTTATCCCGCAATCCACGGTCACGATCAGCTTGGCCCCGTTGTCGATGATCTGCCCCAACGCCTCGGAATTCAGCCCATATCCTTCGTCGATGCGATGCGGGATATACGCATCCACCTTACCCCCCAGCAGCGTGATCGCATGCCAGAGAATGCTGGTGGCCGTGATGCCATCCACGTCATAATCGCCGTAGATGACGATCTTTTCCCCATCCCGAACGGCCTTGGCCACGCGCTGGGCCGCCGCGGTCAAACCGGGCAACAATTCCGGCTCGGCCAACGTCTTCAAACTCGGCCGCAAAAACGCTTGGGCTTCATCGAAGCCGGAGATTCCGCGATTGAGCAGCATCTGCCCAATCAGCGGCGAAACCTTCAGCCTTCCGGCCAATTCCGCCGCCCCGGCGTTCGGCGAATCGATTTGCCAATGTTTGGGTCGGTACATCCGTGATTTCCGATCGATAACGCCGCGTGAACGGGGCCGCTAAACAGAATGCTTGGCGGCGGACTTTACATTCTGCCAACTCTGACGATACGCCTTCATGTCGGCCGAAGTAAATTTCTTCCCGCTGGTCGGCACCAGCGTCTTTGCGGGGAGCTTGGGGAGCAGATCCCCGTGGGCGGCGATCAGTTCGTCGCACATCTGGACGATCTTGTCCAACGGCAATACGGCGGCGGTCAACGGATCGAACATGGCGGCCTGATAAACGTGATCGCGGCGGCCTTCCAGGGCGGCGCGGATGAAAAGCTCGTGCTGGGTGAGGTGCGGCTGGAGGTAGCCCGCCAGTTGCGGGGGCAGCTCGCCGACGGTGGTGAACTGGGGGCCGTTGCGATCCACGAGGGTGGGAACCTCGGTGATGGCGAAGGCGGGCAGATTGGAAATCGCCCCGCGATTGGGCATGTTGCCGTAGACCACGCTCGGCTTGCCGGTGGCGACCGAGTGGATGATCGTGCTTCCGTATTCCTGGCTGCGATGGACTTCCATTTTCTCGGCGCTTTTGCCGATGGTTTTCATGCGCTCGAATTCGTCGATGATGGCGTCGCAGCGGCGGGGATATTCGTCCAACGGCACGCCGAAGCGCTGGACGAGGTCCGGACCGTGGGGGATGAAATGGGCGTTGTACTCGGCGTTGTGCTCGGAGCTTTCGGTGACGAAATATCCCAGCCGTTTCATCAACTCGAACCGGACGGCGTTGCTCTTGAAGGTTTCGGGGTTTCCCATCGCCTGGAAAAGCCGGGGATACAAATCCACGCCGTTTTTTTCCAGCTTGAGATAGAAGGCCATGTGATTGATGCCGGCGCAGAGAAAGGAGACCTGGTCGGGCTTTTCGCCGAGGTATTCCATCAGTTGCAGAAACGTTCCCTGAACGCTGTGGCAGAGCCCGAGGGCGCGGACGTCGCTGGTGCGATAGATGGTCTGCATGTTCATGGACATGGGATTGGAATAATTCAGGAGCAGGGCGCGGGGGCAAAGCTCGGTCATGTCGCGGCAAAGGCCGGTGAGCATGGGATAAGTGCGCAGCGCCCGGAAGAGTCCGCCGGGGCCGGTGGTGTCGGCGATCGTGAACCGCAGGCCGTACTTGCGGGGGATTTCAAAGTCCACCAGGGTGGAATCAAATCCGCCGATCTGAACCATGTTGACGACGAAATCCGCGTCGCGGAGTGCCTGGCGGCGGTCCAGGGTTCCCTCGATCTTCGGCGAAGCGCCCAGGGACTGGGCCACCTTCCGGCAAAGATTCATGCCGACCTCGAGGCGGTCGGAGTCGATGTCCATGTAGCTGAGGGTGGCCTCGTGGAACTCGGGATAGGACAGAATATCGCCGGTGAGATTCTTGGAAAAGACGACGCTGCCCGCGCCGATCATGGCAATTTTGATCACAAAAGGCTCCTGAGCAAACGATAGCAATTCGGCGGGAATTGGCAAAGCGGCAGGGGAAGCGCAAGACCTGCGCCGCGGAAAGGTGCGGGATATTTTCAGGGGAAGATGCGGGCGCTTACAATGGCCGTTCCCCAAAAGACGCCTGGGGACGTGACATCGCATGGTTTTCACCTATCAATGTCCACAATGCGGGAAGGTCCTGTGGTTTGCCAGCAACCTGACAGGGAAGCTGACGATCTGCCCGGCGTGCGGGGCGGTGAATCGGCTGACGCAGCCGCCGGATGCCCCGCCGGAGGTCCCGGCGGCCCCGCCGGATGCGCTGGCCGCGGCGGCGGACGACACGGCGGTTCCCCTGGCGGCTGAAGCGTCGGCCGCGGCGACGCCGCCCGATTCGCCATTCGAGCAAATTCACCCGAACGATTCGGAGCAGGCTCCCGAGGCGGTGGAGCAGTCGTACCTGACGCATCAGGCGGCGGCGGCGGCTGGGGAAGTGCACGTGGAGATGGACGAATCGGACCTGGTGCAGTGGACGGCGCATCAGGAATCGCCCCAGCAGCCGCCGGCTCCGCCGCCCGCGACGCCGCCGGTCTGGTCGCCGACGCCGCTTTCCGAACTGATGCTTCCGCCGCAGTCCGCGAGCCGGGAGTTGGTTTGGATCCACCAGCCACCGGGATCGCGGATCGATTCGCTGATGCGCCGCTCGCGGGGGCTGACCATCGAGCAGGAGGAAATTCGCCGGCGCACCATCATCTGGGGAGTCGGGGCGACGCTGGTGGTGGCGATGATCATCGGCGTGCTGTGGCTGCTTCGGGGCCAGCCGGCGGCCGTCACTTGGGAACAGGCGCATCGCGAGGAGATCCTGGCGCTCAAGGACACGGCGGAGCAACTGGCCGTCGCCGGCGACAACCGGCTGGCCTATAACAAATACCAGGAACTGGAGCATCTGGTTTCCGGGCAGACGATCACCGATCCGTTTCTGCAGCAGGAATTGGCCCGATCGTGGCTGCGGCGGGATGCGCTGTTCGAGCAATTGACGGCCGCGCACCGAGCAAGTCCCGGCCCGAACGTGGCCGAAGCTCCGGCCACCGCGCCGTCAACGGCGCCCGCGCCCGAAACGGACATTCCGACAACGACGCAGCCGAGTCAGAGTCTCTGGCTGCTTCCTACGCCGACGACTGAGCAGACACCGATCCCCGCGCCGCCGGTTGCTCCCAAGCGCGTGGTGAACCGGCATCCGCCGATTCGGCCGGACATCCCGCCGGCCAGCGGGCGGGCGGATACCCAGATCGGCGCGGCCATCACCGGGGGCGTGGATTATCTTCTCGGCCGATTCAGCGGCCCGGAGCTCTCGGGAACTTACGAACATTACGAGGGGTTGGACACGTTGGCGGTCTACGCGCTGATGCAGGCGGAACTGGCGACGCGCGACAAGCGATTGGACATTCACAACCCGTTCATGATCAACGCGATCGACGCGATGAAGAAATTTCCCATGTCCACCGATTACGTGACGTATGCCCGCGCGCTGCGGGCGACTGCGCTGGCGCTGAACGACCGGCCGCAGGATCATGCGACGATCCGGGAAGACGTGGATTGGCTTTTGAAGTCGCAGGAGGGAGGGGAATTCACTTACAACAACGAGTTTCCGCGGGGGACGCAGTTTTCGTTTTGGGACAATTCAAATTCGCAGTATGGCCTGCTGGGGGTCTGGTCGGGAGCGGAAGTGGGAATCCAGGTTCCCTCGGAATTCTGGCGCGACGTGCGGGCCCATTGGACGAAATATCAACTCGCCGACGGCGAATGGTGCTATCGCGCGGACCAGACCGATCCGAGCCGGTCAATGACTTTGGCGGGGATCGCGTCGCTGTTCGTGGCGCAGGACTATCTGGATGGGCAGGAGTTTGGCGACAAGGTGGGCCGCCCGCCGTTCAGCGGGGCGCTGGCAAAAGCCCTGAAATGGCTGGAATCGGGGGACAACAGCGTCATCGCCCTGCCGACGTCGGCGGATTTTTATACGTATTACGCGCTCTACGGCCTGGAGCGGACGGGGCTGGCGTCGGGATTCAAATATTACGGCTCGAATGACTGGTATCGGCAGGGGGCGGAGGACATCCTGGCGGCGCAGAGCGCCGAGGGCTCGTGGGGAAAATCCGGCGAGACGTTCGACACCCTGGTCGATACGTCGTTTGCCCTGCTGTTCCTGGCCCGCGGGCGGCATCCGATCCTGATGAACAAGCTGCGATACGACGGCCATTGGGCCAATCGCCCGCGCGACGTCGCCAACCTGGCGCGATTCGCCAGCGCGGAATTGGAGCGGCCGTTAAACTGGCAGGTCGTGCCGCTCGACCACGACTGGCTCGACTGGACCGACAGCCCGATCCTTTACCTGGCCGGCGACACGCCGCCAACTCTCAGCGACGACGACAAGGAGAAAATCAAGCGGTACGTCGAAAACGGCGGAATGCTGCTGACCCAGGCGGATGGAGCGGAAGAACGGTTTTCGCAGTTCGTGGAGAAGTTGGGGAAGGAGCTTTTTCCGCAATATTCGTGGATCGACTTGCCGGCGGATCACGTGCTGTTCTCGGTGTCGTATCGCCTCTCGGACCCGCCTAAAATCCGCGCCATCACTAACGGGTCGCGCATCCTCATGATGCACTGGCCGACGGACGTGACGAAGTTTTGGCAGCTTCGGCAGGATCGCGTGGCGCGGGCGGCGTTCGAGCTGGGGGTGAATCTCTCGCTGTATGCGGCGGGAAAAAGCGAGCTGAAAAACCGGTTGGAGTCGGATTACGTCGCGATGCCCCCGGGCGAGCCGGCGGCATCCATCGCCCTGGCGCGCATCGGCTATAACGGGAACTGGGACCCCGAACCGGCGGCGTGGCCGCGGGCGCGCAGATGGTTCCGGCAACAGACCAGCCTCGATATCGATCCGCAGCCCACCGCCATGGAAAACCTCGGCGATTGCAAAGCCCCCATCGCCCACCTCATCGGAACGAAAAAGCTGAATCTCGACGAGGCACAGATTCAATCGGTGAAGAAATACGTGGAAGGCGGCGGCGTGCTGGTGATCGAGCCGTGCGGGATGCCGGATGAATTCCTCCAAAGCGTGCACGACGATCTTCTGCTGCGAATGTTCCCGGCCGCCCGGGTGGAGCCGGTGGGCCAATCGAATCCGCTGGTCACCGCCAGCGGAAACGGAATGACGGACGTGTCGCAACCGGAGGTTCGGCAGTTTGTCCGCTCCTACACGGACGTGACGGACTGGCGGCCCATGATGGTGAAGGCGGGCCAGGGCCGGATCATCATTTTGCCGCTGGACATGACCAGCGGATTGCTGGGAACCGATGCCTGGGGGATCGCCGGGTATCAGTCGGATTATTCCCTTCAATTGATGAAGAACATCGTGCTGTGGGCCTGGGATGGGGCGCCAGACGCAACTTAATGGGGAAATAATCAAGTTACCCTCCGCCCGCGTCCGATTCCCATTGTTAGCTTCTTTACATAGTTAACTCGCTTACAGATGGAATCCAAATGTCTGATGCAGCAAATCTTATCGAAGAATTGGCGCGGCATATCGATCGGGGAGAGGAGTTGGATTTTACCGAGCTTGTGGAAATTCATGCCCGGATCGAGCGCCTGCACGAGAGCCTGAAAGCGGAGGGCGGCGAGGAGGGGCAAGACGTGCGGGCGGCAAAGAGCGCCGACTTGCTGATCGAGAAAATCATCATGGGATACGCCAGCAACACGCCGGCGACGCTCGGCGATCTCGAACGGATCCTCGCGTCGGTGGATAAATCGTCCGTGAGGCGATGATCATGCGGCTTGCCAGGACCGCGGGATGGCAATCCCGCGGCTTGGGGGGAAAGATATCACCTTCGCGGTCTGGGGTTCATTGTCCCATCGCCTGTTTGTACATCGGATCCAGCGGCTCTTCGTTGATGGTGCCGTCGCCGTCGGAGCGGAGGGTGATCGTGTAGACGTGGCCGGGGTTGAATTGGCCGTAGAGTCC
>JBEKIV010000096.1:0-13165 GCA_050011595.1 Tepidisphaeraceae bacterium
CAACTTGCACCTTCCCACAATGATCGAATACCGATCCGTAACGAAAACCTTCGCCGGCGTCACCGCGCTGGACGCGGTTTCCTTTTCCATCGCCCCCGGCGAATGTCACGGCCTGGTCGGCGAAAATGGAGCCGGCAAATCCACCTGCGCAAAGCTCCTGGCCGGCATTTACCGCCCCGACTCCGGCGTCATCGCCATCGACCGCGTCGAACGCCATTTCTCTTCCCCCGCCGATGCCCGCGCCGCGGGCATCGGCATGGTCCACCAGGAACTGGCCTTCTGCCCCGATCTTTCCGTCGCCGAAAACCTCTGCTTGGGCAATTACCCCCGTCGATTCCGCTTTCTGATCGACCGCCGCGAAATGGAACGACGCGCCCAAAAACTTCTGTCCGACATCGGCGCTCGCCTCGACGTGCGCCAGAACATGCGCGCCCTCTCCACCGCCCACGAGCAGTTGGTGCAGATCGCCGCCGCCGTTGGAACCGGCGCACGCATTCTCCTCTTTGACGAGCCGACCAGTTCCCTCCCCGCACCCGACGCCGAAAACCTCTTTGCCCTGATCCGGCGTCTCAAGGCGCGCTCCGTCACGATGATCTACGTCTCCCACCGTCTCCCCGAAGTCTTTCGGCTCTGCGATCGCGTCACGGTCCTCCGCGACGGAAAATGCGCCGGAACCCTCGACCGCGCGGATGCCAACCCGGATTCGGTCGTCCGCCTGATGATCGGCCGCAGCATCGAAGCCTATTTCCCCCGCCACCTCGACAAAACCCCCGGCGACGTGATTCTTTCCGTGAAAAATCTCTCCTCGCCCGGCAAGTTCCACGACGTCAGCTTCGACGTCCGGGCCGGCGAAATCGTCGGATTCGCCGGCCTCGTCGGCGCAGGCCGCAGCGAGATCGCCGCGGCCGTCTTCGGCCTCGACCGCCGGGCCGCCGGGACCGTCACCTTCCAATCCAAGCCGCTGGCTCTGGGAAACGTCCGCCAAGCCATGCGCCGTGGAATCGCCCTGGTTCCCGAAGACCGCAAGCACCAGGGTTTGGTTCTCAAGATGGGCGGACGCCAGAACTTCTCTCTGGCCATG
The DNA here is from genome assembly GCA_050011595.1 of Tepidisphaeraceae bacterium. Lineage (GTDB taxonomy): Bacteria > Planctomycetota > Phycisphaerae > Tepidisphaerales > Tepidisphaeraceae > PALSA-1353. Next base: position 1,082 of record JBEKIV010000096.1, read on the forward strand.
CTCCGCCGATTCCGCCGGTTGGGGATCATCGATCAACACGCCGAACGAAACGCCGCCCGGACATTTTTTGACAAGCTCAGCGTCAAAACGCCCTCGCTGGAAACCCCCGTCGCCGGCCTCAGCGGCGGAAATCAGCAGAAGATCGCCCTGGCCAAATGGCTCGGCCGAAACGCCAAGCTCCTGATCGTCGATGAACCGACCCGCGGCGTCGACGTCGGCGCCAAGGCCGCGATCCACGGACTCATCGACAACCTCGCCGGCCAGGGCATCGCCATCATGCTCATCTCCTCCGAGCTTCCCGAGCTGCTGAATCTCTCCACGCGCGTCCTGGTCATGCGCCGGGGAAGACTCGTCGGCGAACTGAATCGCGACGAAATCACCCAGGACCGCGTCCTGCGCCTCATGGCCGGCGTAGAAGGAAGCAACTCGGCGGCGACCTGAAACCCCCCATCGCACTTTCAGAAACTCTGTAGCGGCCTGCCGACTTCAGTCGGCAGGGTTCCCGGCACGAAACGCCCTCCCCTGAAACGGATAAATCGATCCCAGCTTAAGCACCCGCGTCAATTCATCCAGCGCCCGCCGCGACTGGTCGAGGAGTTGGGGATCCGCCAAATCCGCCGCCGTCAGCCGGTCCCGATAATGGCGGTTGATCCATTGATTCAACGATTCGTAAAGCCCCTCGGTGAGAAACACGGCCGGATTCACCAGCGAACGTTCCCGGTCCGTCAGCACGACGCGCAGACGCAAGCACGCCGGCCCCCCGCCGTTGTTCATGCTTTGGCGAACGTCCACGAAATGCACCTGCCGGATGGGCGTCTCGCGAGCCAACAGACCGTCGAGAAATTCCCGCGTCCGCGGATTATCGCGCGATTCCATCGGTGCGATCAGCGCCATCTTTTCATCCGGCAGCGAAACGAGTTGGCTATTAAAAAGATACGACGAAACCGCATCCCCCAGCGGAACCCGCGATTCCGGTACCTCGATGAATAAAGGGGGACATCCCTCCTTTCCAAAAGGGGGACACTCGTCCTTTTCAAGCCGGCTCCGGATTTTCTCCGATTCAAGCTCCACAAACGCCGACGCGTGGAACATCAGCACGTTCAGATTCCCGACGGCCACCACGTCGTTGTGAAACGCTCCGGCGTCGATGGCGCGGGGATTCTGCTGGAGGAACAGCACGTGATCCGGATCAAGCCCGTGCAGGCGCGCGACGGATTCGGATGCCTCCAGCGTTTGCCGGGCCGGGAAACGCGCCGGAGCCGATGGATTGCCCGCCAGCGCCCGCCGGCCGAAAACGAAAATCTCCAGTCCCCGCTGGCCGTGGGCCGGGCACAACCGCGTATGATTGGCCGCCCCCTCATCCGCAAAATGCGGCGAAGCCATGAGCGGATCGTGATGCTCGAACGCCGATTCATCCGCGAAGATGGCCTTCAAAACCGCCGCCGTCGTCGCCGGCTCCAGCGACCGATGAAATTGCGTGATGAGATTGGCCGGGGTGAAATGCACCCGCCCGTCGCGGGTATCCGCACTGGGCGAGACGGTCGCCGCATTGGCGGCCCACATCGCCGACGCCGACCCACATGCCGCCAACAGCGCCGGATATTTCCGCGCGGCATCCAAGACCTGCGCATCCGACCCGGAAAATCCCAGTCGTTTGAGCGCCCAAACATCCGGCCGCTCGTGGGGCGGCAGCACCGCCTGCGACACCCCCAGGTCCGCCAAAAATTTCATCTTCGCCAGCCCCTCCAGCGCCGCCTGTTTCGGATTCGACGGTTGATTCGTATGCGCCAGCGAAGCCAGGTTGCCCACCGAAAGCCCCGCGTAATTGTGCGTCGGGCCGCAAATCGCGTCGAAGTTGGTTTCAGCGGTGGGCATTATCGCGCATTCGGGCCGGGCTGCGTTGCCGCGGCGGCCGGCCCTTTGATGTACCGCCCGGCAAATTTTATAAACGTCGGCCAGTCGAATGCATCGCTATGCCCGCCGTTGTGCTGGCGAAAAGCCACGTCGCCGTCGATCAGCGCGGTATCCACCGGCGGCATCTCCGTGGTGCCGAGGTCCTTCTTGCCCAGAAGTCTGTAGACTGGTCCGGCCCCCACGGCCGCCATGAACATCCCTTTGGCATCGACCCACCCGTCGCCGGCTGCCGCGGTCCCGCCCGTGATCATCACCGGCCGCGGGGCGCACAACGCGATCAGCTCGTGTGAATCCACCGGCAAATCGTTCCAATGCCCGGCGTACTTGATGAAATTGCCGGCCATCCAGTGGTATTCGCCGCTTCCGGTAAGATTCTCAACCAGCTCGCCCCAGTTTCTGCGATGAAGCTTGGCGCCGCCTTCGCCCGAGGAACTGACGTATGCGATCGCAAAGCGCTGATCGAACGCCATCGCCACGATCGTCGCTTTTGCCCACCGCGAGTGACCTTCGAGTCCAACCTGCCGGGCGTCCACCGACTTGTCCGTCTCAAAATAGTCCAGCGCCCGGCTCGCGCCCCACGCCCAGGCGGACAACATGCCCCAATCATCCAGCGCTCGCGGCTGACCCTTGTTGACCAGACCAATAATCCCCCGCGTCAGACCCGCGCCATTGTCCGCCTGAATGCTCGAAGTGTTGATGATGGCATACCCCCAGCCCTTGGCGAGCACCTGCTGCCTCCAGTCTAGGCCGCTGCCGAATCCGCCGAATCCGCCGGGTCGAGTCCCCGCCCCACCCGGCCGGGTCGCCGCGCCGGGCCGGCGAAATCCCGGCCCTCCGAACGGGGCGATGAACTGCATCATCACCGGCACCGGCCCGCCCGCATTCGCCGGCGTCACCAGCGTAACCTGCAAGTTCACGCTGATGGCCGGATACGACGAATTATCGACGTGCCCAACAAGCCTCTTGGTGATGGTTTTTCCGTCGTTGGTTGTGCCGGCGACCTCCCACGCGACCGTCGGCGTAATTTTTGGCGTTCTTCCATAAATCTCACGCTCGAAATATTCCACGATTTCCGGACGCCGCTGCTCCCACCACATTTGGGGCGTGGTCACTTTCCGCCCGTCGTTCAGCGTCAACGGGTCCGGCAGATTCGGATACGGATTAGCTTTCGACTCATCGTAATTTGGATGCTGCCCGTTCGCCCCCGGCGGCAGCGACGTGAGATGCAGAAGCCCCATGATCCGCTGATGATCCTGTCCGGAGGTGAGTTTCACCGGCGCCGGCTGAGTGGCTGGCTCGGCCCCAAATGCCGATGGCGCAAGGGCCGCGACCAGCACAAGCACCGCCAACGGCCCATGATTCAGTTGCGAAATGCGCACACGTTCCTCCTCAGTCTGTCTCCGACATAACAATCCCCGGCGGCAACCTTTCAGGCAACTGCGCCTTCGGCGACTCCATGGCAGCGACGGGATACACCGCATAATCCGCCGCGAAGTATCCGCCGGGGCGATGGTTCCCCGATTGCCCGATGCCGCCGAACGGCAACTGGCTGCTCGCCCCGGTAAGCGGCCGGTTCCACGCCACAACCCCGGCTCGGATTTCACGCAGGAATTTCTGATAGGACTGCACATTATCCGAAATCAATCCGGCCGACAGGCCGTAGGATGTGTTATTCGCCTCGCGGATGGCGGCATCGAAGTCGTCCACGCGGATGACTTGCAAAAGCGGCCCGAAGATTTCCGCATCCCGTCGATTGCCAACATTCGTCACGTCGATCAACCCGGGCGAAAGCAACGCCGGATGCCGTGGCGAGCGCGTCATCTCCGCCAGTGCAATCCCTCCGCCTCGAATCAACTCTGCTTGAATATGCAGCAGTTTCTCGGCGCTCTTAACTGAGATCACCGGCCCCATGAATGGCTGCGGATCATCGCTCGGCAAGCCAATGCGAATGTTCCTTATGATCCCCACCAGCCGGCTTGCCAGCGCGTCCCGTTCCTTCCCGCCGACCACGATCAGCCGCCGCGCACAACTGCACCGCTGCCCCGCGGTGATGTAGGCCGATTGGACGATCAGATATGCCGCCGCCGCCGGATCGCCCGCTTCGTAAACGATCAAGGGGTTATTCCCGCCCATTTCCAGCGCGAGTATTTTTCCGGGTTGATCGGCGCAGTCTCGGCGAATGGCCATCCCGCCGGACGTGCCGCCGGTGAACAGAACGCCGTTTAAGTCCGGATGCCGCGCCAGCTTCGCCCCGATTTCCTTTCCTCCCTGAACGAGATTGAAGACTCCGCCGGGAAAGCCGGCGGCGGCGAACGCGTCGGCGAAAAACTCGCCCGATCGGGGCGTCAGTTCGCTCGGTTTCAGGATAATGGTATTCCCCGCCAACAGCGCCGGAACGATGTGCCCATTCGGCAGATGCCCGGGCATATTGAACGGCCCCAGCACCGCAAGAACCCCGTGCGGACGGAATCGCGTGAAGCCCGTGGCATCCGGCAGGGGGCGGCTTTGCTCGCGGCAACGCTCGTGATACGCGTCGATGGAGATCGGAATTTTGTTGGCCATGGAATCGGCTTCCTGTCGCGATTCCCATAGCGGCTTGCCGGTTTCCTCGGAGATTTTCCGCGCGATGCTTTCCTTCCGGCCGCGGTAATGATCTTCCAGCGCCCGCAACAGCGCGATGCGCTGCTCGAGCGGCGCATTCGACCAGGCCCCGAACGCCTGGCGTGCGGCGGCGACGATGCGCGAGATTTCCGATTCGTCAGTCGGAGTCATTGGCGAGTTTCTTCGCTGGGATGGCTGAAGGGCGCCTCCGGACGCAGCGTGGCATAACGAATGGAAGAGCCGATGGAAACGTTCAGCACCGATGCCACGCGAGATTCGACGCAGACGCGATCCCCGCCCTCGGCTGTCAACGCGCCGATCGTCGCCCGGAACGCCGGGGAAAAACTGCCGATCATGAACGTCGGCGACTCGATCGCGTCATCCACGATTTTCTCCACGACCCCCGTCCGGCTTCGGCGCACCGTGCGGATGTCGTCCCGCCCGCAGCTCACGCAGCCGCCCGCGTCAAAAATATCCACCATCCCGTTGAACGTGAACCCCTCCGCTTCCAAGTTCTTCAGCGCCGGCAAACTCGATTCGTGCACCTTGCCGATCACGCGCTGAGCCTCCGCCGGCAGCAGCGGAACGTAAATCGGATGCGTCGGCATCAGCTCGGCGATGAATTTCTTGTTCACCACGGACAGGTAATCGGCCCGGGGAAAATCGATCTCGAAGAAATGCTTTCCCACCGCGTCCCAGAACGCCGACCGGCCGTCGGCGTCGATCACGCCGCGAAGCTCCGACACCACCACCGGCTCGAACGCCTGCGGATATTCCGCCATGAACAGAAACCGCACCAGTTGCAGAAATCGCCCGTAATCCTTCTTCCGGAAATCCGGCGAAAGAAACAGCGACCCCACCTCCGCCGGCCCATCGTGTTCGTGGACCAGATGCAGCACCGGAATCTCCTTGTGGACCATCAACAAATCGGAATCCAGCCGCTGATTCTCAACCCGATACGCATAAAACGGTTCGAACCCGCCCACCTTCGAGACCATTCCGCTGGCGCCGATGATTTTGCTCGACTCCGCATCCTGCATGACCAGCAGATAGCTTTCGCCGCCCGGTTTATCGGGGATATTTTCGATACATCGCTGCGATTTGAGGATTCGGCGTTTGAGCACGTCGCGGTCGCCCGGCAACGTCGTCAGCCCCGCCCCCGCCTGCTGGGCAAGCTGCTCAAGCGGATCGAGGTCGGCGAGCGAAACTGGGCGGATGAAGACCATGGCTGGACCAAGTCAGAAACCCGAAATCCGAAATCCGAATGACGAATCAAGCCCCAATGACGAAATCCGAATTAATTCGTCATTCGTCATTCGGCCATTCGGATTTGATTCGTCATTCGGATTTCGGATTTCGTCATTCATTTTATGCGCTTTCCGGACCCAATTTCCCAATCCGTTCATCGGCAAAATGGGATCGGATCAATATCGCCGGCGGCGATTTTGAGCATGAGCAGGGCCGCCAGTTGCGCACGCTCGACCAGGCTGTCCGGGATCATGTATTCATTGGGAGTATGAATGAGATCGCCGCGAACGCCGAGGCTGTCGATGTTGGGCAGGCCGGCCGCGGCCAGGCGGTTGCCGTCCGATGCCCCGCCGGACGACCGCGTCGCCACCGTCATCCCCAACTCCTTTCCGCAGGAAACGATCGCGTCCAGAAGACGCAGCGTGCGGTCGTCCGGGATTTTCGCCGGAGAGGAGAATTGCCCATGCAACTCGGCCCGGATGCCTTCGGCTGAATTCAACTCCGATACGAGATTCTTGACCGCGTTGGCGACGATTTGCTCGTCGGCGAGCTGAGTCGTGCGGATATTGATTCGGCAGATGGCCAGATCGGGCACAACATTGGGCGGCGCGCCGCCGTCGATCGCACCGACGTTGACCGTCACCCCCGGCAGCGTCCGGTTGAGCGAATCCAGTTGCAGCGAGATTTTCGCCGCCGCCAGAATCGCGCTTCGCCCCGCCGCGAAATCCCGGCCGGCATGAGCGGCCCGGCCTCGAATCACAATCGAGAAATTCCCCGATCCCCGCCGACGGTCCACCAGCGCCCCATCCGGAAGCGCCGGCTCAAACAACAATCCGAAATGGTGTTCCTTCGCCGCCGCCGCCAGCAACCCCCCCGAACCCGGCGATCCGATTTCCTCGTCCGGATTGATCAACACCTGCCAACCGATTCCCTCCGCCGTCCCGCTCCGCTCCAGCGCTTCCAACGCCGTCAGCATCACCGCCAATCCCCCCTTGGCGTCGGCAACCCCGGGCCCGCGGACGTTCCCCGCCTCTTCCCCGGCGGATTGGAACGGCGAATCCGGCGGATAAACCGTGTCCAGATGAATGTTCAGCAGTATCCGCAGCTTCGCCCCCGGCCGCTTGGTTATCGTCATCGCCCGCCCCAATGGCTTGCTAATCGGTTGGGCGCGCCCGTCGATGAGGACCGCCGGCGAAAGATCGTGCCATTGAATCACGCCCCCCAGCACCGAAAATTCCCGCTCCACGATCTGGCCCAGCTTTTCCAGGCCGGCCACGTTGTACGAATAGCTGTTGACGTTCGACCAATCGATCACGCGCCGAAGCATCTTGGGCCGTTGCGTGGCGATCCAGGCCAGGATTAATGGCAGGGAGCAGACCTTCGGCGATTCCGGACCATCATCCTTTGACCTGGGCGCATCTGCCATGGCAACCCTGTTTTAACCTTTGAGGCCGCATATCGCCAAAAAAACGCCCTCCCCATCCGGCCATCGGCATATCGCCCATGTCTTTTATTGGATCAATCCTTGGCAATACGAATGCGAACGAATAGAATCTGGCCCCATGTCAACCATGAATTGGGTCTTGATCGTCGTGGGCGTTGTGTGCATCGTTGCCTACTTCATCATCAAACGGAGCCAGAAGCAGTAACCTGGCGCGGGCACGGCGAACGGTCGGCATCGCTTTTGAGGTGCTCCCGGTTGGGGATGGGGGCATTGCGCCGCTTGAATCCCCATTGGCTCCAAGGAAGCGTTACGCGTGGACAGTGAATCATTAGTCTTCGCCCTGGAATTCTCCCGAACGCGATTGCTGGCGACTTTGGATGCCATCGAGAAGAGCGGTCAGGACGTGGCCAAGGTTCTCGCCTGGCGTCCGGGTCCCGGCCGCGCCCACATCGCCTGGCAGGCGATGCATTGCGCCGCCACACACGATAGATATCTCAACGCCGGCATCTTGCAGGGATCCGTCAAGGACCAGGAATTGGTCACCCATTTCGCCGGTGGATCGACCCCGTCCGACGCCAACGTCCCCACGCTGGCCGTGATTCGCCAAAAACTGGCGGCGACCTACAACCCCCTCAAAAAATTCGCATCCGAGCAGACTCCCCAGTCCCTTTTGCGCCAGGTTCCCGCCCCCGGTGGAAAGACCCGTACCGTCGCCGAGTCCATCGTGCTGCTCACCTGGCACGAGGCCCATCATCAAGGCCAGATTCATCTCACCTGGAATCTCTATAAAGCCGCCCACGGCGTTGCGTAAGTCTCCCTCGCCCGGAACGCCCACGGCGCTGCCGTGGGTCCTTCTTCGCGAACGCATACACCCGCCTGCAATGCGCTCTAAACCGAAATCCCCGCCTTTTGCATGGTGATGATCCACGGTGGCGTCCGCGCCAGATATTCCCGAAGATGCCCGCCGCGCGAATGGTAATACCAGGCCATCCCCGCCTCCACGCCGGCCGCGGCGATCAGCGAGCCGTACAGCAGCATCATGATCTCGTGCGTGAGGCCCGTCATCGAAGAATCCATCTGCCCGATCAGCTTGGCATCCGACGGGCTGAGATCGGGAAAATCCGAAACCGGATGCGCGGCTTCCGCGTGCAGGTTCCACAACGCATACAGAAGGATCAGCACCGCCAGCGACAACTGGTTGATGGCGAGCATGCGGACCGCGCCGACCTCGAGCCGGCGAAGCCGGCCGGCGCCGAAAATCTCCATCATCCCGATGCCCGTCAGCACCGACCCGCCCAGCATGTAGCCGATGTTGTTGGTATTCATCAGAACGGTCAGCGCCCCGCAGATCGCGATGCTATACCCCTCAAACCGAGCCGTACTGACCGCCCGCCGGATTTTGCCCAGCGAATGCCTCGCCGCCTGCAACTCGCGCAGGTTCTCCTGACTAAGCTGCGGAGGTTGAGAAGCGGCCGAAGTCATAACCACTTAATCGGCTCGTGCCCGCAAGAATGTTTGCGGCAAACTTCGCAAAACCGCCTGACAAACCTGCTCCGCCGGCAGCGACGCCAGCGGCTGGCCCCGCAGCACGGCCACGCGCGGCCCCAGCGGCTTCCAAACCGCCGGGTCGGTCGGACCAAATAGAATGACGCTCGGCAACCCGATAATTCCCGCCAGTTGCCCCGGCCCGCTGTCGTTGCCCACGAACGCCGAGCATGCCGACAGTTCTCGGAACAAATCCAAATACGTCGCCGGCTGCACCGTTTCGTCCGCCGATTGCAGCCGACGAATCTCCTCCCCGGTCCACCGTTCGATTTCAACCTCGCCGAGAAAAATTCGGCACCGATGGCCCGCATCGTGCAGGCGGTCGATCAGTTCGAGATACCCATCCAGCGGCCAGCATTTCTGCGGCGATCCTGCGCCCGGATGAATGCCGACCGGCCCCGCCACCGGCGGCCTGGAAAGATGGATCCCCCTCTCCGCAATGGATGCCAGGATCTGCCCCACCGCCGCCCGCACCGCCGGAACCCCGCTCAGGGAATCCACCAACTGCCCCGCGGCCCCGGCTTCCATCGAAATCGTCTGCGCCGCCGCCGCAACCGATCCCGCCGCTCGCATCCACGCATCCCCGGGCCTGGCAATAAACGTGAAGATCGAATGCGCCGACGCCAGCTTTTGCCGGCAGACCTCCGGCAAGCTCGCCGCATCCCCGAAGAGGTGATGCCACCCCAACTCGGTATCCATGAATTCCAGCCGCAGCACTTTCTCCACCAGCACGCCTTTCTGCCGTTGGGTGACGTAGATCACCCGGCTCTGCGGATAGAGCCGTCCCAACGCCAGGCCGAGCGGCCAAGTGTGAACGAAATCGCCGAGGGCGCCAGAGTGGAAAATGAGCACGTTTCGGGAAAACATAACAGCCGCTGCGCGGAAATCCGAAATCCGAAATCCGAATGACGAATCAAGCGGTAGGGCTTCGCCCTCCGCACCGAATGTCGAAATCCGAATTAATTCGTCATTCCGTCATTCGGATTTGATTCGTCATTCGGATTTCGGATTTCGGATTTCATGTACCGCCACCTCTTTCACTCCAAAGCTCTCTCAATCCATCCTCCTCCCAACACCACGTCCCCATCATACAGCACCACGGCCTGTCCCGGCGTGACGGCCGACTGCGGCTCATCAAACCGAACCACCATCTCCCCCTCGCCCGCCGTCACCGTCGCCGGCTGCGGTTCGTGGTTGTAACGTATCTTGGCCGCGCACGAAATCGGCTGGCCGGCGATTGGCGGCTTGTCGGTCAGCCAGTTCACTTCCCGAGCCGTCAAACCGCCGCGGCGCAGCGTTTGCCTTTCGCCCAGGGTGACGCGATTCGCCTGTGAATCGATATCGACCACGTAGATCGGCCGCCCAAACGCCACGCCCACGCCCTTTCTCTGACCGATCGTGAAATGCTGGTGTCCTTCATGCCGCCCCACCACCGCTCCATCCTCCAGCACCAGTTCCCCCGGCCGCACCGACTGCGGACTTCTCCGCCGAACCAACGCCGCGTAATCCTGATCCGGAACGAAGCAGATTTCCTGCGAATCCGGCTTGTTGTAAACCGGAAGGTTCATCTCCCGCGCGATGGCCCGAACCTCGTGTTTCTCCATCTCCCCAATGGGCAACAGCGTGTGATCCAGCGTCTTTCGGCTCATGCCGAACAGCACGTAGCTCTGGTCCTTCCTCCGATCCCGGCCCCGCAGCAGCATCCTGTGCCCCGTCCCCGCATCGACCTCAATTCGCGCATAATGCCCCGAGGCCAGGTAATCCGCTCCCACCGCTTCGGCATAGCTCGCCAGCCGCCCGAACTTCAGCCAGTCGTTGCAGCGCACGCACGGGTTCGGCGTTCGTCCCCGGTTATATTCATCCACGAAGTAATCGATGATTCGCGAGAAATCCTCCTGGAAGTTCAGGACGTAAAACCCAACCCCCAGCCTATCCGCCACGCGCCGGGCATCGGCCGCATCCAGCACCGAGCAACATCCCTGCTTGTTCTTGCCCGAATCCTTCGCGCAGGCCGACGATTCATCGGAATGGTTTTCGACGCCCGCCGGCGTCCCCAGCCTCAGAAAAACCCCCACGACGTCGTAACCCTGGCGCAGCAGCAGCGCCGCCGCCACGGAACTGTCCACCCCGCCGCTCATCGCGACGACGACTTTGCCTCGGTTTGAGGGCACGGGGGGATTATAGGAGGCAATGGGGGAAAGCCGAAATCGGAAAGCCGAAATCCGAAATCCGAATGACGAATCAAATCCGAATGACCGAATGACAAATGACGAATCAATTCGGATTTCGTCATTCGGGGCGGAGGGCGAAGCCCAGCCGCTTGATTCGTCATTCGGATTTCGGATTTCGGGCTTCCGCGCAGCGGCCGGATTTCGGATTTCGGGTTTCCAACGGTATTCTTCCCCCCAATGCTCCCCGACCTCACCGAACCCGCCGCCCGGCTCCGCGGCTCGATCACGCGAAGTCTCACCCGCTTTGGATTCAAGGACGATTCCTTTCTCCTCATCCTCGCCGTCATCATCGGCATGGTCACCGCCGCCGCGGCCGTCGGATTCCACGAACTGATCCTCCTCCTCCGCGACCTGCTCTATTACCGCACCGGCGAGAGCCGCCTTTATCGCGGCTTCGGCATGATCCTGCTCGTCGCGTTTCCCGCCGCCGGCGGTTTGGTCGTCGGCATCGTCAGCCGATACCTCTTCCGCGTCCGCGAAGGTCACGGCATCGTCGATGTCATGGAATCGGTCCTGCGAACCAGCGGCTTCCAAAGCCCCCTGGTCTCCCTGGAGAAAATCCTCACCGCCGCCGTCACCATCGGCAGCGGCGGCTCCGCCGGCGCCGAAGGCCCCATCGTCCAGATCGGCGCCGGCATCGCCTCCGGAATCGGTCAGTTCTTCCGTATCGCCCGAAGCCGCATGCCCGTTCTCATCGGCTGCGGAAGCGCCGCCGGTATCAGCGCCATCTTCAACGCCCCCTTCGGCGGCGTCCTTTTCACCCTGGAAGTCATCCTTCAGGACTTTTCCATCCGCGCTTTCACCCCCGTCGTCGTCGCCAGCGTCATCGCCCAGGTCAGCGAACTCCTGCTCTTCAAGCTCATCCATCACAGCCAGGAATTCCACCCCATCTTCGACGTCTCCCCCGACGCCATCCGCACCCACGAAGCCCTGCGCTGGGGCCAGGTCGGAAATTTCGTCGTCCTCGGACTCATCTGCGGACTGGTCGGCGTCACCCTCATCCGCCTGATGTATAAGTCCCAGAGCTGGTTCAGCCGAATCAAAATCCCCGCCGTTTTCAAGCCGGCTTTCGGCGGAACGCTCCTCGGATTACTGGGGATT
>JBEKIV010000097.1:0-13083 GCA_050011595.1 Tepidisphaeraceae bacterium
ATACGCGGTGATCACGAAAATCGGCACTTCGCTCACCTCGTCAAAGAAGATGTCGGGAACTTCATCGTCTTCCCGATCGTATCGCCAAATGACCCAGAGCCGTCGGCCGGCCGGCGTGGCGGCGAACATCTCAAACGACCCGTCCCGTCGCTCGCGCAGGCTCAAAACGCGATCGAACGCGCCTTCGACCTCCGCAGCCGAGAGCCCATGGTCGCCGATCTTCCGCAGGTTCCACTCGATCCACTTGAACCGTCTCATCGAATCCTGCCCCCATTATACGGCATCCCGCCGCGCGAAGCACGCGGCAGAGTCCGGCGTGTCTCCCTTCCGATTTGAACCGCGTGATAGACGGAATGGCACGACGGCATGCCGATAGCCGGGGCGACAAGACGGCTATTGAACTTTTTCGGCGTTTTTGCGCCGGAATCAAGGATTTCGGCTTGGAGGTATTAGACCTGCTGAAACTCGGCTGATCTGCGGCGGCATCCCGGGCGGGCACGGTCGAAGGCCTGGATCGCGGGCCTATTCAGACCCCGCATGCACAATCGTCGGGTCGATCTTTCGCGCCGTTTGTCAGGCGGCGCGAGTTCGAGTCGTGCTTGGGGTACTGGTTCGCCCAAAAATAGAATCCGGCGGTCTTCTTGGTGGAATTTACGGCCACTCTCCTTGGCAATCTCTATTGGAACGTGCTTGCCTTTCAGTTCGCCGTCTTTCTCAAGCGATTGAGGAAGCAATGCTTTGAGCCGCGAGAGTTCGGTGTCAATCCACGAGAGCTCGTGCGCATCGCAGGCGAGCCCACCCCAGACGCGCGTCGAGTCCGCTTGGCCGCCGGCGTCGATGAAGATGTGAAGGTCGAGCGACTCGTTGGGTGCGATCACCGCTGACCCAATTCTGCCAAGCGCCATCAGAGCCATAATGTAACGGTATCCTAGAATCTTGATAGATCAACGCTGGCGGATCGGCGAAGAAGAAGTAACCGCGCGGCAGATCACGTGTGAGCGTACAGACAGCGTCGGCTAATGCAATCGCTCTCTGGTAGACGATCAGTTTCTGGAAGGTAAACGCCATCGCCACCGCCTCTTGCTTGAATTGCAGACTGTGAATCCTGCGAGGCATCCTTTCGCTCCCTTGGCCGGCATTATGGCCGACCGATTGAGCGCCCACCATTCGTGGGGAACCTCAGCGCCTTGGCATGACTCTACCTTGGCGTCTTGGCGTCATGGCGGTTTAATCGTCTTTGCTCCCGGAAGTTTGGGCAGACCCTCGCATCGGCGGCGGGTTGTTCGGGCTCCAAACCTTGGTATCATTTCAAAATCGCGGACGAGGTTCGTTGGCCGAGGTTCAAATGGGAAATCCCGTCTTAAGTGCGCTTGCTGAAACCAGCGGCCCTGGAAGAGCCGTCTTGATCGCATTGCCCTTCGCCGTCACTGCGGTTGTGTTGCTGCGCATGAGGTGGTTTTTCAGAAAGATCAGCGGCTGGGACGCATTGGCGCAACGATTTCCACCGATGAAGATTCATGCACTCGGCGCGGAATATCGAGTTAAGGGAATGTGCGGCCGACTTCGGAGCGGCCGGGGCAGCGGCGGCAAATTCTTTCAGATCGCATTCGCTCAAGAAGGACTCTTGGTCACGGCCAGCTTCGCTTCGGACTGGCCAATCCTGATTCCCTGGTCTTCAATCCGCGAGGTATCCGGGGCGGACTTCGGCAGTTGGGGAGGGGACGTGTGTGTCAGGGTGGATTATGAAAAGCCGCTACTGTTCCATTTTCCAAAGGAAGCACTGGCCGTCCTGCAACAAAATGTCCCGGCGGAACGAATCCAGAAATTCGCCACGTCTATCGGCGAATTATTAAGCAATCGACTGCACCAACCGTCCAGATAACCTCCCTTATCGTATACGACCGATGCCGGGCGAGACTCCTGCGCCGTTATTGCGCGGACGCGCAATAATGTGCGTACCCCCTTTACATTCCAAAGGCAAGCGGTATCCTATTGTCCCAGAAACGCAAAATCCGGCTTAAAAGCTGAGCCGGGGTAATGGATTGCCCACTCGCACATGGAGGTGCTGCAATGTCCTTCCGATTTATCCTCGTTGCCGTCGCGCTGTCGGTTGTCCCCGGCCTAAATGCCCTGGCTCAGGATGCCATTCCGCAGCCGAATGTCGCCAATTCACGGTACCAGATCGACGGGGTCATCAACGTCGATTCGGTTTACGTCCGAAGCGGTCCCGGCGAGGGGTATTACCCCACCCAGGAATTGACCAAGGGCGCCGCCGTCACCGTCGTCGGAATCAAGTTTGACTGGCTTAAAATCCTTCCGCCGGATGGAAGCTTTTCCTACGTCAACGCCGCTTTCGTGGATCATCCCGGCGACAGCTCCGCCGGCAAGATCAATCGCGACAACGTCAACGTTCGCGCCGGCAGCCTGACCAACGCGATGAAAACCACGGTGCAAACCCATCTGGACTCGGGCGCTCAGGTCGAGATCATCGGTAAGGAAGAAGAATTCCTGAAGATCAAACCGCCGGCCGGGGCGTATCTGTACGTCAAGAAGGACTTCGTGACGGTTGCGCATCCGGCCATGGCGGCCAATCCGGACACGGCAAACCCACAACCCGCGGCGCCCACGGCGCAGAATCCGCCGGCCGCAGTCGCGCCGATCCCCAACCCCCAAATCGACGCCGCCAACGCCATTCTGACCAGCACCCCCACCACCGCCCCGTCCGCACCCGTGGCGGCCGCCCCAACGACCAACCCATCACCCCTGGCCGCGGCGCCGTCAACACAGCCGGCGGCGGCGGCGCCTCCGCCGCCCAGCCCCGAAGAACTCTTCGCCCAATTCGAGTCCAAGTTCTCCGACATCAGCAAGCAGCCCCTCGACTCCCAGCCCCTTGACCAGCTCATCGCCAACTATCAGTCCATCGCCAGCAGCGACCAGTTATCCGATGAGTTGAAGAGCGTTGTGAGAATCCGCATCGCCACGCTCCAGGCCCGCGTCGACAACAAGGCGAAACTGGTGGAAGTCCAGCGGCTGGAAAAAGTCGCCGCCGCACGTCAACTGGCCTTGCAGGCCGAGCAGCAGGAGTTGGCCGAGCGTCTCAAACAGTCGCAAATCCAGGTCTTCGTCGCGGTCGGGACTTTGCAGCCCTCCAGCCTTCAGGTCGGCGGCGGAACGCTTTATCGCCTCGTTGACCCGGCCACCGGACGCACCGAAATCTACGTCCGCACCAGCGACGCCAAAATCACCGCCCTCATGGGCCAATTCATCGGCATCAACGGTGAACCCACAACCGACCCGCAACTGAGCCTGCGGGTCATCGAACCCACGGACGCCCAGCAGATCGATGAATCGAAGGTGAATAGCTCCGTCATGGCCGGCATTGTTCCGCCCAGCATGCTGGCGAGACAGGCGTCGTCGACGAATTGAAAATTCGCGAAAATCCGAAATCCGAAATCCGAATGACGAATCAAGCCCGAATGACCGAAGCCCGAATGGCTGCTTCGTCATTCGGGTTTCGGATTTGATTCGTCATTCGGATTTCGGATTTCGGATTTCCGCCTGCCGGTCAATAGCCTCAAACAGCCTCAGAAAACCCTCCGGAGCAATTTGCTCAGGCCGGGCCAGTCCACTGATTCCGGCTGCGGCCAGCGCTTCATCCGCATCCACTCTCGCCATCGTCAGGGCATTGCGCAGGGTTTTTCTGCGAGCGGAGAAGATGCGGTGAATGAACGTCCCAAATGCGGCGGCATGGGTTCCCAGGCGGTCCTGGCGAGTCATCCGCACCAGCGCGGATTCGATTTTCGGCATCGGCCAAAACGCCTGCGGCGGCAACGTGCGAAGGACCTCCACCCGCGAAAGAAGCTGCGCGACGATCGACAGCGTTCCATATTCCTTGGAATCTCGGCCGGCGCGCAGCCGATCCGCCACTTCCTTCTGCACCGTAAATGCCAGCAAATCCATGCCCGCGATCAACGACTCGACGATCAGCGGCGAAGCAGCGCTGTAGGGAAGGTTCGCCACCAACCGAACCAACCGCCCCGCCGCCTTCTCCCGCGCAATGGCCGCAAGGATCCGAGCATCCAGCGCATGTTTGCCCGCCAGGGCGTCGGCTTCGATCAACGTGAAGTTGCCCGCCTGTGCGAAGCGTTTGCGCAAAACCTCCGCCAGCACCCGGTCGATTTCCACCGCCAGGACGCTGGCCCCTCTTGCCAGAAGCTCCTCGGTGAGCGTTCCCGTCCCCGGCCCCACCTCGATGACCAGATCGCCCGGGGCGATCCGCCCGGCATCGGCGACCAGGCGCACCAGGTTGCCATCGATCATGAAATTCTGACCGAACCGGCGGCGCGGCTTGGCGCCGGCGTCGGCGAGCAGCGATTGGATTTGTTGCTTGGTTTGGGCCATGTCACTGCTGGGACGCGGGCTGAGTGGTGGAAACGTCGGGTATAGCTTGCTCTCGCGCGGTCATCGCCTCGGCGGCGGCCCCTGGCGTTGTCAGCCGCCCCGCCACAACGTCGTCCGCCGTGCGATGAATCGCCTGGGCCATGGCCGCGAACCAATGAACGTTTTCGGGCATCTGGTCGCTGTGGATCAGCGCGTCCACGTCGAGTTGCCAAACCCCCTGGCTCCTGATCATCTGCACCGGCCAGATGCTGCCGCCGCCGAGCTGCGCCCGATCGCCCGCGATGGTTTGGGTGACGTCATCCAGATCGTTCAGCGTCGGCAACGGCGGCAAAACCGAATCCACGGCATCCGGCCCGAACTTCCGGGTCACGGCGTTCCGCAGAGACTCCATGGCCGACGCCACCGCCTGAAAATCCCGGACCAGCGCCCGCGAATCTTCCCCACGAGCCGAGCAAACCCTGGCCACGTCGGCCGAATTGCCACGTTGTATATCCAGCAGAAAATCCCGAAAGACATCGGTCGGCCCGGCGGCCCCCCCGCCGGACGGCTGGGTGGCCGGCGCATCGGCCAGCGCAATCGGCAGCCAGCCCAGCAAAACCAGAGGAATACTCCACCAATATCGCGACACCACCGAACCTCCGGAAACAAAATCGCCTCCGCCCAATATACGAACCGCCCGCGTCGGCTACAATTTGCGGCCATGAAGAGCTACGAAATCGCGCCGAGTTGCGAACTGGGCTTGTATCGCGGCAAGTGAACGATGCGAATCCTCTCGCCGGCCAAGATCAACCTCCATCTGCGCATCGGGCCGCCGGCGCCGGATGGATTTCATCCCCTGCTGAGCTGGATGTGCACCCTGGGGTTGCATGACACCATCGAGATGAGCGCGGCCGGCAAGCCCGGAATCCGATTGAAATGCGACCGGCCGGACGTTCCGGTCGATGAAACCAATCTGATCGTCCGAGCGGGTCGAGCCCTGGACGAGCGACGGGGCGCCGACGTGACGCTGCAAAAAAACGTCCCGATGGGCGGCGGCCTGGGCGGAGGAAGCTCCAATGCGGCCTTCGCCCTGATCGGATTCAATCAAATCTGGAATTTGAATTTTTCGATGAGCCAACTGGCCGAAATCGGCGCGCTCCTCGGCAGCGACGTTCCGTTTTTTTTGCACGGCCCCAGCAGCGTCTGCGCCGGCCGCGGGGAACGGGCGATGCCCATCCCCAAACCCGCGGCGAAATTTGCCGTGTTGTTCTTTCCAAAACTTTCGATGTCCACGGCCGCCGTCTATCGGCGATTCGACGAAATGAAATTGGGATCGAGCCAGGCGCTCGCCCGTCAGCCGGATTGGGCCGCCTGGACCAAATTGCCCGCCGGGGAATTGCTGCAAGGGTTGGTCAACGATCTGGAAGCTCCCGCTTTCTCCCTACAGCCGGACCTGGGCGAGATGAGACGGCACATCGAGCGAAGGATCGGGAGAATCGTCCGCATGACCGGCAGCGGCAGCACGCTGTTCACGTTGACGGATGATCGCCAGGGCGCCGCGGCCGCGGCCGCCGAAGTCCGCGGCGACTCGACCAACGCCGAATGGTTCGAGTTGGCTCCGGATCTGGCGACCAAAAGCGATTTGGTGTAACGTCTTACGGCTCTCGGAAGAGCGTGGATTTTCCGGGAATATTTGGGGAATGGTGTAACGGTAGCACAGCAGACTCTGGATCTGCTTGTCTAGGTTCGAATCCTAGTTCCCCAGTTGAATTTCGGGGCGGGGACGCCCCGGCTCTTTTGTGGAGCGATGATGCGTTACGTATTGCAATGCGTTCGAATAATAGTCTTCGTCCGTGATCCAACGAATGCTTCCGCATTCGGCCCACCATGTCGCGCCGGCGGGGAGAGGATAGTGGCGGGATAAATCCTGGCCGAGCCACCGCTTCAGCAGACGACGAATCGTTTCCGGATCGTGTTGTGACGTGAGGATCACGTGCACGTGATCCGAACCCGCGGCGCAGCAGCGGTATGTCCAATATCCACGCTGGCATACCTTTGGAATCAGAGATTCGGCGAGAATTCGCTGCTCCTCCGTCAGGCATACGGGCGGAAACTTCAATCGCTCCTTCTCCTGTTCCCAGCGGTGTTCGTCGAATCCAAGAACCGGGCTGTCACGTTGATTGTGTTCTCGATCGACGGTCCCGCGAGGATCGCCATGCAAGCGCGTTCCATAAGTGCCCCAGCTAACGTGATACGCAATGACCTTCATGCGCGAGCCGGGGCGTCCTCGCCCCGCAGAATCGTCAACTGCACCCGCTTGGCTTGCTCGGCATCCTTCACGTGATCGCTGTGACACGCCGCCTTTTTGCCCTTGTGGGCCAGATGCATGATCTGCTCGGGGGTGAGATTTCCGCGATTCTTGAGAACTTCGATCCCGCCGGCGCTTAGGCCAGGGGATGGGGCGGCGGTTTTTGTGGGTTGGGAGGATTGGTCCTTGCCGGAATAGAAGTCGGTGATTTCCTTGCTGATGCGGACGGAGCACCAGTCGTGTCCGCACATGGCGCAGAAATCGGTGTCCACTTCCAAATCCTCATCGTGATAGGCGCGGGCCAGTTCCGGATCGAAACTCAAGTCGAAATGGCGTTGCCAGTTCAAGGCGGCGCGGGCCTTGGTGAGTTCGTCGTCGCGGTCGCGGGAGGCGGGGATGCCCAGGGCGACGTCGGCGGCGTGGGCGGCGATTTTGTAGGCGACGCAGCCTTGTTTGACGTCATCCATTTTCGGCAGGCCGAGATGTTCCTTGGGAGTGACGTAGCAGAGCATGGCCGCGCCGTGATATCCGGCGGCGGTGGCGCCGATGCAACTGGTGATGTGGTCGTAGCCGGGGAAGATGTCGGTGACCAGCGGTCCCAGGACGTAGAAGGGGGCGCCATGGCAGAGTTTGCGTTGGAGCTTCATGTTGTATTCGATCTGATCGAAGGGGACGTGTCCGGGTCCTTCGACCATGACCTGAACGCCTTTGGCCCAGGCGCGTTCGGTGAGTTGGCCGAGTGTGGCCAGTTCGCGGAGTTGGGCTTCGTCGGAGGCATCGGCCAATCCGCCGGGACGCAGGCCGTCGCCCAGGCTGAAGCTGACGTCATATTGGCGCATGACGTCGCAGATGTCGTCGAAGATTTCGTACATGGGGTTCTGCTTGTTGTGGATGAGCATCCACTTGGCCAGGAGGCTTCCGCCGCGGCTGACGATGCCGATGAGCCGCTTTTTGACGTAGGGAAGATGCTCGCGAAGAACGCCGGCGTGGATGGTGAAATAATCGACGCCCTGGCGGGCTTGGTTTTCCAGTTCCTTGAGGATGACGTCATAGGTCAAGTCCTCGATTTTTCGGCCGATGATCATGGAATAGATGGGGACGGTGCCGATGGGGACGGTGCTGTTGCGGAGGATGGCTTGGCGGCAGGCGTTGAGATCGCCGCCGGTGGAAAGGTCCATGACGGTGTCGGCCCCCCAGCGTTCGGCCCATTTGAGTTTTTCGACTTCTTCGTCGGTACCGCTGGAAACGGGGGATGCGCCCATGTTGGCGTTGATCTTGGTGAGAGAAGCGCGGCCGATGCACATCGGCTCGAGTTTGTATTGGAGATGGACCTTGTTGGCGGGGAGGATCATCCTTCCGGCGGCGATCTCGGCGCGGATTTGTTCCGGGGAAAGATGGGGTTCGCGGAGGGCAACGCGTTTCATTTCGGCCGAGACGATGCCGGCGCGGGCCTGTTCGAGTTGGGTGCAACCATCGCGATCTTGGGGGCGGGCGAAATCCATGGCGGTGAGCGCGGAGACGCCGGGCATGCCGGGGGTATCGGGGGAGCTGAAGGCGTAGGGGGTGCCGACGCGTCCTTTTTGGGCGAATGAGCCGGGGGTGGTCCCCTGGCGGTCGGTGGAGGGATTGTCGCCCAGCGGCGGCAATTGGTAGGAACGATCCATCGTTTGCTCGGATTGGGCCATTGGAATCTCCTTAAAGGGGGGAAGGTGAGGACGTGAAGGAGTCCATTCGCTTCCCTACGCCGGCATCATCCGGATCAGGTACCAAGGGTGTGTTCTCAGATCGCGGTTTGGCGATCACCCCTAGCGAATTACAGGGGAAGTTTAGAGCTATGGCCAGGGTTTGACAAGGTGCAAATCGCGATTTGAGCTTTAAGAGCCGATGGAGGAGACGAGGAAATGCCGGATGGCGCGGCTGACCTGTTGAGGCTGCTCGATGGGCGACAGGTGGCCGGCATCCTTGATGATGGAAATCGTCGAGCCGCGGATGGACTGGTGCATCTCCTCGGCGAGGGATAGCGGGGTCATGGCGTCGAATTCACCGACGATAATCAAAGTGGGGGCGGCGATGCGCTCGAGGGTTGGGCGATAGTCGGGGCGGTCGCGCATGGCGGCCAGGGCGTGTTGGATCGTTTGGGGCGGGCAGGCCTCCATGATGGACTTCAACTCCGCGACGAGGTCCGGGCGGCTGTCGAAGGCGCCGGGGGCGAGTGCTTTGGGCAGCATTTGTTCGGCGACGGCGGCGGAGCCGGCGGTTTTGGCCAATTCGATCATGGCATCGCGGCCGGCCCGGACGTCGGGGGGGTCGCCGGCGGCGCGGGTGTCGATGAGCATCAGGCCGCGAAGGGTGGAGGCGTATTGCCGCTCGTATGCCAGGGCGACGTAACCGCCCATGGACAGTCCGCCGAGGACGCAGGGTAACGCGTGAATCTGACAGAGCAGGAGGTATAAATCTTCGGCCAGGGAAGGGATGGTGAATGCGCCGCCGCCGACGGATTGTCCGAAGCCGCGGAGATCGGGGGTGATGACGCGGCAGACGCCGGCCAGATCGTGGACCTGCTTATGCCAGATATGGTGATTGAGGGGATAGCCATGAAGGAGGACGAGGGGCAAACCGCGTCCGGATTCTTGGTAAAACAGAGTGGTTCCGTTGATGGTGCGTGTGGGCATGGGTTCTCCACGGGTGCAAGATTTTCGCGTTGCGCAAGTGCAATTGTCACTCAAAGAGGATTGATTTCAATATGGGGGGCGGGCAAATTTCGGTTGGGGCGCCGGGGCGTTGATTGCCCAGACCAGGCGTCTACAATCTCACCGCGCTTCCCAGGGACGGGAAGCCTTGGAGACTCGATGCCTGCCGCTGATCCGGATCACCTGAAACTAACGGATTTCATGGACCTGTCGACGTTGCAGGAAATCCAGGACGGGTTCGCCGCGGTGGCAAACGTGAAGGCGACGATCACGGACGCCGACGGCAAGTTGTTGACGCAGCCGACGCCAACGAGCGATTTTCTCAAACGCCAGCGCATCATCGCCGAGGCGCAGCAGGACGGACCGCAGCGGGAAGGGGGCGAATACGTCGCCCCGATCATCTTGAACAATCAGCGATTGGGGACGATTCGGATGGCGGCGGGCGGCGCGGCGCCCCCGCCGGATGAGGGCCGCCTGGCGGCGCTCAGCGAAAAACTGGGGGTGGAACTGAAACAACTGAAGCAGGCGGTGGGACAACTGACGCGGACGCGGGGCGCCAAGCCGGCGGCGATCCAGTTCCTGTTCCTGTTGGCCAACGCCATCGCCAAGCTGTGCTACCAGGAATTCCAGCTTCGCCAGCGGATCAACGAGCTGACGGCGGTTTACA
Source organism: Tepidisphaeraceae bacterium (assembly GCA_050011595.1). Taxonomy (GTDB): domain Bacteria; phylum Planctomycetota; class Phycisphaerae; order Tepidisphaerales; family Tepidisphaeraceae; genus PALSA-1353. The sequence continues at coordinate 10,046 of JBEKIV010000097.1, forward strand.
ACGTAACAATGATGCTGGCCGATGCGCGGGACCTGGAGAAGGTGCTTCAGAGAACGGTGCGGGCGGTTTGTGAGGTAATGGAGACCAAGGCGTCGTCGCTACGGCTGATCGACTACGAACGGGACGAATTGGTCATCAAGGCGGTCCACAACCTGTCGGCCGAATACCTGGGAAAAGGGCGGATTCGGCTGAGCCAGGCGGCAATCGACCAGCAGGCGATGGCGTCGAAGGGGTATGAATACGTCCGCAACATGGGCCAGGACCCTCGGGTGCTGTATCCGCAGGAAGCCAAGCGGGAAGGAATCGTTTCGATGCTGTCGGTGGGGATGCGGTACAAGGGGAAGAACATCGGGGTGCTGCGGGTTTACACGGCGCAGGAACAGACGTTCACGCAGTTTCAGATCGATCTGATGAAAGCGGTGGCGGCGCAGGCGGCGGCGGCGATCGAACACGCGCGGCTGGTGCAGGAGACGATGCAGTCGCAGGCGTTGGAGCGGCAAATCCAGATGGCGGCGCAGGTGCAGCTGCGAATGATCCCGCATCAGCCGCCGTCCATCCCGGGGGTCGATCTGGCGGCGGTGTACGTTCCGTGCTACGAACTGGGAGGGGATTTTTACGATCTGATCGAGTTGCCATACAACAACCTGGGAATGGTGATCGCGGACGTGAGCGGCAAAGGGGTGCCGGCGAGCCTGACCATGGCGGCGGTGCGGGCGGCGCTGCGGGCACAGGTGGATAACGTCTATTATCTCTACGAGGTGCTGCGGCGAATCAACCTGATGCTCTGCCGGGACAGCAGCCCGGGTGAATTCGTGACGCTTTTCTACGGGGTGCTGGACGGGCGGAACCGACGGCTGACGTATTGCAATGCCGGCCATCCGCCGGCGATGATCCTGCGCGATGGAAAGATCATCGAGTTGAACAGCGACAACATGGTCTTGGGGGTGGACGCCCAGGAGAAATACGTTCAGTCCCTGGTGGACCTGCGCGTGGGGGATACGCTGCTGCTGTATACCGATGGCCTGATGGATGCGATGAACTTCGAACAGGAGCGGTTTGGGCGACAACGGGTCATCGAGGCGTTCGCGCCGGGCGGAGCAAGCGCCGAAGCGATCGTTCAATCCATTTTGTGGTCGCAGCGCCGGTTCACGGGTTTGGCCAAACCGACCGATGACGTGACGATGATCGTCGCCAAGGTGAGCTGAGGTGTTGCAATCTCCACCCCCCAAGCCTGAGCCGCGCGTGGGGCTTGGCCAATATTGGCGAGGCGTGGCGGCGTGCGTGGTGCTGTTGGCGGCATATCTCGCGATCATCCTGGTGCTCCAAACGGAGACGGCGCGGCGGTCCACGGCGCCGCCGTGGTATTCGTGGCTGCGGCTGCCGCCGACGCGGACTCGTTGGCAAAGCGTGTTGCTGGCGCTGCCGGCCGTGGCGTTCGCCGGCTGGGCAGGGGTGGTCAAGCGATTGATTGCCAGGTCGTTTCCGGAGGCGTTGGCGTTGCCGGCGGCGTTCGTTTTCGTGTTTGCCATCAACGTCACCACCGCGATGATGGACGGAAGCCCCAAGGCGATCTGGAAGCCGTTCGATTGGCCGGGATCAGAATATTTCAGCGACGTTCCGGCGGTGCGGGGAGTCGGCCAATTCCTGCACGGGTACGTGCAGAACCTGTATCACTACAGCATTCACACGCGGACGCATCCGCCGGGCGCGGTGCTGATTTTGTATTTCGTAGCCCGGGCGCTGGGACCGGGAATCGCCGTGGCGGCATGGTCGGCGGTGTTCATCACCGCGACGGCCGTGGCGCCGTTCTATCTGCTGGTCCGCCGCTTGGCCGGGCGGCAAACCGCGTCGATAGCGCTGGCGCTGTACGCGGCGGCGCCGAGCCTGGTGCTGTTCGGAGCGACCTCGATGGATGGAGTGTTCCTGGCGGCGATGCTGTGGTCGACGTATTTCCTGCATCGCGCGATCGTCCAGCCGGGGATGGGCAATTCGATCGCCGTGGGGATGGTGCTGGCGGCGAGCCTGATGCTCAGCTACGTCACGGTCTGTGTCGGTGTCATGATGTTCCTTTACGCGATCCTGGAACTTGCCCCAAACCGCAAACAACTCGGAGCCGTTGCCGGCTCGTTTGCGGTTTGTGCTATCGTGATCGTTTTGTGCCTGGCAATTCTTTACGGGGTGACGGGATTCAATTATCTGGCGTGTTTCCGGGCGTCGCGGTTTTACGACCATTACGCGATGCGGACATCCCACCTGTCCTTTCCCCGCTATCTGGACATCAGCTTCAGCAACCTGATCGCGTTCCTGATCGGCGTGGGATTCCCGGTGGTCGTGCTCTGGTGGAAGCAAACCGTTCGTTCGGTGCTCGGGCGGACGCCGGCGGATCGCTTCAACCTGGCGGGGGTGGCGTCGGTGCTGATCTTCAGCTTCGCCGGGCTTTTCACGCACGAAACAGAGCGCATCTGGCTGTTTTTCGTGCCGGTCGGACTCTTGGCGGCCGCGTCGTGGATCGGCCGGGCCGGCGGTGAGGGCTTTGCCCTCCGCGGGAGCTTGGAGCGGCGATTGCTCGAATGGACGATGGCGCTGACGTTCATGCAAACCTGGCTGATGCAATTGCTGCTGTTCACGATTTGGTGAATTAAAAAGATTACCAAACCTTCATCAAGCGGGCGTAGCGGCGGATGGAGGTTTGGATGCGGCGTTTGAGGCCGATGATTTGGAGTCGGAATTCCAGGCGTTGCAGGGCGATATCGCGGGAATCGCGGCGGCGGGCCCGCCGGACCCATTCGATGGCGGCGGTATGCTGGCCGAGCCGCTCGTGCGCCAGGCCGAGGTTGTACATGGCCGTGACGTTTCCGGGATCCTTGGCCAGGGCGGTCATGCAACTGGTGATTCCCTCGCTGTAATGTCCACGGGTGAATTGTGCGACGGCCAGGTTGAGCCAGCCGCTGACTTCGCGCGGGTTCATGGCCACGAGCCACTTGAGGCAGGCGAGTGCGGCGCGGCTTTCGCCGGTATCCATGAGGAGATTGGCCAGT
>JBEKIV010000098.1:0-13071 GCA_050011595.1 Tepidisphaeraceae bacterium
GGGCCCGGAACAGGGATGTTTCGGGTGACGTTCGTCGCGCCGCGGCGAAACCAAGAAGCCCGCGCGGTCGAACAGAGCAGGAAGGAGCCTGAACATGTTGGTCCTGTCCCGTCAACGTGATGAGACGATCATGATCGGTGACAACGTCGAGGTCACCGTGGTCGACATCCGCGGCGACAAAGTACGCCTGGGGATCAACGCCCCAAAGGAGATCAGCGTCCACCGCAAGGAAGTCTACGACGCCATCCGCCGCGAGAACAAAGCCGCGGCCCAGGTCAAACCCGAGGATCTTTCGGGATTCGGAAAGATCGGTTCCAAAGCGGACAAGGCTTCGCCTTCCGCAGCGGACAGGGCTTCGCCCTCCGCAGCGGACAGGGCTTCGCCCTCCGCAGATGACGACAAACAGAAGAAATAACTCTCGCCCGGTTTCACCATAAACAGTCATGGAGGATTGATATGGCCAGTATTGTAACAAACGTCTCGTCGCTGATTGCCCAGAACGCTCTGGCCAATTCGCAGAGCGCCCTCAGCACGTCGTTGCAGCGGCTGAGCACCGGTCTCCGCATCAACAGCGGCGCCGACGATCCCGCCGGTCTGATCGCCAGCCAGGACCTCCAGAGCGAAATCACCGGTCTCCAGCAGGCGGTCAACAACAGCTCCCAGGCCACCAACGTCATCACCACGGCCGATGGCGCCCTGACGGAGGTGAACTCTCTCCTGGACGACATCAACGGGCTGGTCGTCGAATCCGCCAACTCCGGCGCCCTCTCCTCTCAGGAATTGCAGGCCAACCAGCTCCAGATCGATTCCGATGTCCAAAGCATCACGCGAATCGCCGGCACCACCAGTTTCGCCGGTCTGAACCTGCTGGATGGCAGCCTGAGCTATATCACCAGCGGCGTGGCGACCAGCGCCATCAGCGCGCTGAGCATTTCCCAGGCCAATCTCGGCACCCAGGCGACGATGCCCGTTGACGTCAACGTGATCAGCAGCGCCAAGCTCGCCGATCTCCAGTTCCGCACCAGCGCCATCGGCAATAGCGTGACCCTCGAAATCGGCGGCAGCAACGGCGTCCAGACTCTTTCGTTCGTCAGCGGCACCACGGCTTCGGCAATCGCCTTCGCCGTGAACGGCATCTCCGACAGCACCGGCGTCACCGCCAACCTGATTAACGCCGCCCACGCCGCTTCTGGGATCAATTTCCAGAGCGCCGAGTACGGTTCCAGCAGCTACGTGTCGATCCAGGCTCAAACCGGCAAATTCCAGACCACCGACGCCACGGGCGCCGACAAGGAGCGCGCCGTCGGCGCCGATGTCGTCGCCACCATTAACGGCGCGCTTACCGTTGGCAACGGGCTTGAGTTGAAGCTCAACACCTCCTCGCTCGATTTGGATATGACGCTGAGCGACACCTTCGGCATCGGAAAGACCGACTTCGCCATTACCGGTGGCGGGGCGCTCTTCCAGCTTGGTGGCCAGGTCAATAGCCAGCAGCAAGTCAGCATTGGCATTGCATCGGTTGCCGCCAGTGCGCTGGGGAATAATGCTGTCGGATTCCTCAACGACATTGTCACGGGTGGAAGCGCATCGATCGTGGGCGGACAGGCTGAGAAGGCCAGTCAGATCGTTCAAACCGCCATTCAGCAGGTCGCCGAATTGCAGGGACGCCTGGGCGCGTTTGAAAAGAACACCCTGGAGACCAATTCGGCAAGCCTCCAGGTCACGTTGGAAAACGTCACCTCCAGCGAAAGCGATATTCAGGACACCGATTTCGCCGCCGAGACCGCCAACCTCACCCGGGCGCAGATTCTGGTGCAGGCGGGGACCAGCGTGCTGGCCACCGCCAACAACACCCCACAGGCCGTCCTGACCCTGCTTCAGGGTCATTGATTCTGAAGCATGGACGAAGTGAAATTTTCGCGGACGACCCGGCTTGGCCGGGCCGTCCGTTTTTGCGCAGCCGCGCCGAATCGGCGTTATCGCACCCTCACGTCATATAATTGTCTGGGCGGCGCATAGCCGACATGGCGGCCCGACCGCCCCCATCCTTTCGGAAAACTTTTCCCAGTTCCACTAAAGTGCCCCGTTCTCTCCGTCGATACGCCGCCTATGTCGCGCGGAGTTTTGTGATGTGCCTCACGCGCGGCAGACTTGCGAGAAAGGAGGCATTGATGGCGGACCGCTGAAGCCCCTCCGCCGATGATTTGGCGTCGCTGCCAAGCTACGGCCGCGGTGCATCGCCTCGTTGTTTTTTGGCGGGATTCCCCTGACCTGCCAGCGAAACTTTTTCAGGGATTGGTCCTTTAGTCACGGAGAGACAGGTTATGAGCGTCATTAATACCAACGTCAACTCGCTGATCGCCCAGCGATCCTTGGCGCAAAACAATACGAGTTTGAACACGAGCCTGGAACGGCTCAGTACGGGTTTGCAGATCAACAGTGGTGCCGATAATCCCGCCGGATTGATCGCGGGATTGAGCCTCCAGCAGGAACAGACCGGCATTCAGACCGCCATCAGTAACGCCAGCCTTGCCGGCAACGTTATTGGAACCGCCGAAGGCGGCTTGAACGAAGTCAGCTCGCTTCTGACCCAGGTGCAGGGTCTGGTCGGCCAGGCCGCCAACTCCGGGGCTCTCAGCTCCGACGAGGTTGCGGCCAATCAGTTGCAGGTGGACTCCATTCTTTCCACCATCAACCGCATCTCCCAATCCACGTCGTTCGAGGGCTCTCAGCTTCTCAACGGCACCCTGGCCTACACGACCAGCAGCGTGGGATCCGCGGTGACCAACCTGCAGATCAACAGCGCCCTGGTGCCGGACGGCGGCACGGTGGCGGTGGCGGTGCAGGTGGTTTCTTCCGCCAAGACCGCCAAGCTGACCTACCAGGGCGGCGCCATCAGCGGAAACACGGTGACCCTGCAAGTCGCCGGAAACCTCGGCAGCACCCAGTTGTCCTTCGCCTCCGGCACTTCCGTCAGCTCGATCGCCACGGCGATCAACGGCGTGAAGACATCGACGGGCTTGTCCGCACAAGTGAGCGGCACGGCCCTGCGAGTGAACTCCACGCAGTACGGCTCGGCGCAGTTCACCAGCATTCAGGTGATCGCCGGAAAGCTGAAATCAAATTTCAGCTCGACCAAGAGCACGGGAGCCGATGCCGGCGTGACCATCAACGGCGCGACGGCGGAGGCGACCGGCCTGGCCGTCAGCTACCGCAACGCCAACCTCGACGTCAGCCTCAACATCGCAACCAATTACGACAAGCCCACCTCCACGACGTTCTACGTCACTGGTGGCGGCGCCACGTTCCAATTGGGATCTGAGGTGTCCGAGAACGGCAAGGCCTCGATCGGCATCTCGTCGGTTTCGACGGGAGATCTGGGCGATTCGTTCAACGGGTACTTGAGCTCCATCGGCAGCGGCGGAGCCAACAGCCTGGCGAGCAACAACCTCTCGACCGCTCAGAACATTCTCAACAGCGCGATCTCGCAGGTGAGCAATTTGCGAGGCCGGCTGGGCGCTTTCCAGACTTTCACCATCGGCTCGACGGTGAGCAGCCTGGGTGTGGCCTATGAGAACGTGTCGGCCGCGGAGTCGGCCATCATGGACACCGACTTTGCCGCGGAAACGTCCAACCTGACCCGCGACCAGATTCTGTCGCAGGCAGCCACGACGGTTCTTTCCCAGGCCAATGCTCAGCCGGACAACGTGCTGAAGCTCCTGGGTACATAGTCCGGTGATCACCGCGGCGGAGCCACGGGGTCCTTTTCTCGCAAGTCAAGCATCCCCCGGCCTTCCTCGGCCGGGGGATTTCTTTTAGCCTCCTTCGTCCCATAAAAAGCGACGTGGATAGGGCACGACCGGCTGCCGAACGCCTTTTTCGCCGCCGCCGCCGTCGAGTCGCGCATTGCCCTATAACTCGACTCGGACAAATAATGTGCAGGAAACTGAAAGAATGCTCACAGAGAACGTCGATTATTCAACGCGTGCAACAGCGGTGCTGCCAGCCTCGGGAGCAGGCGACCAAGCACCGCTAAGAATGGTTCGTGAGAAAGGAGCGCAGCGACTTCACATGCGGGAGCGACGACTCTCGAAACTTAGCCACGGAATGGCGGCCGGCTAACCGTCCCCCAAAATTGCCGGCTCAATTGTCAAGGGGATGACATAAGAACTTTGCTCGCTCATTTACGGAGCGGCACGTGGATCGCACGGATGCGAATCCTGCTCCACGCAAACCGCGGAGGCTTTGCCTTCCGCACATTGTCACGGAGAGACATTCATGAGCGTCATCAACACCAACGTCAGTTCGCTGATTGCCCAGCGATCCCTAGCCCAAAACAATACAAGTCTCAACACGAGCCTCGAACGGCTCAGTACCGGTTTGCAAATCAACAGTGGCGCCGACAATCCCGCCGGTTTGATCGCGGGATTGAGCCTCCAGCAGGAACAGACCGGCATCCAAACCGCCATCAGCAACGCCAGCCTTGCCGGCAACGTCATCGGGACCGCCGAAGGCGGTTTGAACGAAGTCAGCTCGCTTCTGATCCAGTTGCAGGGCCTGATCGGCCAGGCCGCCAACTCCGGGGCTCTCAGCTCCGACGAGGTCGCGGCCAATCAGTTACAGGTGGACTCCATTCTCTCCACCATCAACCGCATCTCCCAATCCACGTCGTTCGAGGGCTCTCAGCTTCTCAACGGCAACCTGGCCTACACGACCAGCAGCGTGGGATCGGCGGTGACCAACCTCCAGGTCAACAGCGCCCTGGTGCCGGACGGCGGCAACGTGGCCGTCGCCGTGCAGGTGATTTCTTCCGCCAAGACCGCCAAGCTGACCTATCAGGGCGGCGCCATCAGCGGAAACACCGTCACCCTGCAAATCGCCGGCAACCTCGGCAGCACCCAGTTGTCCTTCGCTTCCGGCACCACCGTCAGCTCGATCGCCACCGCGATCAACGGCGTGAGGAACTCGACGGGCTTATCCGCGCAAGTCAGCGGCACCGCCCTGCGGGTGAACTCCACGCAGTACGGCTCGGCACAGTTCACCAGCATTCAGGTGATCGCCGGAAAACTGAAATCAAATTTCAGCGGCACCAAGACCTCCGGAGCCGATGCCGGCGTCACCATCAACGGCGCGACGGCGGAGGCGAACGGCCTGGCCGTCAGCTACCGCAACGCCAGCCTCGACGTTAGCCTCGACCTGGCGACCAATTACGACAAGCCCACCTCCACGACGTTCTACGTCACCGGCGGCGGCGCCACCTTCCAATTGGGCTCTGAGGTCAATGCCACCAACAAGGCCTCCATCGGCGTCTCCTCGGTTTCCACCGGCGATCTCGGCGATTCCTTCAACGGGTACTTGAGCTCCATCGGCAGCGGCGGCAACAACAGCCTGTCCAGCGACAACCTCTCCACCGCCCAGAACATTCTCAACAGCGCGATCGGACAGGTGAGCAGCCTGCGCGGCCGGCTCGGTGCCTTCCAGACCTTCACCATCGGGTCGACCGTCAGCAGTCTGGGCGTCTCCTACGAGAACGTCTCGGCCGCCGAGTCCGCCATCATGAACACCGACTTCGCCTCCGAAACGTCCAACCTGACCCGCGACCAGATTCTGTCGCAGGCGGCCACCACCGTCTTGGCCCAGGCCAACGCGCAACCCGACAACGTTCTCAAGCTCCTCGGTGGTAGTTGATCGAACGCCGCCGTGGCGTCAGCCACGGATTCCCATCTCGCGAATCAAGCGTCCCCCGGCCCTTAAAAAGCCGGGGACGTTTTTTCCATTCGCCGGACCATCTGTTATCCTCCATTGATGCCTCGCGTCGCATTATTCATTACCTGTCTGACCGACCAGTTTTATCCCCACGTCGGCGTGGCCGTCACCAAAATCCTCGAGCATTTCGGCTGCCAGGTGTATTTCCCCCAGGCCCAGACCTGTTGCGGCCAGCCGTTTTTCAACAACGGCTTTCCCTCCGAATCCCGCCAGCTTGCCAAGCGGATGATCCGCATCTTCCAGCCCTATCCCTACGTCGTCACCCCTTCCGCCTCCTGCTGCGCCATGGTGCGCCAGCAATACCACGAGCTTCTGCACGACGACCCCGACTGGCAAAAGCCGATGAACGATCTGGGCGCCAAGACCTACGAATTCGTGGAATTCCTCGACAAGGTCCTGAAAGTCGATCTCCATCAGTTTTCCTTGCCCACCCCCCAGGAGATCACCTATCACTACACCTGCCATCTCCGCGCCCTCGGCATACAGGATGAAGCCGTTCATCTTCTCCGCCAGCTTGGCAACGTCCAATTCAAGCCGATGGAAAAGACCGATCAATGCTGCGGCTTCGGCGGCTCCTTCGCGATCAAATACCCCGCCATCAGCGGCGCCATCGTCGAAGACAAGTTCAACTGCATCGCCCAAACCGGCGTCAAAACGGTCATCTGCAACGACGCCGGCTGCACCATGAACATCTCCGGAATGTGCCATCGCCGCGGCGTGAACGCGGATGTCAAACACCTCGCCGAACTGATGGCCGAGGCCATGGGCATCCGAACGGATGGGTGGTCAGGTGTAATAAATGGCGAAGGAAGCGAGAAAGTAAGAATAAGTTGACTTCTAAATCATACTTTCCGATAATAATTATATGAAAGTGACCGTCGAATTGTCAGATATCGACCTGAAGGACGTCTGCCGCCTCACGGGCGAACGGAAGAAAGGGCCTGCCATTCGCAAGCTGGTGGTGGATGCCCTGATGATGAGGCGGCGTGAGGAGACCGCCCGGAGATTCATTTCCGGTGAATGGGGCGTGGAATTACCCGCTTTCGAGGCCAGCCGCGCCGCCGACCGCAAGGCCGCCAAAAAACGCGCCGCCGCCTGGAGAGACTAATGCCCTGGCTCATCGACAGCAGCCTGTGGATCGACTTCATGCGTTCCCGCTCGCCGCGCCCGGTGAAGCTGTTCATCGCCCCATACATTTTGTCGCCCCAGGCCGCGCTGGCCGAGCCGATCCAGTACGAGGTCCTGCGCCACGCCACCGACGAGGAAGTTCCCGCAATCCAGGCACAATTCCAAACGATGCCGCTCTTGCCGACGCCCGACGACCTGTGGTCCAGCGCCGCCGGTTTGGGGCAACGCTGTCGCAAAAAGGGGATCGACGCCGGATCGCTGGACCTGCTGATCGTGTCGGTGGCCATTCACCACCAAGCCGAGCTTGTCACCTTCGACCGCGATTTCCAGCGCATCGCCAGGGTCTGCGACCTCCGCCTAAAACTCCTTCAGCGGCCCATTCCATAAACGAAGCCGAACCCCGAACCGAGCTTATCGACGCCGCGCGTATCGAAGGGTCGCCCCAACATCTGCCCCGAACGCCCACGGCGCGGAAGGCGAAGCCTTCGTGGCCGCTGTGGGGTTTGCTTCCGGCGATTGTCGCCATAAATCCCGCTCGCGGGGCGCGGCCGATCCGGCGAGCCGCGGCAGTGGGTCAATTCACCGCCGAAAGCCCGCGGATTTCCATCCGCGGGTTCTCATGCCGGAGCGCAATCAGCAATGCAACGGGATAAATCACAGCCAGGATGCTTGGAAGGACCAGAATCGGACCCTCGATTTCGAAGCTCGCGAAAACCGCAATTGCGCCCAGGGTCGCGGTTATCAATTTCAGCACCGCATAGACCCGATGAGTCATAATTCCGCGGGGTTTCGATTTCAAGATCTGATAGGCCCCGATTAGCAACAGCAGGCCCGGCACAAGGTCCAACGGGAAAACGATCGCCGCAAATTCCGCCGACTGATATTCGCGATCATACATTTGCGCCCGATATGGCGAGAGCTTCAGATCCTGCCAACGCAGTTGCTGCTCTTCGACCGCCCGGTCGTAATTTGCCCTCGACATCTCGCCGAACGCGCCGATCTCATAGAACCCGCCTACCAGCAGGTTGATACACCCGACGCAGATGCTGATCATGCCGATGGCCGTGAATAGCGACGGACGTGATTCGCCGAACCCGAAACTCTGCGAAACTGCCGCCGAATTGTGTGCTGGCGACCGGAAAGTCCCGCTGGGAAGGACAATCAGCAGCGAGATCGGATAGAGACATCCCACAAGAGCCAGCGGCGTGCCCAGCGGAAACTCCAGCGGCATTTGCGTTGCAAAATATGTTGTAAGTACGGAGGTTCCTACCGCAATGCTCAATGGAAGCTTGATCGCGGCGTACGCCCAGTGCAGTCGAATCCCACGAGGATTCGATTTCAGCAAATCAACGCCCGCTGCCAACAGGATAATCGCCAATATCGCATTGATCCCGAAAATGATCGCCGACAACATCGCCGAAATGTACTGGTCATGCAGGATTTGTTGGTTCTGCTGCGGCGTGATCGTCATCGGCGGGGGAATTGGGTTCGAACTGAAGTTCGATAGGCCGATGGTTGGGTAGGCCGTCTGATTTCCCGCCGCGTCGAGGCGCGTTCGATAGATGTTGTACGGACTTCCATGATTCGCGGCCAGCAGCACGGAGTGATTACCGCTGGCCCAGGCCCGAACCATTTGCAGTCTGCCCGGCGTTTGCGAACCCAGCGGTACGTCTGGATCGATCAGCCCCTGCCCGTCCTTTGAAAGCATTTTGACCAGCGCGTTTCTCTGTGCCTCATCGAGCGAATCGTGGTTCCGCGAATCCAGTTCCTTATTGATGTAGTCAATCGTGGCGGAATTCTCGGCCGGCGTCAGGGCGCGAAATGCTGTCGGCTGAGATGCCGCGGCCTTCATACCGGCGGCCAAGCTCTGGGCGCGCCGCACGGCCAACTGTTGCATCTGCGCCGTCGCTTGGTTTGCTGCCCGCAGTTCGCCGACGGCCGAGTGTTCAGAGACGCAATCGAACAGCAAACCGAGAGAACCGACGCAGATGCTGACGATCCCGACAGCCGTGACCAGCGGATGCTGCCGATAAAGACCGGCGCTCGCATAACCAAGCGGCTCGATTCCCCGCGAATCGCCTGTGGTCCATTCCGCCATGTCCTGGCAATCTCCCGGCGCTCACCGCCTTCCTCATTTTCCACTGTCCACTATCCACTGTCCATTGCTCTACTATCTCGCGCAGCGTCCGCTACAATCGCGCCATGGCGTCGGCCACGGAAGCGTTCGATTTCCAAACCCTAAGCGTTGAAGCCGCCGGCGACGAACGGCTCAAAAACGCCCTCGGCGCCAACACCATGCGGCAATACCAGGGCCGCCAGCAACGTATGCTGGAACTGCCGGATGCCGACGGCCTGCGGTCCTTGGCCGGCCAGATCAAGCAGCACGCCCTGGACCATCTCGATTTCTACCTCGAACAACTGCGATCTTCGGTCCAGCGCAACGGCGGGCAGGTACACTTTGCCGACGACGGCGATGCCGCCAAGCGGATAATTGCCGAGATCGCCAAAGAATCCGGCTGCACGCGCGTCATCAAGAGCAAGTCGATGGCCAGCGAGGAAATCGAGCTGGCGCATTTTCTCAAAGACTCGGGGCTTGATCTGGTCGAGACGGACCTGGGCGAGTTCATCATCCAGCTCAGCCACGACAAGCCGAGCCACCTGGTTGCTCCGATCATGCACAAGGATCGGGCGTCGATCGCCAGGCTTTTCAGCGAGTATTTCAGAACACCGTACAATGAAGACCCGCCGACGCTCACCGCCCAGGCCAGGGCTTTTCTGCGGGACAAATTCCGCCATGCCGATCTGGGGATCACCGGCGGAAATTTCCTCATCGCCGAAACGGGTCAGGTCTGCGTCGTCGAGAACGAGGGCAACGTCCGGCAATCCGTGACCACTCCGCGCGTCCTGATCAGCCTTGTCGGGATCGAAAAGCTCGTTCCGCGCCTGGCCGACCTGGGGGTCATGCTCAAACTCCTGGCCCGCAGCGCCACCGGCCAGCCGATGACCGTTTACACCAGCATCTTCGGCGGCCCGCGCGGCGCCGGCGAGAAGGACGGGCCGGAGCAATTCCACCTGGTTCTGCTCGACAACGGCCGGACCGAAATCCTCGCCAATGGCGAATATCGCCAAACCCTCCGCTGCATCCGCTGCGGCGCGTGTTTGAATGCCTGTCCCGTCTATCGCAAGATCGGCGGGCACGCCTACGGCAGCGTTTATCCCGGCCCCATCGGCGCACTGATCACGCCGCTGTTTCAGGGTCTTGGCAAATTCAAGGATTTGCCGCAGGCCAGCAGCCTGTGCGGCGCTTGCTACGAAGCCTGCCCGGTGAAGATCGACATCCCCAGGCTTCTGATCAATCTCCGCCGAGACATCCACGGCCAGCGCCTCAGCGGCGCTTGGGAGCGGCTGATCTACAAGAGCTGGGCGCGGGCGATGAAAAGCCCGTCAATGTACCGCCTGATCGGCGCGGCGCAGAAATTCGAGCTTCGCCGGCGGGCTCACAAGACCGGTTGGATTCGCAACCTGCCGAGGTTCCTGGCCGGCTGGACCCGGGTTCGCGACCTGCCCGCCCCCGCACGGCGGACGTTTCATCAAGTCTGGAAGGATCGAGCGTGAATTCCCGGCTCTCGGCCGCTTTCCTCATCCTGATCCTGGCCGGATCGCTGGCCCTGAAACTCCACCATCTCGACCACGCCGCCGTCAAACCGCTCGACGAAGTCTTCCACGCCATCGTCGCCAGAAACTTCTTGATCCATCCGTTTACCCCGACCCTCGTCGATCGTCCGTTCCTGGCATACGACCGCGACGATTGGCTCAACAACCACGTCTGGCTTCACAAACCCCCCATGGCCCTGTGGCAGATTTCAGCTTCCTTCTTCCTGCTTGGCGTCAACACCCTGGCCCTTCGCCTCCCATCGGCGATTCTTTCCACCCTGGCCGCCTGGCTGACCTATCTGATCGGCTGCCGACTGCTGGATCGCACAGCCGCCCTCGTCGCCGCCACGCTCCAGGCCTTCAATCCCGTCATTCTCATGCTGGTACACGGGTACGTCTTCAGCGATCACGTCGATATTTCCCTGCTCTTCTGGACCGAGTTGTCGATTTATTTTCTCATCCGCGCCCTGGCCCCATCGAGCGGCGATGAAAAACGCCGCCGGGTTTTCCTCATCCTCTGCGGCATCGCGCAAGGCCTGGCGTTCCTCTCAAAAACCTACCCCGCCCTTATCACTACCGTCCTGGCCATCGTTGCAGTGCGAGCCCTTCCCCGCAAGGGAATCCTCACCCTGATTGTCTCGACGATCGTGACCATCACCCCATGGCTCATGTGGACCGCCATCCGCTTCCCGCATGAATTCGCGCGCGAAAACCTCCAAATCCTGCACCACTTGAACGAGAACGTCGAGAACTGGGCCGCACCCTGGGACCAGTTGGTCTTTTACTATTGGATCAGCATTTTCCACGTCTTTTATCCCGCCATCATCGCCGCCGCCGCGGTCTTCCTCCTCCGCGCCTGCCAGGAAAATCGGCTGGCCTTGTGGTTGATCCTTGCCTGGGCCGCCGCAGTCTCGGTCCCGCATCTGCTGGCCACGTCCAAACCGATGACCGCCACCCTGATCGGCTGGCCCGCCGCCTGGCTCATGTTCGGCAACCTCATCTCCCGCGCCCTCCGCGGCGACCGGCTCGCCCTGGGAACCTGGCTCGCCTCCATGCTCCTGGCAATCCTCCTCCTTCATCACGATTCAATCCCCACGGGCGGCGAAAACTGGGGGCGGATCCCCGCCGGATTCGCCGTCATCATGCGTCAACACCTTTGGGTTCTCTGGCACGTCCTGGCGGCCCTGGCCGCGGGCGCGATCCTCAGCACGATCGCGCTTTCCCCCAAAGTCCGCCGCATCGCCGCGGGATTTGCCGGCGCCGCCGCCATCTTCCTCGCCGCGATCTGGTGGAGGGGCGATCACCCGCCCGGCTATTTCAAGGTCGCCGTCGAAGTCACTCAGATCAACGCCAATACCCCCGACTTTGCCGAACTCGGCCAGTTCGCCGCTCGCCTGCCGGCCAATGCCGCTTTCCTGGTGGACGAACGTTCTCGTCTGGAAAACAAGCTCGTTGAATTCGCCGTTGACCGCTCCTGCTATCCCGCGACGGACAAAAATTGGCCGGACCTTGCCCGCCAACTGGAACAAGCCGGCGCGTTGCCGTATCTGTTCACCGCGGCCAGCGTGCCGTTGCCGGTCGTCCACGTTGACCTGGAAAACGCGCGCACCGTTTACGCCTGCACGCCAGCCGCCAGGTTAGCCGCGGGAGCGCGATGAGGAACGAAATGCCCGACCCGATGATCGAAAAAGTTCGCAAAGCCTTGGGCCGATCACGGCCCCTGGAAATTCCGCCGACGCCGCCGCAGATTCCCGATTCCATTGCCCGGCTGGCGGCCAAGGATGCGAACCTCGTCGATCTCTTCGCCAAATCCGTCGTCCAGGCGAATCTTCTATTCGAGCAAGTCCCAGCCGATCAAATCCGCTCCAGCCTCATCGAGTTTCTCCGCCTGCACCGATGCGCCAAGATCGGCATCCCCAACTCGCCGCTGCTGGATCGTTTGGGAATCCCCAAATCTCTCGAAGACGCCAGCCTGTCCATTCATCGCTGGGATGTCTCGACGCTGGATTCTGCCTACGACTTGGACTGCGGCCTCACGGATGTTTACGCCGCCGTCGCCGAAACCGGCTCGCTGGTCATTCGCCCCAATCCCGATCACGGCTCAGCGATTTCGCTGGTTCCCCCGATCCACGTCGCCCTCATCGAGCCGGCGACAATCGTTCCCGACCTGATCGATCTCCTTGAAAAAATCCGTCTCGAGCCGCGTCCACCGAACGTCACGGTCATTACCGGCCCCTCCAAAACCGCCGACATCGAAGGCGCCCTGGTCACTGGCGTCCACGGCCCCGGCTTGGTGCAGGTGTTTCTGGTGAGAGAAGTGGACAGTGGATAATGGATAGTGGACAGTGGAAAAGGAGGGGAGCGGGTTCGTGACGCGGCATGGCTGGGTGATGAGGCAGAATGACACTGCCATTCGGCACGGGGTTCGCGTAATGCAGATTCTTGCGCTTGCGCTGGGGTGAACTCTATGTCATGCTGGCGGCTGTGACAGATGTCGATCCCTCACAGGTCCATCTCAAACTG
>JBEKIV010000099.1:0-14383 GCA_050011595.1 Tepidisphaeraceae bacterium
TGCCTCGAAAAGTTATCTGGAGCATTAGCGATGTCTATGTCCAAGAAGCAAGCACAATCTGAGAAAACCGCGCGGATCAAGAACCGTGCAAACAAGAATACCAAACCACCGATTATTTCGCGCGATTTGACCGCCGTTTGCGAGCGTTACGGCGTTCGCAGGCTGTGGTTGTATGGTTCAATCCTTCGCCCCGATTTTCGTCCGGACAGCGACATCGACGTTCTCGTCGAGACAGATCGCAAGCGTCCGATGGGCCTATTCAAACTCGGCGGGCTGCAAAGCGATTTGGTCACGATGATGGGCCGACCCGTTCATCTGACGACGCTCGGTGGTGTGCCGGAGCGGCTTCGTCCCAGGCTTTTGTCGTCGGCACGGTTGCAATATGTCGCATGAGCCACGGATATCACCTGAGGACCGTCGTCGGCTTGAGCATATGCGAATCGCCGCCTTGGACGCCATTGAAGTGTTGGGCAAACGCGACGCGAACCAGCTTGGTTCTGACATGATGCGATCCAGGGCGCTTGTGAATTGTTTTACGGAAATCGGTGAGGCCGCCGCTCGCGTGAGTCAGGCGGGCAGGCGCCAGTCGGCAAAAATTCCCTGGACGGAAATCATCGGCATGAGAAATATCGTCGTCCACGTCTATTGGGGAATTGATCTCTCGGAATTGGTCAAAACCGTTCGCAACGACCTGCCGAAGCTCATTGCCGCTTTGGACGGACCTTTGAAAAAACGGTCTTCGTAGCTTTTTGGGAAGCGGCTCACTAAATCCGCGAAACATCATGGCCAAACAAAAATCCAAATCCACCGCCGGAATCAGCAAGCGAATCAAGGATCGCGACAAGGTGACGCTGAATAAGATCGTCGGCCTTGCCGACGACGTAACCACGGCGGCGTTCAAGGGCCGCGAAATTGTTGTCGCCATTCCCACCCGCACGCGCTCCAACACCGTCTGGAACAGGCGGCGCCGAATCCTGGAAATGGGCGATGCCAAGGCCAACCGCGAGCTTTTCAACCTGAACCAGGCCAAGCAATTCATGCAGACCGTGCTGCACGGCAACAGCATCAAGGAACTGATCGGCGCGGAGAAAACGCTCAGTCTTCGAGGAATGTTCTACAAGGGCCTTCATACGATCCAGGGCGCCAAGGGAGAAAAGACGTTCGCCGCCCAGGATGAATCCGACGGGATTCTGGAGGATTTGGAGGTCGCCCTGGGTTCGCTGCGCGAGGAGCTTCACGTGTTTGCGGAAAACCGGGGAGCGATGGTCGGCAACGTCACCGTAGTCGACAAGGGCGACGAGATCGATTGCCGTCGAATGGGCAGCGGGGGCTACGCGATCCCGAGCATCACCGAATCGGACGTCATTCAATTCAAGAAGATCGATGCCGATTTCGTTTTGCACGTCGAAAAAGGAACGGTCTGGAACCGCTTCAACGAGGACCGGTTCTGGGAGGCGAACCACTGCATTCTGACCCACGGCGGCGGGCAGCCTCCGCGCGCGGCGTGCGCCGGCTTCTCCAGCGCTTCAGCGCCGAAGCGAAGCTGCCGATCATCTGCCTGCTCGACTGCGACCCCTGGGGGCATTACATCTACAGCGTCATCAAGCAAGGCTCCATCAGCCTGGCGTTCGAAAGCCAGCGATTGGCCATCCCCGACGCCAAATTCCTCGGCATCCGCGCCAAGGACTACGTTCAATGCAAGCTCACGGACGACGTGCAGATCGAGTTGAACGAAAACGACAAAAAGCGTGCCGGCGAGATCGCCAACTATCCGTGGTTCAAGGAGAACAAGGCCTGGCAAAAGGAAATCCAGCAGATGCTTTCAAACGGATTCAAGATGGAAGTCGAATCGCTCATCACCAAGGACATCAGCTACGTCACCGAGCAATACGTCCCGGAGCGGCTGAAGAAGAAGGATTGGCTGGATTGACGGATTGGATCAATGACCGGATGGCGCATAAGATGCGGGCCGGATGTTCGTGCGTCTCAGCAAATCCTTTCATTTCGAGGCGGCCCACGACCTGCCGTCGTTTCCCGACGGGCACAAATGCCGCCGGCTCCACGGGCATTCGTATCACTTCGACGTGGTCGTCGAAGGCGAAGTCGATCCGGCCAAGGGGTATCTCATCGATTACGGCGATATTCAGAAGGCCGCCGAGCCGATCGTCAAACGGCTCGATCACTATTATCTGAACGAAATCGAAGGCCTGGGCAATCCGACCAGTGAGGTCCTGGCGGCTTGGATTTACGATCGTTTGAAGCAGGCATTGCCCGAGCTGTCGGGCATCATCGTGCGCGAGACCTGCACGTCGTCTTGCGAATATCGCGGCCCGGGATCGGCAAATTTGAGATAGCCATGGCCAAGACGTCCCAGTTCGCGTCGTTGGCAAACGATCCGGAGCACAAACGGACCCGTTGGGAGACCATCCTCGTTTCTACGCCCATTATCCTGACGGTTGTGGCAACGGTGTTGGCCGGGCTTTCTTCCAGCGAAATGAGTTCAGCCCAATATTACCGGTCCCTTGCGGCGCAGATGCAATCCAAGGCGTCGGACCAATGGGGCTATTTTCAGGCCAAAAAAATTCGGGCGGAGCAGTGCGGGAACACGGTGGAGATTCTTCGCGGCATTTCTCAACCGACGCCCGCGGACGCGCGAGATTTGCGGGAAACGGCGAAGCGCCTGACGGATGAAATGCTGCGCGTGGGGGCCGCGATGAGTCTTTTGCCGCATCCGATGCCCTTGCGTTTGGAGGTTTCCGCGGAGCTGAGCGAACATTGGAAAGCGGCCGCCGCATTTGTTTCGCAAATCGATGCCGGCACAACCCGGCCCGATGGGGCCGACGACCTGGCGGATTTCATGCGCGGAGAAATTCCCGATATCCAGGAGCAGCCGATTGGCAATCAGCAGATCATTGGCGCTGTTCTGGCCGTTGATTCACGCGTTCCCGAGGCTGATCTCGAACGCCAGGCGGGGCAAATTTTCCAAGGTGATCTCGACGGGGCGATTGCGATTGCCAACGAAAACGCGGCGGCTTTCGACAAGGCGGTGGAGCAGATCAGCCCAGGCCGTGCCCGGATCGAGCGGGCGTGTACCGGGATTTCCCGCGAGGCGGGCGCTTTTGAGCGGGCGGCGCGCCGGGCGCCCGATGAAGTCATCGCCATCGAGCCGGCGAATTCCATTGCATCTATGCACGAATTATCCTCGCAACTGTCCAGCGCCGTCGCCATCGCGGGTTTGAATTTCAATTCCAATCGCTATCAGCGCGAGGCCCACTACAACCAGGTTGTTGCCCAGTTATTGGAGGTCCAGGTTCGGCGGCAAAGCTTCATCTCCGATCGGCACCGCGTGCGCAGCAGGGAATTTTTCTACGGAATGTTGGGAGCCCAGGCCGGCGTGACGATCGCCACCTTTTCGCTTGCCGTGCGGCGAGGAAGTTGGCTGTGGGGTCTGGCCGCCAGCGCGGGCCTGGCCGCGGTCACTTTCGCCGCGTACGTCTACCTGTTCGTCTGATGCAACGCCGCCGCGCGCGCTCCGGCACTTACCGGACGGTGTGTAACCGAAACTACAGTCGATGCTCCATTTGGCCGATTGAATCCAAAGGCCGGTTAGGAGATGAGAGCATGTCGTCATGGGTGGCCCCGTCGGTCGCCGCGGAAATCTGGGGCATCAGCATCGAACAGATTTTAGCTGGCGTCGCCGATGGATCGTTTCAGTCGTACGTGGACGGGCAATTTCTGTTTGTGGACCTGGAGGGTCGCGGCTTTTCCAAGACGCCGGTGCGTTCGGCGGCGGCCGAAAACGTCGTCACCGAGCAGGAACTGGCCGCTCTGACGTTTCAGCCCATCGACCTGCCACCGGAAATATCGCCCGAGGAAGAGGAAGGTTTGCGGGACACCGGGGGCGCCGACTCGACTCCCCAAGACGCCGCCTGGATGTCGGAAGAAGAGGATTCCCGCGACGTATCGCTCTGGCGCACCGCCCGGCAGCAGGCCGCGCGTTTGCGCCGACCGCCGTCGGCAATGGCCGCGTGAACGGTTTCACTCAACGAATGGGGTTTCACTCACCGAATCTTGATCTTGTCCAGCCCCTCCGGCGGCTGGGGATATTTCATGTCCAGTTTTTCCATCGCCCGTACGATGGTGTCCGACAGCACCCAGTTTCTGAACCACTTGTGATCGGACGGCACGACGTGCCAGGGCGCTTGGTCGGTTGAACAATACCGCAGGACATCCTCGAAGGCTTGGGTATATTCGTCCCAGTATTTGCGCTCGGCGAGGTCGGCGGGGCTGAACTTCCAGCGTTTGCTCTTGTCATCCAGCCGCGCGTCCAACCGTTTTTTTTGCTCTTTCTTGGAGATGTGAAGGAAAAATTTAAGAATGAGAGTTTTCTCCGAGATCAGCATCCGCTCGAACGCGTTGATCTGCTCGAAGCGTTGCGACCACACGTCCTTGGGGACGATTTCGTGGACGCGTTCGACCAGCACGCTTTCGTAATGCGATCGATTGAAAATCTCCATCATCCCGCGCTTCGGACAGGCCAGGTGATATCTCCAGAGATAATCGTGTGCCAGCTCGTCGTGGGATGGGACCTTGAAGCTGGTGACGTTGCAGCCCTGCGGGTTGACTCCGCTGAAGACGTGTTCGATCGCGCCGTCCTTGCCTCCGGTATCCATGGCCTGAAGCACGATCAGCACGGAATGGCTCGCCGAGGCATAGAGCAACTCCTGCAGCTCGATCAGCCGGTTGACGTACTTCTTGATCGTGTCCTTGGCCTGGGACTTGTCTTTAAACGGCCCGGTATCGTCCGTGGGCCATTTCGACAGATCGACTTTCTTTCCCGGCTCGACGCGAAAGGATGAATGGGGCATGGGGATTCCTCCTTTGAAATCGGCCATCAGCCGGCGGGCCGGCTTTTCACGAACGGAATCTCGACAACCGTCCCGCGGCGGAACGCCCCCTCGGTGGCGATTTGCAGTTGCGTGCCAACCGCGGCGAATGGACTCTTGACCAGTCCCAGGCAAATTGAAGCATTGGAGAGGATGGGCGAGATCGTGCTGCTGGTGATTCCGCCGATCTGGTTCTTTTCATTGTCGATGACCGGCGCCCCGGCGATCGGCAGTGCGTCTTCCTGCATTCGGATTCCGACGATTTGCCGGGCCACCTGATCGCGCGCGTGCATGCGGGCGACGATTTCCTGGCCCAGGTAGCATCCCTTGGTGAAGCTGACGGCGCGATCGAGCTGACCGGTTTCGGCCGGCAGGACCGAATCGTCGAAGTCGATTCCGAACAGCGGCCGGCCCGCCTCAATCCGCGCCGTGTTGAACACGGCCCAGCCCGCCGGGCGGACCTGCCGTTTTCCCGGCTCCCC
Source organism: Tepidisphaeraceae bacterium (assembly GCA_050011595.1). GTDB lineage: Bacteria > Planctomycetota > Phycisphaerae > Tepidisphaerales > Tepidisphaeraceae > PALSA-1353. The sequence goes on from JBEKIV010000099.1 coordinate 5,369, forward strand.
GCTCCCGAAGGCGGACAGGATTCCCATCCACAATTTCCCGGCCAATTCGGTTGGAACGATCAGGAAATAGCCACCAACTCCGCAGGGATCGTCGCGCCAGATGACGGCCTCGGCCGCGTCGAGCCTGGCAACCGTCGAATTCAGCGGTCCCAGCCCATCGCCGTTGCCGCCAAGCCGCCGCAAAACCTCCCCGGCCCCCGGGCCGTGCAGCGCCACCTGATGGCTTGTGCCGATCAGGCTCGAAAACGCCACCTTCTCCGAAAAGACGTGCTTCTCCAGCATCTCCTTCACCCTGGCGACGTTTCGCGCATCGGTTTCCAGCAGGGTGCAATCGCCTCGTTCCAGGACGTTCACGTCGGCGACGATTCGACCCTTGTCGTTGAGCAGAAACGAATAGACGCCCCGCCCGGCCGTCAGAGGGTTTTTCCCGTCCTTCATGGCCAATTGATTGCTCAGCAGCCGATTCAGAAAATTGATCCGATCCGACCCGGTTGCCCGCAAAATCCCGCGCTGCGGCAGGTCCATCATGGCGCAACCCTTGCGGATCGCGGCATACTCCGCCTGCGGCTCGCCGAACGTGCAGACGATTTCCACGTCCCCATAGGGCTGAAATTCCGCCTCGGCCTGGACGTGCAGTTCGCGTAGCGGGTTCATTTCATCTCCCTGCGTTCCAGCCACGATACCACCGTTTTGCTGAGAATGTCGGTCTCCAGATTGAACGGCCAACCCTTGCCTTTCCTTCCCAGGGTGGTCAACCGCAACGTCGTGGGAATCAGCGCCACCTCAAAAACGCTTCCCCGGACGGCCGCGACCGTCAGGCTGACCCCGTCGATCGCCACCGAACCCTTTGGGACAATATATTTGGCCAGGGCGGCGGGGGCCTGGAGGGTCAGTCTGGATTCTTCAGGGCCGGCAACGATATCGACCAGCATGGCCCGGCCATCGACGTGTCCCTGCACGAAATGGCCGTCAATCCGGTCCCCTGCCGTGAGCGACCGCTCGACGTTCACGGCGTCCCCCGCTTGAACCAGCCCCAGATTGGTTTTATCTAAAGATTCCCTAATAATGTCGAAACCAGCTCCTTGCGGCGATATTTGTGCGAGGGTCAGGCAGCAGCCGTTGACGGCAATGCTTTGGCCCGGCTGGAGATTCTGAAAATCCGTCGCCAGGATCAGCCGCCTCAAACCCGGACCGTCGGTCACTTCCGCCACGGTCGCGATTTTTTCAATAATCCCGGTAAACATGCCTGATTCGTTCTGGAATTCCTATCCTCGCGGATTTTGGAAAAATCGGCAATCCCTATGAACCGCATTTGGCGTTACAATATAATCTCGTACTATGCGCCGACCCCTGCGGGACATGGTCACGGTGATTACGGGAGCCAGCTCCGGCATTGGACGGGCGTTGGCCACCGATCTGGCCGCCCGTGGCAGCCGGCTGGTTCTTGGAGCCCGCCGTCTCGACCGGCTTCAGGAACTCGCCCGGGGATTGCCCGGTGAACATTATTGTCTGGCGACGGATGTCTCCTGCCCGCAAGACTGCGACCGCATCATCGCCACGGCGCTGGAGAAATTTGGCCGCATCGACACGGTCGTGTGCAACGCCGGCTACGGCTTGGCGCGCGCTTTTGACGCGATGAGCGAACAAGACGTCCGCCAGATTTTCGACACCAATCTTTTCGGGACCATCGAATGTTGCCGCAGGGCGATCCCCATCATGAAACGGCAGGAATGCCGGGATGGCTATCGCGGGCAGCTCATGATCGTTTCCAGCGCGTGCGCCCGGCGCGGATTGCCGTATTTCACCACCTACGCCGCAACCAAGGCGGCGCAACTGAGCCTGGCCGAGGGTCTTCGCATCGAATTGAAGCCGCTCGGCATCGCCGTCACCAGCGTTCACCCCGTGCTGTGTGAAACGGAATTCTTTTCCACGGCAACCGACCGCAGCGGCATGAGTCCCGCCGCCCTCGCCCAGGGCAGCAAACAGACTCCCCAGATCGTGGCGGCGCGGATGGTGCGAGCCATCGAGCGGCCCTGCCGCGAATTGTGGCCAAAACCTTTCTCCCGCCTTTCGCTGACCATCGCGACGGCCATCCCCGCCGTGGTCGACAAGGTGATGTGCCGAATCCGCGATCGCATGCTCCGTGACCACGAAAATAACGGCAACCAAGACAACAACGGCAAAGCTCTTTGCGAAGGTTCGGAATCATCTCTCAAAGAAGTCGCCCATCCCGCGCGATAGACATTTGATTTGATCCGATTTTTATATTCTGCGGTTTTTAAGCTGGAATATCGCGTTAGACGGCGGAGCGGGGCCTTCTGGGAGGACGGTCATGAGGTACGCGGCGGCCGCGGCTGTGCTGGCCTGGATGACGTTGGGGTTGCATCTCACAGCCCGAGGGGCGCCGGTGGACTCGGATCCTCCGGTTGTCATCTATCAGAATTCCAACCTGTACGCCCTCGACAACGGCCATGTGGTCGCAACGATCTCCAAGGCTTCGGGCGAGATTCTTGCGCTGCGATTCCAGGGTCAAGAACTACTAGCTGATGCCGATCTGCGGGCGCCGGGAAGCTGGTTCAACACGCTGACCGCCAATGCCGTCACGGACCGCATTGTGATCGATCCATCCGGCAATCAAGGGGATCGCGGCGAAGTCTCGATCCGGGCCGGCGGAAGCTTGGCAATTGACGACCGCTATTCGCTCGGACGGGGAGATCGCGGGCTGTACGCGTGCCAGATTTTGAGTCATCCGGCAAATTTCCCGCCGGCGCGCGTTGCCAGCGGCGGCTTTCAATTGCGGCTGAATCCGAAGCTATTCGACTATTTGACGGTGAGCAAAACCCGCGCCCACGCCATTCCTTTGGCGAAAGACTGGATCGCCGCCAAACCCGTTGCGTCCACGCAGGCGCGGCGGATGGTGAGCGGAAAATTCGCCGGGCAGCTGATCTGCGCTTGGGATGACGCCGCAACGCAAATGGAGACGCCCGTCTACGGTTTTTCCGGCACGCACGCCGGCGTGGGTCTTTGGATCGTCAATCCATCCTGCAACTATCTCAGCAGGGGCGGCAACGTGATCGAACCCACGGGTTGGCTTGATTCCTCGGATGGGGTTCCAACCCTGATGAATCGGTGGGGCGGCGAGCCGATGCCGCAGGCAGGCATTTCGGTGGATCGCGGCGAATCCTGGTCGCACGTCATTGGGCCATTTTTGCTGTATTGCAATCAGGGTTCGTTTCAGGATGCACAGGTTCAGGCAAAAAAGGAGACAGGCCAATGGCCCTACGCCTGGGCGGCCCCAGATGAAGCGATTCCAACTCAGAAACTCGCCGCCGTTTGCGGACGGATCGTTCTGAACCAACCGCCGCTGGCCAGCAATACGTACCCGACCTCTCCGCCTGCTGCTCCATCATCCGCTTCCCAAACTCCATTCCTCCCCGTTCCCCGCCAGCCTGCTGCTCCATCATCCGCTTCCGTCTTGCAAGACTTATATGGCTCGCAAGCGCCGATCCCCGCCGATGTGCCGACGACGCAGCCCCAGGCGCTGAAACAACTGCACGGGGCCATGATCGGCCTAAGCTCGGACCAGGATTGGCAGACGAATTTTTTTGACGACCAGTATTGGATTCGCGCCGGCGACGACGGAACGTTCTCATTCGCCAACGTGCTTCCTGGAACCTACACCTTTCACGCCTATGGCGACGGCCAAATCGGCGAATCCTGGGCCGCCGGCGTTCGGTTGGAGCCCGGCCAGAACCGTGATCTCGGCAAGGTCGTCTGGAAGCCGGGGTACTATGGACAGTTTGTCTGGCAACTGGGGTATCCCGATCGCAGCGCCGCCGAATTCCGTCACGGGAATGATGCCACGCGCTGGGGGCAATGGACCCTCAATCCAAAAGAATTCCCGGCGGGTGTGAAATATCTCATCGGCAAGGGCGATCCACACAAGGATTGGAATTATGCCCAGTTTCCCGGCTCGACCTGGGCCATTCATTTCCCGCTGGGGTTTGTTTCGCAAGGCGGCTACGGATTCCTCCACGTTGCGCTGGCCGGCGGAAGCGCCGCCGCCCGTTTGAGCGTCGCTCTCAACGGCAATGATATTTCTCACCACCCGTTCCTGCCGAATCCGCCAATCTCCCGCCCGCCAGGCGCCGTGCTGGTGGACGACATTGCCCATGACCAGGTTCGCGGTTTTTACTGTGATATCCTCTATGGGTTTCCGCTGGACGATATTCGGCTCGGAGACAACGTCCTGCTCCTTCGCGTCGATGGGCCCAAACCCACCGATGGGCTCATGTACGATTGTCTCCGCATGGAAATCAGGGCCGACAGCCAATGGCTCGCCACACAAGGCCAGGATTACCAAAGTCTGCCCGGAGAGCTTCCGTTTCGAGGTAAAGGCTATATCCCTCAGAAATATCAGGGTGATCCCTCGGGCGATTACAGAGGTCTCAACTACGCACACTAGTAACGGTGCGACCCGTGCGCTATGCGCTGGCCCCGAGCAGCACCCGGTTGTGCTGATCCGGCCTCACCTGACGGTAAAGCGTGTCCCGTTCCACCGGAATTTTCCCCGCTTCGCGAATGAGCCGATCGATGTTCTCGAAATTCATTTCCCGGGATTTGAAAAAGGGGGTCATAGGTGCTCTTTCCCCTCCCAATAATTGCTGTCTAGCGAAGATGGTACGCGTGTCGCAAAACAGGGTGTCATTAACGCAATTCGGATGACACCAATTATTCCGGTATGCTGCTCAAAGGTCCGTTCCTTTGAGAATATGCTGGAAAATCATCGCGCAAACGAGAGTTATTATGATGCTATTTGTTTGCTTGGGGTTCGCTGGTTTGTTAGGATTCAATTCATAGTTGACCCTGGTCAGTATCCATTGAGTTAATCCCTTTTGGGTCTCGGGAACGGATACCTGACCCATTTGAGACTCGAGAATCCTCTTCAATACAACGGAGGCAGTTATGTTATTGCGCATCTTCGCGATGAGCGGCTTTGTCGTGTTATTTGTACGGGTTCCAGCACGCGGCCAAGCGTTGCCCGAGCCACCACCGGAGCAGCCGACACCGGCTACTACCACCCCACCGACCACAGCGCAGCCGCCAACGCCGTCTCAGTTAGCGCCGCCAGCTTCGCAGCAAGGTCTGGCGCAGATCGGTATGTCATACCTTTACGGCCCCCCCGAGGTCCTAACTGGGTTTGATGTCATCTGCTCTGAAAATGTGTATAACGACGCGAGCACGGGCTCCGCGACGCTAAGTTACACCATCTACGGCAGTAATGCCGGTGGGCAGGGCCCGTCTTCACCCGTTGAAACACAGGTCGCCGACGGCGGCGTCAACTATACCGAGTGGGCGATTCCGTACCCTACGACGGGAATGCCGTTGGGGCCGAACACTCTGACCGCAACCGTCAGCGCTCCCGGCGCCCTCATACCCTCCCGGAGCGTTACCGGGGTTGTGAATGTCGTTGCCCATGCTGTACCCGCGTTTTACCTCAACGGCAACACCGCTTATAGATTGTCCGAAGCGCCCATTCCCGCGCAGGAAGTGGCGGAGGCTCCATCCATCAGCCCCGAAACTTCCGCTGCCCCGGGTTTTGGGGACACCGTTGCAGCGGCGGTGCCTAATGTTATTGGCGACCCGGCGGAACCAACGGCTGGCCTGGATATCGACAGCGTTACCGCCATCGGCGATCCGGAAATCACCACCAATATCGCACCTATTACCGATCTGCCTCCCGAGGATCCCGCCGACAGCCCCTCTTGGCAGGTCTACGTGGACACGACCAATCCCGGCTCCTTTTACACGGAATTTGAACTGAACTATTCCGACGAACAGGATTTGCCCGGCGCGGATGCTCCCGGCTCGGAACACGCCTACTTCGGCGTGGAAGCGCAGGTGACACCGGGCAGTAACGGCCAGGCTGATGTCAGCGTGGAGTTCGTGGTGGTGCCCGAGCCAACATCGGCGGCCCTGCTTTCCGTTGGTGCGATTGGCTTGCTCTCACGCCGGCGGCGCGCCGCCAGGTAATTTCATGACCAGGCCTGTGACGTAGATCCAGAGTTGTGGACTGAAAACGATTAAACAACCCCGGCCATCGCCATTCCCGCATCGTCGCGAATGACCGGCCGGTAGAGCGTATCGCGCTCCACGGGAATTCTGCCGGCTTCGCGAATGAGCCGCTTGATCTCCTCGACGTTCAGTTCCTGGTGAACGCCGTCCCCCTGGCGCTTGGTAATGTCGTACCAGACGACGGTTCCGTCCAGATCGTCGCAGCCCCAGCTCAGCGCCAACTGCGAAAGCCCCACGCTCTGCATGATCCAGAACGCCTTGATATGCGCGATATTGTCGATCATGAGCCGGGCGATCGCCAGGGTTTTGAGATCTGTGAGTCCCGTCGGCCCCGGCAAAAAGCCCAGTTCGCTGTTTTCGGGAATGAAGCTCAGGGGGATCACGCAGTTGAACGATGCCGGGCAAGCCGCCAGCGATTGGTCCTGAAGCTGCCGCAATTTCACCATGTGGCCGATGCGTTGGGCGGGCGTTTCCACGTGGCCATAGAGCATGGTCGCGTTGGTATAAATCCCCAGTTCGTGCGCCGTGCGATGCACGTCGAACCACCGGTCTTCTCGGACTTTGCCCTTGAAAACCTCGTCGTGGACGCGATCGTCGAAAATCTCGGCCCCGCCGCCCGGCAAGCTCCCCAGGCCCGCGTCGCGCAGTGCGATCAGCACTTCCCGAACGCTCAGCCGCGCCACCCGGCTCAGGTGAATGATCTCAATCGCCGTGAACGCCTTGACGTGCAATTGCGGACAAGCGCGCCGAATGCCGTTCAGCATTTGCAGGTAATAATCAAACTTCAACCACGGGTGCAGCCCGCCGACGATGTGTACTTCGGTGGCCCCCGCCTCGGCCGCACGGACGGCCGTGGCGATCACCTGCTCCACCGGCATCTCATACGCCCCTTCCTCGCCGCGCTTGCGATAGAAAGAGCAGAACTTGCAGGATAGGGCGCAGACGTTGGTGTAGTTGATATGGCGATTGCGGTTGTAAAACGTCTTGTCTCCGTGCAGTTTTTCCCGCACGAAATTCGCCAGCCGGCCGATGCCGTGAAGATCGCCGCTGGCATAAAGCGCCGCGCCGTCTTCGATCGAGAGCCGCCGGCCCGCCGCCAATTTCTCCGCGATGGGCCGCAGAGCCACATCAGTCACGTGTAAATCCCGGTTCATCCACGGTCAGTATAGGATCGCGTTTGCTCGGCAACCAGCTTTGCCAAACGCATTGCAATTGGAGCGTGCCAAATCAGCGAATCAAATCCAAAATTCCCAATGTTGCCAGCAAAATGCTAATGACCCCATTGATCGTGAAAAATGAAAGATTCACCTTGGAAAGATCGTTGGGTTTCACAAGGCTCTGTTCCACAATGAGCAGCAGGATGGCCGCGGCCGCGCCGATGTCGTAAAAAATTCCAAACTGCGGCACGATCCGGCCCAGAACGATCAGCATGACGGCCGCCAGCAGATGCGTGGCCCGGCTGATCCCAAGTGCGCCGGAAATTCCCATTTTCGCCGGCACGGAAACAACGCCGGTTGAAATATCGCTGGCGTAATCCTGGCAGGCATAGATGATGTCGAACCCCGCCGTCCACGCCGCGACGATGACGAACATCACCGCCGGCGGCCAATCGATTCGCCCGGCGACGGCCACCCACGCACACACCGGCGCCAGCGCCAGCGCGATCCCCAGATAATAATGGCATAGCCGAGTGAATCGTTTCATGTACGGATAACCGCACAGGTAAGCCAGGATCGGCAGGGAAAAGACGAACGGCCAGGGATTGCGATACAAGAGCAAAAAACCCGCCGTCGCCGCGACGAATCCGGCGCAGCACAGCATCAGCATCGCCGCGACAAACCCGCGCGACAGCCCTCCGGAAGGCAGCGCTCGCCGGGCCGTGCGCGCATTTTTCGCATCCAGGTCCGCGTCGATGAGTCGATTGGCAGCCATGGCGGCCGTGCGCGCGGTCACCATGCAGGCGAGGATCAGTAAAATCTTTGCCACGGTCAGCGAGCCGGGGAACGTCCGCCCCGCCAGCGCGGCGCTGAGGATCGCCCAGGGCATGGCGAAAACCGTGTGATGAATCTTGATGTCATTGGCGAACATCCGCAGCCTGCCCGCCAGCGATGCCGGCGGCGGGGGGGCGAACGGTGGGGGGGTCGCCAGAGTCACGGGTGGTGTACCGAAATCAGGGTCCGTGAATCCGGGACGGATGTGCGCCAAATTCGAAATTCGAAATTCGAATGACGAATCAAATTCGAAATTCGAATGACGAAACCAAGATCGTTTCGAATTTTGGTCATTCGAGTTTGATTCGTCATTCGAATTTCGAATTTCGAGTTTCCTTGTCCTGTCCATCACATCCCCAGTTCCATCGCCAGCCTCAGGGCTTCGGCGACGCTCCAGGCCTGGGCGAAGCAACCGACGGGACGATGGGGGTCATCGCCTTCGAAAATTTCGGCGATCTGGCCGATGCAGCCGTGTTGCATGGTGTCCAGCAGCGGCTGGAGCCATTGCCTGGCCTGCGCGATCGCGCTTTCGGAGCGATCGTGAACTTTCAGATGGGCGTCCAGAAAGGCGCCGATCAGCCAGGGCCAGACGGTTCCGGTGTGGTAAGCCGCATCGCGCTGCATTTGCGTCCCGAAATAGCGGCCGTGATAGTTGGGATCGCTCGGGGCCAGGGTGCGCAATCCCACGGGGGTGAGTAATTCGCGGCGAACGGCCTCGACGACCGCCTCCTGCTGGGGCCGCGAGAGCGGGCTGTTGGCGAGACTGACGGCGAAGATCTGATTGGGCCGCATGGCCAAATCCCGCCTTTGGCCATCCACCACGTCCGCCAAGCCGCGGAAGGGACTCAACCAAAACCGCTTGCGAAAGCTCTGGGCGACGCGGTCGGCGCGGACGTTGTCGCCGATCAGCCGCAGCGCGTGGTGCCACAGCGCGTTGATCTCCACCGCT
>JBEKIV010000100.1:0-12980 GCA_050011595.1 Tepidisphaeraceae bacterium
GCGCATCATCGCGTCGAATTCCCGATCGCTGATCTGGGGCTTGCCCTGGTAATAAAGATAGTTGTGCCGCTCCAGTTCCTGGCGGAGCTTCTCGATCTTCTGCTCGATGGCGCTTGGCATACAACCAGTTTAATGAAAAGTGGCCGAGGACGAAAAGTATGACTGCGGCGAGCCTAAATCGATTGCCATTCCCGAGCGTCCAGAAATCTGGCGATGTGCTTGGGATTCGTCGTGGCCACGACAAGCCTTTCCCTCGCAAACTTAGAGGTGAGAAGTTGAGCGGCAAGTAGGACATCGGCGTCCAACGCCTCGTGCCCGGCCGTCGGCTGTCCCTCTTTTCGAACTTTGGCCCAAAGCTCAGCCGCTTTCTGGAACGCATCGGCAGTGGGTGGCAAATACCTGTCCGGAGTTGCGCGAAGAAATTCGTCCAAGCGGGAAATCCCTCTCGATTTCCCCGCGCGAATGAGTTCTCGTCGGACCTCATAGTCGGCAATTGCCGGCACAACGATTTGTGAGCCGGCAGCGATATGCGATGCGAGCCATTTGCGGCACGCTTCCGCCTCTTTGTTATCTTTGCGGTGAGTAAGAAGGCCTAACGGTCCAGCGTCTAGCGCGATAACCAGGCTCACGGATAAATCTTTCTTGAATCCGGCCCCTCGGTTTGCAGGCGGTTCTCATTAATGGCCCGCTTGAAATCGTCTAATTCCTTGCGGCGTGAAGCGATTTCCTCCGCGTCCGTCGTGGCATCTTCCGCATCCCAACGGGCAAACAAGTCAAGCGTGGCTTGGTCGGTCCCGGCATGGTCGGTCGTGGGAAGGTGTTCTTCGATGATCTGTTTCGCGTACAACTCCGGCTTAATTCCCTGGCGCGTCGCCGCCATTTTAAGTCTCGATTCCGCTTCTGCGTTTAGGTCGATGATCAAAGTCATTGTAGATCGCCTCTCAGTCTAATTTTAGCACAGAATCGGCCCGAAAGCACAGGCGGTACTCAGTCAATATCGGCTGAACGGCGAGCATTCACGAATTCACCTCAACATCGCCCGCAGAGTTTCCAGATTCACTTCAACTGAAGGGGACACGACCCTTAATATTAAGGGTCGTGTCCCCTTCAGTTCGCGGATTTCACAATTCGTCGAAGCCCTTGCGAACCGTCTTTCCGCGGCGCTTGGCAATGCGGGCCTTACGCGCCATTTTTTCCAGGAGTTTCTGGGAGTCCGCCAGGGTCTGGTCCCATTTCAGCTCGCCCTCGATGTCCTGGAGCATTTGCGTGGCCAACTGTTGCTGGGCAGCCCGGGGCAGGTGCGAAGCCTTCAAAAAAGCCTGTTCCAATGATCCGGTCCTCGTGGCTCCTATTTTACTACTGATCCGTCGCAAAAACCATGGCGCGATCGGCCGCGCCGGCATTTGTAAACTCACTTAATCATCCCCCGCAATGTTTCCAGATTCACTTCATCCCACGTCCGCCCGGAAGGATGTTTCTCTTTTGGCGTCTCCAGGATTTTCGGAACCTCGGCGAAGGCCTCATCGCGGACGATGGGGATAAAGCCAGCTTTGCCGATCTTGCCCAGGCCGATGTGATCGTGCCGATCCACCCGGCTTGCCAAGTCCTTCTTGGAATCGTTCAGGTGCAGGACCTTCACGCGCTTCAGGCCGATGGTTTTGTCCACTTGCTTGCGAAAAGCCGGGTAGCGCCGGCCGCGGAAATCGTAGCCGGCGGCGAAGAGATGGGCTGTATCCAGGCATACGGCCAGGCGGCGGGCATTTTGCGAATGGGAAATGATCTCGGCCAGATGTTCCAGCCGATAGCCCAGCGAGCTTCCCTGGCCGGCGGTGATTTCCAGACAGGTCGTTACTTTCGCCCCATTAACGCTGGCGTACGCGCGGTCCAGCGCTTTGGCCACACGTTTCAGGCCGGCTGCCTCGCCCGTGCCCAGGTGCGCGCCGGGATGCGTCACCAGATACGGAATTCCCAAAACCTCGCAGCGCGAAATCTCCTCGACGAACAATGCGATGCTGGCGTTCCACAGCCGATCATCCGGAGAGGCCAGGTTGATCAGGTAGCTGTCGTGGCTGACGGTTCGGGTGAAGCCCAGGCGATTGCAGTGGGTTTTCCAAAGCTCGACCGCGTCGGTGGCCAGCGGTTTGCATTTCCATTGCTGCTGGTTCTTGGTGAAAATCTGGACGGTTTGGCATTGCAGCCCTTCCGCTTCCAGTAGCGCGTTGTGCAGGCCGCCGGAGATGGAAAGATGGGAGCCGAACATCGCGCACCTAACAAGAAACCACAGAGAGCACAGAGATCACAGAGGACACAGAGACAAAGCCGTAAATTCAGTATCCCTCTGTGCTCTCTGTGTCCTCTGTGTCAGTTTTTTATTCGAAGCGGCGATCACCTGCGGTTGATGCTGTTGTTGATCGCCTGATGGGCCGCTTCCAACTGCATGAATTCCACGTGCCCATCGGCAAACAGCAGGTTCATCCCATCGCCGCCGTGGTCGTCGTCCTTTTCGTAGCAAACGACGATTGAAGGATCGGCGCCCGTTTTCAGGTTCGCGCCGATGTAGATGTAATCGGAATTCGTGTTGATCCAATCGGCCGACTGATCGACCGTCATTTGCCCAGGCGGCCGCGTGTTGGCGCTTGGACAGACGAAAACCATGGCTGTCAGAGGTCCTGTTTTTACAAGCGTCCCCAGGTCCGGCGGATAATTGCCCTGGTGAGTATCGGCATATATCACAATCCACTGGCCGATCTGCCGCATATTGCTGGCGCATTTCACGCGATTGGCGGTTTCGCGGGCGCGGTTGAGGGCTGGTAGCATCACGCTGGTCAACATCGCGGTATTTCCCACGCCCATGGCTGTGAGGCTATCGGCCGATCCGATGGCGCTGGCGCCCGGAAACGGCTCGATCGACTTGAAATAGAATCCCGCGTCATCGCTCCAACTGACACAGCCGGCCGGTTCAGTCTCGGCCATAATCTTGTCCAGCGGGGGCATCATCAGCGGCGGGGATTGCGCGCCGAAAAGATCTCCCAGCCCAAAATAGAGCCGGCTCAAGGCTAGGCAACCCTGGTAGCCGTTGGGCATCGTCTTGGGCAAGTCGATGAAACTGAAGCTGGAATATGACGCCGGGGCGTTGAGCTTCTGGATCACCGCTTGGAAATCGGGGTTGTCCAGAATCGACTTGGCATCCGCCGGCCGATTCACGGCCGATACCACCATCTGCGGATAAAGGCCGATGTACAGTGTCCCATCCTTGATTGCCCACGAGGGCGAAATCAGCGGCGTGGCCAGATAATGAACGCTCGTTCCGTTGCTGGTCAATTGCCGGAATTCGACATGAATCGTCAGTTGTCCCCCGCCGCCTCCCTGCCCGTGCTGAATGGCCTGGCGGATCATGTTGTTCGCCAAGGACTCCAGCGTGTTGAGCGAGGTCTGCAATTGGTCGGCGTTTCGCGGGCGGTTGACGATTGTGCATCCCAACAATCCGTTTCCAGCCGTGGCGGGATCAACGTAATATCCCCATTGCGCGCCCAGTGCCGCCAGGAAATCCCTTTGAACGTCCAGACCCAGCGTCCGATTCACCTGCGCCAGAATCTGGTGGAACTGGCCGCCCTGATCCGGGGTGAACTGAACGACGGCGTGATCGATCTGCGTGAACAGGGCGTCGAAGTCGCAGCTTCCCGCCCCGGCCATCGTCGAGCTATCCGGGATCAGCTTGAATATCTCCGGTGCCAGCGGCGCGGCATCGGCCAAGGTCAACAACCCCTTGCGCGGCGACGGCGCGGCCACCATGGCCTGCTCGGACCAATTCTTCCCATCAAACCCCGCCGTCATCGCCGCCGCCTTCAGGCCAGGCAAGCCAAGGGCGTCGCGAATCTGGGGCCACAGTTGCTGCGCCTGAGGCGGGGCAAGTTGCTGGATCGCCGCGTCGATCGTCGCCACCGTTGCCGTGCCGTCCACGTACATTGCCAGCACCGGGTCCTTGCCAAGCTGCGACATCGCCGCCTGGAAGCCGGCGTTTTGCGACAACGGACTATCGATGTGTTCGGGAAAGGCGAAATCGCTGAGAACCACAAGCGTGCCGATCACTCGCACATTGAGGACGGGGCCTTGGGCCTGTTCAAGCAATCGTCGGACCTGCTGTTCGATTTTCGGCGCATCCGCTCCGCCGTCGCAGAGGATGGCCAGTTGCGGAATCGGCGGCCCCCCGGCGTTGGCCGCGCCCAGCCCGCCGAAATAGATCGCCGTCGGGTGTTCCGCCGCCGCGCTCAGGAGATCCACCACTTGCCGAACCAGCTCGGAAAATTGCCGGTCCAGCCCGCTGACGCGGTTGGTCAACTGCGGCAGCGAATCGTGTATGAACTGCGAAAACTGAGAGGCATCGAGGATGGCCTTCAGATGGGACTGGTCGAACCCCGGCCCCAATGAATCCGCGCCGCTCCAGCCGATGTAAATCTGCGCATCCCCCGGCAGACGATCCGCCAGCGCCTGGCCAAGACAGACCATCGGCGCAAACAGGACGACGAGAATAGACGTGAACAGAACCCGCATAAATCCTCCGCGATGAATTTCCCGGACAATCAAACCGTCAAGTATCGTCGCTCGCGGGGAATCGGGATGCAAGGGCCGTCACCAGGTCGGCTAATGCAACGCTCAACACTCAACACTCAACGCTCAACATTGAAGTAAGGGAAAAGATGTGACCTTCCCCACTTCAACGTTGAGCGTTGAGTGTTGAGTGTTGAGCGTTGCATTAATCCCAATTGCCCGCTCTCATTTCCCGATGCAGAATTTGGAGAAAATCCTGCCCAGGATGTCATCGGGGGTGACGGCGCCGAGGATGCCGCCCAGCGCGTCCAACGCGGCGCGGATTTCGGCGGCCAACAGTTCCAGGGAACCGGGCACGTCCTTGGCCCGGCTCAGCGCCCCGATCGCATCATCCAATGCTTGCAGATGCCGGCCGCTCAGCGCCAGGCTCGCGCCGACGGAATCCGAGCCGAACGCAACGCGATCCAGGCTCTGGCGCAGCGCATCCAATCCCTCGCCGGTCACCGCACTGACCCACAGGGATTCACCTGAAATGGGATGGTTTTCAACCAGGTCGGATTTGGATGCGACCAGCAAATCCGGCGATCTGGGCAGCGGAACGTCCGCTCGGGCGTCGGTTGCATCGCGCACCAGGACGAGCACGTCCGCGCGTTCGATGGCGCGATGTGCCGTATTCCCCATCTGCTCGTGAACGTCGCGCAGCGGCGGGGATGGCGGGGGTTGGCCTGATTCTTCGATCCCCGCAACGTCGATTAGCCGGGCGACGCCGCGAGGCAGCACGATCTCCACCGACAGTGCATCCCGCGTCGTGCCGGGCTGGGGCGAGACGATCGATCGATGTTTTCCCGCCAGCGCGTTGGTCAACGTGCTCTTGCCGGCATTCGGCCGGCCGGCGAGCACGATCGTCGGCTCGTGCGTGAGCGTCTCGAATCGCACGCTCTCGGCCACGAGGGCCTCGAGTTGACCAATCCCCTTGTCGAGCCTGGCGGCGGCATCGTGCCGGCTCAGGAATTCGATTCCCTCCTCGGAAAAATCGATCCCCGCTTCGATCAGCGCCAGCGATTCGGCGAGCAGGTCCATGGTCGGCCGAAGCCGGCGCGCCAGTTCGCCGGCCATCAGCCGCCGGGCGGCGGCGAGATGCTGCTGGTTTTGCGCCCAAATCGTCGCGGCGACGCCTTCCGCCTGGGAAAGATCGAGTTTCCCATTGAAATATGCGCGGGCGGTGAATTCGCCCGGCTCCGCCTGCCGCGATCCATGCTGCATCAGCCACGCCAGCAGCATCCGCGCCAGCAGCGGATTGCCCGGAATGTGCAACTCCACGAGGTCTTCACCCGTGTAACTGCGCGGCGAATAGAATTGATAAACCCATGCGGGGCAGGAAATGTCGCCGAAGCGCAGCTCGCGCCGGAAGGCCGACCCGCCGCCGGAGCCCGCGATTCCAAGACCGGCGGCGATCGGAAACGTCTGGGGGCCGCTGAGGCGCAGGATCATCCGCGCGGCCCGCCCGGTCGCGGAACTGATGGCGGCGATGGTGTCGTCCGCAAGCATGGAGAAAAATTCGAAATCCGAAATCCGAATGACGAATCAAATCCGAATGACCCAATGACGAATGAAGACATTTCGTCATTCGTCATTCGGATTTGATTCGTCATTCGGATTTCGGATTTCGGATTTCCGTCTCACCCTTTCTTCTTCCCTTTGCGCTCGGCCTCCCGTCGGACTTCCTCCGCCTTTTCCTGCAAATTCGCCCAAACGCTGCCCAGGCAGCCCGGCTTGGACGCCTGTGCCGACGGCTCCTGCTTCTGCTTCTGTTTCCCCTGCCGGGTCGGCTTGGCGTCGACGATTACCTTGCCGGCCTTCTCGCGCTCCTCGTGGTCCTTGATGTGCTGGCGAATGATCTTGCTCTCGAAAATCGCGATCGTGGAACTGGTCAGGATGTACAGGTTCAACCCGCTCGGCATCCAGTAGAAAAAGAGCGAGAACGCCAGGGACATGTATCGCATCATTTTCTGCTGCGAGGCCTGCTCGGCGGTGAGGCTCGGCGGCTGAGGCTGGAGCTTCTGCTGCAAGAACATCACCACCGCCATGACCAATGGCAGCACGTTCAGGGAAACCACCTTCATCCCGAAAAACGGCACCGTGAACGGGTGTTGGTCCCAGGAGATCAGCCGGTCCGGCCGGGCCAGGTCGTGAATCCAGGTCAGCCCCCATAGAAACGGCGCCTGCCGCAGCGCGATGTCGTTTTGCAGCGCCGAGTAGAGCGCGATCCAGATCGGCATTTGCAGGAACATCGGCAAACAGCCCAGGAACGGGGTGATCCCCATTTCCTTGTGCATTTCCATCTGCGCCTTGCTGAGGGCTTCCTTGTCATCGCCGTATTTCTTCTTCAGCCGTTCCATCTCCGGCCCCATCTTTTGCAGCTTGAGCATGGAGACCTGCGAGTGCTTGCTGATGGGATGCAGGATCGCCCGAACCAATACCACCAGCGCGATGATCGCCAATCCCCAATCGCGCAGGAAGAGGTGGAACAGTCCAAGCAGATCGACGAGCCGATCGACCAGCCATGGCAACGTGCACAGTCCGCAGGAACTGCCCGAGCCGGAGAGGAGTTGATTGTATCCGCGAGGGAAGACGCCGTAATAATCGCCTTCCATCAGCCCTCGTTCCTTGGGTCCGAGGAAGACCGTCAGCGGCAAGTCCACGGACGAGCCGGCGGGAACGGACATTTCCGCGCTCTGCAAGTCGAGAATGGCGACGCGTTCATCCGCCGGCGCGTCGGGATTCAGGCAATGAATCTGCACCGAGTCGATGGCGCCTTCCTTGTCCGGCGAGACGACGGCGCCGAAATAATTGCTGCTGGTCCCCACCCAGAGAAACTTGTAGCTCTTCTCGGTGGACAGGGGCTTGTCCTGGGCGCCGGGCTTGAACTCGGCCAGGTAATCGTGGGTGACGTCCACGTTGCCGTCCCCCTTGTCGTACCCCGCGACGATCTGCCGGTCGTCCGATCGCTCCATCTCGCGCGGCGGCATTGTCGGTCCGTCGAATTCCACCCGAACGCTTTTCAGCGGATGGTTCGAGAGATTCTTCAGATGATAATTGACGGCGACCGCGTACCCGGCTGGAGTGTTGTCGCGATTCTTGCCGGGGCCGCGTTCCTGTAAATGATAGGTCTTGTCGATGTGCAGCAGCCGCGGCGACTTCTTGCCCACGCCGATAATATCCACGCCATAGGTCACAGAGCCGATCGTCCCTCCCGGCTCAAGCTGCCAGTCTGCATGGGAAAGATCGAGGACTTGGCCGTCGATGCTCACGCCGCGCGTCGCCAGCGAACTATAATCCGTTTCCTCCGGCGGCTGTTGGAAAATGTAGAGCCCCTTGGCGTCGGCATCTTTGTAGGAATTGATGGCGGCCGAGCCCAGCGCGGCCCCCTGCGGAACAATCTGCAGCCCCAGGGCATAGGCCGGGTCGTTGGGTTTGTCGGAGCCGATTGATGCCGGACCCGTCGATTGCGCCGGCACGACCGCGATCGCCGCGGCCGACGACGGGCCGGTCGTCGCCTCGGTCGTGGTCATGCCATTGGCCGGCGACGTGGACGGGCCGGCCGCGGGGGTTTGCGCCGATTCGTTCGATGCGGCCTCGGGATTCCAGTTCGGATGCAGTAGATATTCGTGTTTCAGGAATAACGAATAGCCTATGCAGAGAAGAATAAGCGCCGCCATCCCAAAAATCGTCGTCTTATTGCCCATGAATCCTTGTGTTATCTCCCATCGATCAGCCGGCTTCCCAGGAAGTTGTCCAATTCCTCGATCCCCTCCACCTTCTTGACGGTGGTATCGACATCGTACACCAGGCGCACAAATTCAATGTGCGTGTCGGTGACGACCACGAAACTGGTTCTGGGATCGCGATCGCGTGGCTGCCCGACCGAACCGACGTTGATGATCGCCTTTTCCTCCGTCAACTCGAATTTGTAATCCAACTCGTCCGGACTGTAAAAATCCGGGCCTTCCAGGAATACCCCCGGCACGTGCGTGTGGCCGACGAAACACAGCCGATCGAACCGCTCGAAGATGCTCACGAATTTCCCCGGATTGGTATAGATGTCGTCGGGAAAGATGTATTCGTTGATCGGCCGGCGGGGGGAGGCGTGCACGGCGACGAAGTCGTTGGTCCGCAGACGCACCGGCAGGTTGCCGAGGAATTTCCATCGCGCCGCGCGGCGTTGCGGGTCGGGGTCCTGCTCGAAACATCTCCGCGTCCAATAGCAGGCCTGTTCGGCGCCCTGGTTGAAATTGAACGGCTCATAGAAAACCGCGAAATCGTGATTCCCCATCAAAGAGGCCCGGCATCGGGCGGCGACCAAGTCCAGGCATTCCATCGGGTTCGGGCCATATCCAACGATGTCACCCAGGCACACGACGTGCTGAATCCCACGCCGGTCGATCTCGGCCAGAACCGTCGTAAACGCTTCGAGATTGGCGTGTATGTCGCTGACGATGGCGAACATGCCGAACGTCCCTTGTCCGGCAAGAGCAAAGCTCGTCTCGGACTAGCCGAAAATGGTAGAGGCCGCCGATGCCGCCGTCAAACGGTTCCCTTCATCGGCCCACGGACAGTTCGTGTTTGCCCGACCCGGTGACTTCCACCTCGACCGTTCCGTCGTGTTTTGTGCCGATCGTTGGCTTGCCATCCACCTGCACCCGGTCGCCCCATTCCAGCGGCAAGCGCACCTGCGCGCTAGTCTCCGGCGGCAATTCCAGGGCCAAATAAAACCCGGCGGCAGTATGGCGCCAGTCAACCGTGATCGGTCCTCTTACAGTCGGCACCTTCCCGCGTGCCCAGGCCACCGCCGCCAGATCCGCCCCTCCCGCGCAACGCGGCCACACCAGCACTTTACCGTAGCCGCCTTCCAGCGGCTCGACCCCCAGGACCTTCCGCGGCAGCAGATTCGCCGGCGCCGCGCCCCAGGCGTGATTCCAATCCTCGTTCGGCTTGTACCGGGTGTCCCAAGCTTCCAGAGTGATTGTGGTCCCGACGTCTTCAACCATGTGCCGCCAACTGCGATCGCCAGGCGCTTCCATCAGGTGTACGGCGTCGGCGCCGCGACCGCTGTCGAACAGGGCATCCATTAGAAACTGCGCTCCGTACACGCTGCACGCCATGCCCCGGCCCCGCACAAACGCCGACACGTTCGCCCGCCGCTCGGCCGGCGCCAGCCCGAAAGCAAGCGGGAACATGTTGGCGTGCAATGAACTATGCCTGCTTCCTTCCCCATCGACGTAAAGCCCGGTATTCGCATCCACCAATTTTGTGTTGAGGCTCTTCAGCGTTCGCGCCGCGGCCCGGCGAAACTCCGCGGCGTCATCGGCTTTGCCAAGCGCCTCGGCCATGTTGGCCATCAACGTCAGCGATCGGCAGTGAAACGCATTAACCACCGTATTGACGGGCAGCATCTCGCACCCGTCCCGCTCCGCCGCCGGCCAGTCCACGATATCTTTCAACTTGCCGTTGAAATGCACCGATTGGCTCACCGATGCGGGCACGGCGGGCTTTACGGTGCTGATCAATCCATCCTCGCGCTCCAGCCCGCGCAGCGTCTTGGCCTTGAGATCGTTGTAACACGCCGTCAGACTCCTCGCGTCCCCGGTGTACAGGTAATCGTTCCAACCCATCAGAACGGAAAACATGATCCATTCCGTCGGCCAGGTGGGATGGGTAATCAGGTACTCGTGCGTATATCTTGGCAACGTCGTATCGTCGGTGCAGTAATACCAACCCAACTGATCGATGTAAGCATCCGCTTCATAGGGCTTGCGTTCACGGTCGCCGTCGACAAACATGCCCGCAAAGCTCGTGGCCTTGATCGAATACTTACACAACGCCCAGATGGCGTTGAGCTTTTCATCCGAGCAGACAAAGTCGGCGGCGTTGTCGTCGAAGGGATAGTGCACCGCGATCTGCCGCACGCCTCGCGCCGTCAATTCTTCGGGGGTCGTTCCCTCCGGCATGTTTTGAAGTTCCACGTAGCGAAACGGCATCACCGCCCCGATGTCCCCTGGCATCCGGCGCGCATCTGCATTGGTCAACTCGACACGATAGGTGCTCTTCCCCGCCGCGGTGATGACGGGCGTCTCAAGAAAGCGAACGGAACCTGGCGGCTTGCGGTCGAGGTGATCCGCATCGGCCAGCTTCTCCCCCAGGCGGACCACGATCCTTCTGCCCGCCTCGTTGCCGGCCGGCGCGGCGATTTCCAATTCCAATTGTCCAAACGCCGCCCGGCCGAAATCGACGAAGTAAACGCCGTCGCTCCGCCGGGTTACCTGCACCGGCTTAATGAACTCCCATACGGCGGGTTTTGTCTCCCCGGCGGACCTCTGGGCATCCTGGCCCGGCGTCGCCGCCGCCGCATTATTGCCCACAAACGTCGCCGCCCATAACGTCCAGCACAAGCCCCAGATTTGTCTCACCATCATCTCCCTGACATTGCCCCACCAACGCCCCGGAATCGTAATCTGCTTCAGGGGTTGCAACAAATGCAGTATTCTTTCCCCACCCGCCCGGCTCCCAGGCGGATATGCACATGACTGACGACACCCTTCAATCCGCGTTAAAACTTCACCAGGCTGGAAACCTGGATCAGGCCGAAGCCATTTATCGGCGGCTCCTGGCGCGGAACCCGGCCGATTCCGATGCACTCAATCTCATGGGCGTCGTTCTATCCCAGCGAGGCCGACACCAAGAGGGCATCGAACTGCTTGGCAAGGCCGTCGCCCTTCGGCCCCAGGCATCGGCGTATCACCGCAATCTTGGCCTGGCCTATATGCAATCCAAGCGTCTCAATGAGGCGATCGCCTGTTTCCGGCGGCTCGTGGCTTTGGAGCCTGGCGACGCCGGCGCATTCGACCGGCTGGCGGTGCTGCTGGCGCTCCAGGGCCAAATCGGCCAGGCGATTGACGCCGCCAAGACGGCGGTGAAGTTGCGGCCCGAAGTCGCCGGGTTTCGCGGCCATCTCGGCGCCGCTTATTTTCAGGCGCGGCAATTTGACCTGGCCATCCCCGAAATGCGGGAAGCAGCCAGGCTTGCCCCGGGCGATGTCCGTTACTGGTTCGATCTCGGCGTCGCCCTTGCCGAAAGCGGGCATCTCCCCGAAGCCCTCGACGCCTTTGACCGGTCGTTGCAACTGAAGCCTTCGCTCGCCGAGCTGCACAGCAATCGAGCCGCGGCTCTCCTCGAGATGGGCCGCCATGAAGAATCCCGCGCCGCCATCCGCCGTGCGGTGGAAATCGATCCCAACGCTCCCGGCGTGCAAAACATCCTCGCCGCTGTCCTCTTCGACGAGGGAAACCTGGAACAAGCCATGATCGCCTGGCGGAATGCGGTCCGGCAGGACCCCGACTACGCCGGCGGCCGTTGGAATTATGCGCGGGCCCTGCTGGCGCTGGGGCGTTTCTCCGAAGGCTGGGAGGAATTTGATTCGCGGCTGCGAATTCCCCATTTGCGGCTCAACCGCGGTTTTTCCCAGCCGCAATGGGACGGCTCCGATCCCGCCGGCAAAACCATCCTCCTCTTCACCGAAGGCGGGTTCGGCGATGCACTGCATTTCATCCGCCTGGTTCCGCTGGTGACGGCTCGTGGGGGAAGATGGCTTCTCGAATGCCAACCGGAGCTTGTCACCCTCTTCGAAAAAACCCCCGGCGTCGAGCGGATCATTCCCCGCGGCCAGCCGTTGCCCCAGTTCGACCTGCAACTTCCGCTCCAGGGTTTGCCGCGAGTTCTCAAGATCACTCTCCAGAACATCCCCAATCAAGTGCCGTACCTGAATCTGCCGGCGGACCGCGTCGAGCGATGGGCGGCAAGACTCGCCGGCGAAACCCGGCTGCGAGTCGGGCTGGCCTGGGCCGGCAGCAAAGGCGACAAGCGCGACTACCGAACCAGATCGATCGACGTCTTCGCGCCTCTGGCCGACGTTGAAGGCGTCAAATTCTTCAGCCTGCAAAAGGGAGACGGCTGTGAACAATCTCCCCCAGCCGGCATGGATTTGGCCGATTTCACCGGCGAACTGAGCGATTTCGCCGATATCGCCGCCCTGGTGCGCAATCTCGATCTGGTCGTGACCGTGGACACCTCCATCGCCCATCTGGCGGGGGCGCTGGCCCGGCCGGTTTGGGTATTGATTCCGTTCTTGGCCGACTTCCGCTGGCTCCACAAACGCTCGGATTCGCCGTGGTATCCCACGATGCGCCTCTTCCGCCAGCCCGTCGCC
Organism: Tepidisphaeraceae bacterium; assembly: GCA_050011595.1. Classification (GTDB taxonomy): domain Bacteria; phylum Planctomycetota; class Phycisphaerae; order Tepidisphaerales; family Tepidisphaeraceae; genus PALSA-1353. Next base: position 12,812 of record JBEKIV010000100.1, read on the forward strand.
GACGATTGGGCCACGCCCATCGTCCAGATGGTGCAGGCGTTGCGAGAGTTTCAGCGATGACGATTCAAGAATCCCTAAATCTGGCGATGGAGCTCGAACGGTCGGGGCGGCTGGCGGAGGCGGATAAGCTCTGCGCGGACATCCTGGACCATCAGCCGAACGTCTCGGC
>JBEKIV010000101.1:0-12955 GCA_050011595.1 Tepidisphaeraceae bacterium
GCCGACCGCCAGGCCGCCAGTCGGGGCGCAGGCCTGGGGAAGCGGCAACGGCTCGGGCACGTAACCGCGGGATCGACGCACGAAAATGGGCGACGGCGCGGCATCAAGGATGACCGAATCATCCACGGAACGTTGGATCGGCCGATTGTGCCGCAGAATGGCGTCGGCCATTTCTCCCAGACCAGAGACCGCCTCCGCATCGGAAAAAACAAGCGGCTCATCGACGTCGTTCCCGCTGGTCATTACCAGCGCAGGCACTTCAAAAGCTCGAAGGGCGTCGAAAATCAGGTGGTGGAGCGGGGTGTAGGCCAGCATGACGCCCAGACGGTGGCTTCCGGGGGCAACGGCGTCGGCGATCGGCGCCCCGCGGATTCGCCCCGCCAGCACAATCGGTGCGGCCGGTGATGAGGCCAGTTCCGCTCCGCGCTGGCCCAGCATCACCAGTTTTTTCATGGATTCCAAAGACGCGCACATCAGGGCGAACGGCTTGGCCGGCCGATGCTTCAGCCGGCGCAAACGCCCCACCGCGTCCTGGTCGTCCGCCCGCACCGCCAGATGAAACCCACCGATTCCCTTGATCGCGACGATTTCTCCCCCCACCAGTCGGCGAGCCGCTTGCTCGACGGGGTCCCCCGCAATGGCCAAGCCTTGGGAATCGACCAGTTCCAATCGCGGCCCACATTGACGGCAGGCCGTCGGCTGGGCGTGGAACCGCCGGTCCGCGGGGTTCTCATATTCCTCGCGACATTGCCGGCACATGACAAACTGCGCCATCGTGGTATTGGGCCGGTCGTATGGAATGGCGCGAATGATGCTGAATCGCGGGCCGCAATTCGTGCAGTTGGTCAGGGCATATCCATGGCGTCTGTGGTCGGCGGCGTCGCGAATCTCCGCCAGGCATTGCCCGCATACCGCCAGGTCCGCGGCGATCTCAGCCGTGTGTCCTGCCGCGCTGGAACTGTGGCGGATTTCAAACCTCGGTTCCACCGAACCAAGCAGGACTTCCCGCTCGTCAATTTCGCGTATGACGGCCGGCGCGGGTGCTTCGGCCCATATTGCAAGAGCGAATTCTTCAAGCTGCCGTCGCGTGCCCTGTCCTTCCACAACCACTCCGGCATCGTCGTTCCAGACCGCGCCGTGGACGCGCCTCTGCGTCGCCAGCCGATAGATGAACGGCCGAAACCCCACCCCCTGCACGCGGCCGATGATGCGCCAGCGGCGGCGCACCAGCGTTTCGGCGTGCGAAACCTGCGCTGGCGCGAGCATTTGCGCGGTATCGTTCATCCTTGGCGATTCTAAGAATCTATCGGCGCTGCGCCGCCTAGAGAAAGGCCGGTTTGCCTTGTAGGGGAAAGCACCTACGCCCGAATCGTTTGTTGGTCCGATGGTGGTTTGCCCACGGTTTGTCGAGATTAGCGTGGATGGAATCAGGCAAAACGAACATTGTTGCGCTGGAAGCCAACGAAGCGGTGGCGTCGGTATCGCATCGGTTGAGCGAAGTGATCGCGATCTATCCGATCACCCCATCCTCGGCGATGGGCGAATACGCCGACGAATGGTCGGCGCAAAAGCGGAAGAACGTCTGGGGCATGGTGCCACGAGTGGTCGAAATGCAATCGGAGGCCGGCGCCGCCGGCGCGATTCATGGCGCCTTGCAGACCGGCGCGCTCGCCACGACCTTCACCGCATCGCAGGGCCTGCTGCTGATGGTCCCCAATCTCTACAAGATCGCGGGCGAGTTGATTCCGTTTTGCATGCACGTGTCGGCGCGATCGCTGGCCACGCACGCGCTGTCGATATTCGGAGACCACTCGGACGTGATGGCCTGCCGGCAGACGGGCTTCGCGATGCTTTGCTCCAACGGAGTCCAGGAAGCGCACGATCTGGCGTGCATTTCGCACGCGGCGACGTTCGAATCGCGAGTGCCCTTCATGCATTTTTTCGACGGGTTCCGCACCTCCCATGAGATCGCCAAAATCGCCCTGCTCGGCGACGACGACCTGCGGGCAATGATCGACGCGGAGGCGGTCGCCGCACACCGCCGCCGCGCCCTCACGCCCGACCGCCCGGCGATCCGGGGAACGGCCCAGAACCCCGACACCTTCTTCCAGGCCCGCGAGGCCGCCAATCCGTTTTATCTCGCCTGTCCGGATGTCGTGCAGAACGTGATGGATCGTTTCGCCTCAATCACCGGGCGCAAATACGGCCTGTTTGAATACGTCGGTCATCCGCAGGCCAAGCGCGTGATCGTCATCATGGGTTCCGGCGCGGAAACGGTCCACGAAACGGTGGACAAACTCGTCCGGGAAGGGCAAGACGTCGGAGTTCTCAAGGTGCGTCTGTATCGGCCGTTTGCGGTGGACCGATTCCTCGACGCCCTTCCGGCCGGCGTCCGCTCCATCGCCGTGCTGGATCGGACCAAAGAGCCGGGCGGCATCGGCGAACCGCTGTTTCTCGACGTCGTCGCCGCCTTCCAGGATGGCCAGACCGCCGATTCCCCGCGATTCCCCCAGCAGCCGCGGATCATTGGCGGCCGCTACGGACTGTCCTCGCACGAGTTCACCCCGGCGATGGTCAAGGCCGTGTTCGACGAACTGACCAAGCCGCGTCCCAAAACGCGGTTCACCGTGGGGATCAACGACGACGTGACCCGATTGTCGCTGCCCGTGCCCGACGATTTCGACATCGAGCCGGACGACGTCTTCCGCGCCGTCTTCTTCGGGCTCGGCGCCGACGGAACGGTCGGGGCGAACAAAAACTCGATCAAGATCATCAGCGAAGAAACCAACTTCCACACGCAGGGTTACTTCGTCTACGATTCCAAGAAATCCGGCGCGATCACCATCAGCCATCTGCGGTTCGGCCCGCGTCCGATCCGCTCGGCGTACCTGATCCGCCAGGCGAACTTCGTCGCCTGCCATCAGTTCAACTTCCTGGAGAAATTCGACATCGTGGGCATCGCGCGCCCAGGCGCCGTGTTGCTGCTGAACGCGCCGTTCAAAACCGATGCGGTATGGAGCAATTTGCCGCGGGAAGTCCAACGGCAGATCGTTGAAAAGAAACTGAAGGTCTACGTCATTGACGCTTACCACGCCGCCCGCGACGCGGGAATGGGGGCGCGCATCAACACGGTCATGCAGACCTGCTTTTTCGCCATCAGCGGCGTGCTCCCGCGCGACCAGGCGATCGAGCAGATCAAGAAGTCGATCCAAAAGACCTATGCGAAAAAGGGGGAAGAGATCGTGCGGAGGAACTTCGCCGCGGTCGAGGGAACGTTGGCCCACCTGCACGAATTGACGGTTCCGGCGGACGCGATCGACGGACCGCCTCTGCCGCCGATCGTGCCGGACGAGGCCCCCGATTTTGTGAAAAATGTGACGGCGATGATGCTGGCCGGCCGGGGAGAACTTTTGCCGGTAAGCGCTTTGCCGGTTGATGGGACCTGGCCGGTCGGCACTTCCCGTTGGGAAAAGCGCAACATCGCCGTCGAGATTCCCGTCTGGGTGCCGGAGCTGTGCATTCAATGCAACAAGTGCGCATTTTCCTGCCCGCACGCGGCGATCCGGGCCAAGGTGTATGGCGCCGAAAGCCTGGCCGGGGCGCCGGCCGGATTCGCTTCGATGGATTACACCGCGCCGGATCTTCGCGGCATGAAATATACCCTCCACGTCGCTCCGGAAGATTGCACGGGGTGTGGACTGTGCATCGCCGTCTGTCCGGCCAGGGACAAGTCCACCCCAAAGCGAAAGGCCATCAACCTGGCGCCGCAAGCGCCGTTGCGGCAAAGCGAGGCCGCCAAATACCGCTTCTTCCTCGATCTGCCCGAAATCGACCGCAGCAAAGTGCGCGTGGACGTCAAAGGCTCTCAGTTCTTCCAACCGCTGTTCGAGTATTCCGGCGCGTGCGCCGGCTGCGGTGAAACGCCCTACATTAAACTGCTGACCCAGCTCCTGGGCGATCGTCTGCTGGTTGCCAACGCCACGGGCTGCTCGTCGATCTATGGCGGCAATCTTCCGACCACGCCGTACTGCGCCAATCGGGAAGGGCGCGGCCCGGCATGGAGCAATTCCTTGTTCGAAGACAACGCGGAATATGGCCTGGGAATGCGCCTGGCCCTCGACCAGCACAAGGCGCAGGCTCGCCAACTCGTCCAGCAACTGACGGGTTCGATCGGCGACAAATTGGCCGGGCAACTGCTCTACGCCGACCAGGCGAGCGAAGCCGGCATCGCGGCGCAGCGCCTGCGCGTGGCCGAACTGCTGCAAAAGCTGGCATCGCTGAATGGCTCGCCGGACGCCCGGCAACTGGCGCTGCTTGCCGATTACCTCGTCGATAAGAGCGTCTGGATCATCGGGGGAGACGGCTGGGCGTATGACATCGGCTACGGCGGGCTGGACCACGTCCTGGCATCGGGCGCCGACGTGAAAGTGCTCGTGCTGGACACGGAGGTCTACTCCAACACCGGCGGGCAGCAATCCAAGGCCACGCCCATCGGAGCGGCCGCCAAGTTCGCCGCGGCCGGCAAGTCCACGCCCAAGAAGGACCTGGGATTGCTCGCCATGACCTACGGCTCTGTCTACGTGGCGCAGGTGGCCTTTGGGGCCAAGGACGTGCATACCGTCCGGGCATTCCAGGAAGCCGCATCGTATCCCGGACCGGCGATGATCATCGCCTACAGCGATTGCATTGCCCATGGGTACGATCTGGCGCTGGGCCCGGAGCAGCAAAAAATGGCGGTGGCCAGCGGCTATTGGCCGCTCTATCGCTTCGACCCGCGGCGCCGCGCCGCCGGGCAGAACCCGTTGCAACTCGATTCCGTCGCACCCAACAACCAGTTGCAGCAGTTCATGTTCAACGAAACACGCTTCCGCATGGTCGAACAGAAGGACCCCGATCGCTATAAGATGCTCCTCGAAAGCGCCAAGCGGCAGATCGCCGACCGGTACGCTCTGTACCGCCAGTTGGCTGAACCGCCGCAAGCCCATCCGGCAACCGAGGGGCCGGCGACCCCATCAACTGCAAAGGCGGCCACATGAACCTCGATATCAGCTACATGGGACTGGAATTGGCGCATCCATTGATCGTCGGCGCTTCGCCGCTGGCGGATGATTTGGATACGCCGCGCCGCCTCGAAGACGCCGGCGCGGCGGCCATCGTGATGCGCTCGCTCTTTCAGGAGCAAATCGAGGGCGAGCAGTATGCCAGCGCCCAACAGGTGGAGATGTACGCCGACTCCTTTTCCGAGGCCAGCTCATTTTTCCCCGCCACCGATGATTTCGCGATGAATCCATACGGATACCTGGAACACGTTCGCCGCCTCAAGGCGGCGCTGCGGATCCCCGTCATCGCATCGCTCAACGGCCTGAGCACTTCCGGCTGGCTGCGGTACGCACGGCTCATCGAGCAGGCGGGCGCGGACGCCTTGGAATTGAACGTCTATCACGTCTCGACCAATCTTTGGGAGACGGCCGCCACCATCGAGGAAAACATCCTGGAATCCGCCCGAACCGTGCGCGAGGCGGTCAAAATTCCCTTGGCGATCAAGCTGTCGCCCTTCTTTACGTCCGTTCCTCATCTGGCCATGCAATTGCGCACGGCCGGCGTGGATGGATTGGTGTTGTTCAATCGTTTTTATCAACCGGACATTGACTTGGGCCTGTTGAGCGTCGTCCCGCAACTTCATCTTTCCGATTCGTCGGAGTTGCAGGTTCGCTTGCGCTGGCTCGCCATCCTCTCCGGGCGGATTACCGCCTCGCTGGCCGTCAGCGGCGGCGTCCACACCGGCGCCGACGCGGTCAAGGCTGTCATGGCCGGAGCGCACGCCGTCCAGATCGTTTCGGCGATCCTGAAGAATGGGCCGGCATATCTCAAAACGCTCCTGACCGACTTCAAACAGTGGATGGAGGAAAACGGCTACCAATCCGTCCGGCAAATGCGCGGAAGCCTGGACATGACCAGGTGCCCGGACCCGGCGGCGTTCGAGCGCGGCAACTATATGCGCGTGCTGAACAGTTGGCGCGAGACCCCGCGATTTTCCGATGGCCAGGTCCCCCAGTAGCCCTCCGGAGCAACGCCATGAACAATCATCTGAAGAACGATCGCGCCGCATGGCTTCAGGGGCCGTCGGCTCAATGTTCGCTGATTCCGAGCAAACCCGAGCGTGCCTGGCGGCTGGTGCTGCTCGGCGCTCCGGGCGTTGGAAAAGGCACCCAGGCGGAACGGCTCTGCGCGCATCTCGGCGCGTGCCATCTTTCCACCGGCGACGTCTTCCGCGCCGCCGCCGGCCGTGCAGGCGCCGCCAGTCCCGCCATGAAGGCGGCGCTCGAGTGCATGCGCGAAGGCAAGTTGGTCGGCGATTCCACCGTATGGGAATTGGTGCGGGAGCGCGGCGGCTGCCTGAGGTGCAACGGCGGGTTTGTGCTCGACGGATTTCCCCGCACCCTGAGGCAGGCCGAGGCATTGCAATTGCTTATGAACGACCAAGGGGTTTTGCTGGATGCCGTGATCGATTACGAATTGCCGACCGATGAAATCATGTCGCGGCTCGGTGGCCGGCGCGTCTGTCCGGCGTGCAAGGCGGTGTTTCACCTCGTGGAACGTCCGCCGGCGGATTCCGGGGTCTGCGACGTATGCGGCGGACGGCTCATCCAACGCGAGGACGACCGCCCCGAAGCCATTGCCGTCCGCCTGGAAGCCTACGAATCCGCCACCGAGCCGCTGATCGCCTTCTACCGCAAACTCGGCCTGCTGGCGTCCGTCTCGGCCGAGGGCTCGCCCGACAAGGTGTTTTCCCGCACCATGAAGGCCCTGCACGTCGCCGAGTGATCCGTTCACAACTCGATGCCGGCCATGATCGCCGATTCCGCCAGATCGCGCGTGAGCTTGAATCCCAATTTTTCCGCCACGTGCTGCATTTCAATGTTTTGGGCCATGATCATTCCCGACAGCCGCGCGATCCGCTCGTTGCGGGCGATTTGCAGCAGCAGCGTGAGCAACTGCGTGCCCAACCCGCGATTTTGCCATACGTCGGCGATCACAATGGCGAATTCCGCATCCTTGGAACCGGGCAGTTTGCTGAGCCGTCCGATGCCGAGCACGAAACGCTCGCCATTCTCCGGCCGGCGGCCTTCGGCCACAAGGGCCAGTTCCCGATCGTAGTCGTTGAAGCAGACCCGGATCAGCCGTTCATGGGCGATGCGCTGGCTTAGATTGATCGGGTGGAAAAACCGGAAGATGACGCTGCGATCGGAAAGTCCCTGATGGAACTGCACCAGCAACGGTTCGTCCTCCGGGCGAATGGGACGGATGGTCACGGGCATCCCTTCCGGAAGCGCCCATTGAGTCACGTACTGCGTTGGATAGGGCCGAATCGCCGAGCGCGGCAGGTCGGCTTCCCGTTTGTCGCCGCCCCACAGAACTGTGCGCGCGTCGACCGCGACGATCTGTTTCGACGTGGCGATCAGCGGATTGACTTCGATTTCCTTGACCCACGGTTGCTCGACAACCAGTTGGCTGAAGCGAACCAGGATTTGTTCCAACAGGGCGATGTCCACCGGTTTGCGGCCGCGCACGCCCTGGAGAGCCTTGAAAATCTTGGTTTGCTCCATGGTGCGTCGCGCCAGAGTCGCGTTCAATGGAGGCAAACCGAGGGCGCGGTCCTTCAGGACCTCCACCAGCTGCCCACCGGAGCCGAAGAGCAGCACCGGCCCAAATTGCGAGTCCGGGCTGCTGCCGATGATCAGTTCGTAACCGTCGCGCGCATCGACCATCGGCTGCACGGTGACGCCCTCGAAGTGCTGGGCGCCGGCCAGGCGCGTGACCGATTCCCGGATTTCTTCGAACGCCCGCGCGACCTGATCCCGGTTGATGAGTCGCAGCTTCACGCCGCCGACGTCGGTCTTGTGCGTAATGGTGTGCGAGAAGAGTTTGAGGACAACGGGAAATCCGAGTTCCTCGGCGGCTCGCGCGGCATCCGCCGCCGTGGCCGAGGTCATCGTTCTCACAATGGGAATCCCGTATGCCGCCAGCAGGTTCTTGGATTGGGATTCGTCGAGAAGTTCTTTCCCGGCGGCGCGTGCCGAAGCGATGATCCGGCCGGCGGCGTTTCGATCGACGCCCATCCCGTTCTCATCGCCCAGCGCGGGCGTTTCGTAGAGGCCCCGCAGGTTGTAGGCGTATCGCCACATGTAGGTAAAAGCGCGCGCCGCGGAGTCGGGAAACTGGAACGTGGGGATGCCGGAATGGCTCAGGATCGCCTGTCCGGCGGCGACTTCGGCGCCGCCCATCCAGCTTGCCAGCAGCGGCTTGCCGTCGAGGTGCGCCAGCGGCTTGATCGCCTCGGCCGTTTGCGTCGGATCGGTCATGTCCTGCGGGGTCAGGATCATGAGCACGCCATCATTGCCCGGATCGTCGGCAACGATCTTGAGGGCCTTGGCAATGCGTTCGGGCGCCGCGTCGCCCAGCACGTCAATGGGATTGTTGTGGCTCCACTGGGGGGGCAGAATCGCGTCCAGGGATTGCTTCAACTGAGGGGACAGCGCCGCCAGTTCGCCCCCCACGCTCAGCAGCGCATCGGTCGCCAGGACGCCGGGGCCGCCGGCATTGGTCACGATCGCCAGGCGCGGGCCGGCGGGCCGGGGCTGTTTGGCCAGCACGTCCGCCATCGAAAACAGGTCGGAAATCTGATCGACCCGCAAGACGCCCGTGCGGCGGAACGCGGCCTCCAGAACTTCATCGCTGCCGGTCATTGATCCGGTATGTGACGCCGCCGCCTTCGCTGCCGCATCCGTCCGGCCCGCCTTGATGACGATGATCGGCTTGTTGAGCGATACCTCCCGCGCCGCCGATAAAAATGCCCTGGCGTCGCCGATGGATTCCATGTAAATCAGGATGCTGCGCGTGCGCGGATCATCGCCCAGGTAATCGATCAAATCGCCCCAACCCACGTCGAGCATGGACCCGGTGGAGACAAATGCGCTGAATCCCACCATTTCCCGCAGGCTCCAATCCAGGATCGCCGTCATCAGCGCGCCGCTCTGGCCGATGAAGGCGACATGGCCCGGAATGGCCATGCCCTTGGCGAACGTCGCGTTCAATCCGGTCAAGGGATTCATCACGCCCAGGCAGTTGGGACCGATCACGCGCATACCCCCGCGCCGGGCCTGTTCCAGGACGGCTTGCTCCAGTTCCATCCCGGATTGACCCAATTCCCGAAATCCGGCGGAGATGACGACGGCCCCGTTCACGCCGGCGTCGGCACATTGACCGATGATCTGCGGAACCGTGGGAGCGGGCGTTACAACCACGGCCAGATCGACCTTTTCCGGAACCGCGGCTATGCTCGGATACGCCTTGATCCCAAGGACGCTCGAACGCTTGGGATTCACCGGAAACACCGTCCCGCCAAACGGACTGGCTATCAGGTTCCGCAGCACGGTTCGTCCCACGCTGCCGGCCGCCTCGGTCGCTCCGATCAGGGCGATGGTTCGAGGCATGAATATCGCATCGAGCGGCCGTCGGCGTAATGGATTCTCTGCTTCCCGCATGTTGGCTACGTTATTGGGTTTGTCCTTCATAGTGGCCGACATTTAACCATGCCGCCCTTCGGTTCGCATCGGCATTTTCCCCTACAACAAGTCTAGGGTCGGCCCCGATTTTCGCCTTTGCGCAAATGCTCGATATTTCCTGTAACAGGCCCCGCCCCCACCGGGGCCGGCCTATCCTATGCTGGAGCAGCCCAACCATCTTGCAATCCGCAAAATTGCCGACGGCAAGCATGCCGTCGTTTCACCGGAACTCTGTCAAGGTCAGATAACGTCGTCGAACGTCCGGGCTCCCGTCGCGCCGCCGGCGCGAAGCGCGTCCTCGCGATGCGCGTCCTGGTGCAACATATCCGACACGAACCGGCTCTCCAGTTCCGCCGGTTGGATGGCCCCCTTCAACTCGAGCATCGCGCTGATCATTCCAGCCAACATACTGACCAAGCCGAGTACGAACAGCGCCACCGCGACGAACCCGGCGGGCGGCGCCAGCACCGACAGGCCCAGCATCATGCAGCAGCCGATCAGCAGCGCGATCGTGAGCAGCAGAAACATCAGGGTCAGACGAATGAGCTTGGCGCGGCGGGTGACGTGGTCCGTTTGCGATTTCAGATGTTCGAGCAGTTTTTCGCGCCGAGCAATCTCCTCGGCGTTTTGGCCGGCGCCGCCCTGCAAGCGTTCCTGCTCGTGGAGGCGCTCTCTCTGGAATCCCCGTAGGCGCGACACGATCGCCGCCATGCGGTTGTAGAACGCGAGGCACAACAGTCCGCAGGCTGAAATGATCACCACGGGCACCACCGAGACACTGACGATTTTTGCCAAGTCCGAGGCCGGCATGGAAGGCTCCTTGAATCAGCATCTTCGATCCGTCCGGGCGATAGTCAACGGGCAACGCGCAAGGAAATAATGCGATGACCGCCATCATGACGCCGACTAAATCCGCCGCCCCACGCCCCGACGCCCATGCCGAATGGCCCGCTCAGTCCCAGACCGTGCAGCAATGGATCGGCCAATGCTTTGCCCTTTGCCAGCCGGACAAGATCCATATCTGCACCGGCAGCGCAAAGGAACGAAAAGAGCTGATCGAGGAAGGCGTGCGCCAGGGCGTGTTCATTCCACTCAACCAGGAGAAACGTCCCGGAAGCTATCTCCATCGCAGCAACCCGAACGACGTTGCCCGCAGCGAACAATGCACGTTCATCTGCGCCCCCGCCCAGGACATGGCCGGTCCCACCAACAACTGGATGGAGTCCAAGGCCGCTTACGCGAAACTCAGCGGGTTGTTCAACGGCTGCATGAAGGGCCGCACGATGTACGTCATTCCCTTTGTGATGGGCCCGATCGGCTCGCCCCTGGCAAAAGTCGGCATCCAACTGACGGATTCGCTCTACGTCGCGGTCAACATGGGCATTATGACCCGCGCCGGCCACGTCGCCTGGAAGCAACTGGGTGACAGCAATGACTTTACGCGCTGCCTGCACAGCGTGGGCGATTGCAATCCCGATCGTCGCTACATCTGCCACTTCCCGCTTGACAACACCGTCTGGAGTTTCGGAAGCGGCTACGGCGGCAATGCCCTGTTGGGCAAAAAGTGCTTGGCGCTGCGCATCGCCGGCTTCCTCGGTCAGCAGCAGGGTTGGATGGCTGAGCACATGCTTATCAGCGGCGTCAGCGTCGGGGGCGAAAAGACCTATGTGGCCGCCGCATTTCCCAGCGCCTGCGGCAAAACCAATTTCGCCATGCTGATTCCCCCGAAAAAATATCGGGACGCCGGCTGGAAGATCACGACCGTCGGCGACGACATCGCCTGGATGTGGGTGGATGAGAAGAGCGGCCGGTTGCGGGCGATCAATCCCGAGGCGGGCTATTTCGGCGTCGTGCCGGGAACCAACGAGCAGACCAACCCCAACGCGATGGCCTGCATGGCCCACGATGCCATCTTCACCAACGTCGCTCTATTGCCCGACGGCGACGTGTGGTGGGAGGGCAAGACGCCCCAGCCGCCGGATCATTGCCTCGACTGGACCGGCAAGCCCTGGACCCCGCAATCGTCCGCCAAGGCGGCGCATCCCAACAGCCGATTCACCGCCCCGATGACCAACAATCCCGCCCTCGATTCCGCCGCCGACGATCCCAACGGCGTTGAAATCTCGGCGCTGATCTTCGGCGGCCGCCGCGCCGCTACCCTGCCGCTGGTGTTTCAGGCGTTCAATTGGATGCACGGCGTCTACGTCGGCGCGACCCTTGGAAGCGAAACCACTTCGGCGGCCAGCGGACCGGTCGGCATCGTGCGCCGCGATCCCATGGCCATGCTTCCGTTCATTGGCTACAACGTCCGCGACTATTTCATCCATTGGTTCCACATGCGCAAGAAGATGGCGGATTGTCCGCGCATCTTCCACGTCAATTGGTTCAGAAAGAACGGCCAGGGCGATTTTCTCTGGCCGGGCTTCGGCGAGAACGTCCGAATCCTCCGTTGGATCGTCGACCGTTGCCACGGCCGCGCCTACGCCGTGGAAACGCCCCTGGGATGGATGCCCCGCCGACAGGACATCGATCTCAATGGGTTGGCCGTTTCAGAAGCCGACTTCGATGAAATGCAGACGGTCGATCTGCAAGCGTTCAAGTCCGAGATCGCGGGACACGAAGAACTGTTCCTGAAACTGGGCGGCGATTTGCCCAAGGAAATGATCTTCCAGCGCGAGCTGTTGATCAGCCGCCTGTAAAAGCGAAGCAGAATTCATGAAACCCCCGGCAAAAGAACGAGTTGAGGCCAACAACCAGATCGCCCAGGCGAACCGGAAGGACTTTGATGCGGCGCACGTCACGGCGGTCAGCGTGGTTGGACCGGCAGATTCCGGCAAAACCTCGATCATCGAGGCCCTGCTGTCGCGCCTTGATCCGAAAATCGGCGCCGCGGCGATCATTGCCAATCCCACCGCCGACCGGGAGGTGTCGCGGATCATCCGGCACGGCTATCAGGCCGTGCCCCTGTTGACCGACAATCTGATGGCCCAGCAAGTCCGCGAGACCCTGCCGCGACTGGACCTTCACCAGCTCGACCTGCTGCTGATCGAAAGCGTCTACGACCCGCTCAGCCCCGTCGAGTTCGATTTGGGCCACCATATTCGCATCGGCGTGTGCAGCGCCGCCGACCAGGATGCCAAGGTCGCGGAATATCAGTTGCTCATCACCACGTCGGACCTGGTCCTGCTCACCAAGACCGATTTGCTTCCCCTGGTGACGTTCAATTTCGACGTCTTTTGCCAGGGCGTCCAACGCCTCAAGCCAGGGTTGGACGTCATTCAAACCTCGGTGCATCGCAATCAAGGCATCGACACCTGGCTGAAATGGCTGGAATTTCACGCTCGGTCGAACAAACGGAATTCCTCGGCCCCCCGCCTATTCCATCCCTT
>JBEKIV010000102.1:0-12798 GCA_050011595.1 Tepidisphaeraceae bacterium
TTCCCGCCCAGATCAAGGCGCTGGTGGAGTTCTGCCAGGCGAATCAATACCAGCGGGCCGCGGCGTTGCACCGCAAGCTGTTTGGGCTGATGCGCGCGATGTTCCTGGAGGGCAATCCGGTGGGGATCAAACACGCGATGAAGGCGGCCGGGATGGATTCCGGCGAACTGCGGCTTCCGCTTTGGCAGGCCGGCGAAAGCACCAAGAACCAGATCGAGCGGTGCATGACGGAAATCGGGGCGCTTCCCGCCTGATCGGCAGCCCATGACTGATCTTGAGCGCATGACTCGTCTTTGCGTTCCCATTTTTGTGACGGACCTGGCCATGGCCCGTCGCGACATCGCCGCGGCGGCCGCCGCCGGTGCGGATTTGGTGGAGCTGCGCATCGACAAGTTGGAAGACATCGAGGATATGGAAACACTTCTGTCCGAGAAGGTCTGTCCGGCAATCGTCACCTGCCGGCCAACGTCTGAAGGGGGATTCTCCACTCTCGGCGACGAAGCGCGAACGACTCGATTGACGGGCGCCGCCGCCGGCGAACGGGCGGACTACATCGACCTGGAGCTGGCAACCGTCCTTCGGCATCCAACCCTGTTGGAGCGCAAAATCGGAGGAGGGATTATCCTCAGCGCCCACGATTTATCCGCCAAGCCGGCGAATCTCGAAGATCTGGTCCACCAAATGAATCGCCTGCCGGCGCAGGTGAACAAGATCGTCTGGCAAGCTCAAAATATCGGCGAGAATCTCCAAGCCCTGAAACTCCTGACAGATTCTTCGCGTCCAATGATTGCCCTGTGCATGGGTGAGGCGGGAACCGTCAGCCGGATTCTGGCCAGGAAATTCGGGGCGTTCCTGACGTTCGCGTCGCTCAATGCGGAATCGGCGACCGCGCCGGGGCAGTTGACGATTGCGGACATGAAAACGCTTTATCGCTGGGATGCGCTGGGGCCGCACACAAAAGTTTACGGCGTCGTCGCTCATCCGGTGCGGCATTCCATGTCGCCGGCGATTCATAACGCGGCGTTCACGGCGGCCGGATACGACGGGGTTTACCTCCCCATGCTGGTCGAGCCGGATTACCAGAGCTTCAAGTCCTTCCTGGATGGCTTTTTGGAATTTCCGGGGATGGATCTGGCCGGCCTGTCGGTCACGATTCCACACAAGGCAAACTCACTGCGCTATTTGAAGGAATCGGGGGCGGCGGTCGAGGAATTGGCCGAGCGGATCGGCGCGGTGAATACCCTCGTCGTCCGTCGGCCCGGCGGGTCCGCGCCGGTGTTGAGCGGGAAAAACACGGATTATGCGGCGATTCTGGACAGCATCACGGCGGAACTGGAGATCGGCCGGGATGGACTGGGCGATCTTCACGTTGCGGTCCTCGGCGCCGGCGGAACGAGCCGGGCGGCCGTCGCGGCGCTGGCTCATTATGGCGCCACGATCCTTCTAGCCAATCGCACCCACGATCGCGCCCAGGCGCTGGCGGATGAATTCAACAATCGTCGAGGCAGTGTTTCGGCCGTCTCCTTCGACGAGCTTTGCCGCGGAGACTGGGACGTGTTTATCAACACCACGTCGGTCGGCATGTTTCCAAACGTCGACGAAACTCCGTTTTGGGATCGCCGGCCGCCGTTTTCGGCCAAGACGATCGTTTTCGACACGGTTTACAATCCGATGCAGACGCGCCTGCTGACGCAGGGGCAGAGCCTCGGCGCCCGAACGATCAGCGGGGTGGAGATGTTCGTGAGGCAGGCGGCGGCGCAATTCGAGACCTGGACCGGCCTGCCCGCCCCGGAGGCGGTCATGCGCCGGGTCATCGCCGACCGGCTCGGAACCCCGTTGCATCACAAATGACATAGCTTCCAATTGATTTCTCCCCCGAACGCCCACGGCGCCGCGAACGCCCACGGCGCCGCCGTGGGTTTGCATCGGCGGTTGCATTTGCTTTATTTCGCCGTCTTGGCCGCGATGGGAATAACCACGATGCTTTTCGGATCGGTGGGGCATTCGAGTTGGCAGACTCCGCAGCCGATGCAGCCGAGGGGATTCACCGCGACGCGATCGGCTTTCAATTCGATGGCGGCGGAGCCGAGCGGGCATTTGTCGATGCAGATTGTGCAGGACTGGCCGCTCGTTCGGAGGCAGGTGGAACTATGCCAGACGGCCGTGCCCATGTCGATGTCGTTGATGGACGTGGGACGGATCGCCCCGCTGGGGCAGACGGACATGCATTGCAAGCCGCTACAGACGACGCAGGCGGCGGAATCGGCGTCGATGAACGGCACGCCGCCCGCCTTCGCCCGATCCAGCCGGATCGCCTGAACGGGACAGGCTCGGACGCAGTCGCCGCTGCGCTGGCAGGTTTGGCGGAACTGCGCCTCGGGAAGCGATCCCGGCGGCCGTAACCATACCTCGGGCCGCGCCTGGGGCTGATCGAGCTGGGCGATTTGGTGGAC
This sequence comes from Tepidisphaeraceae bacterium, assembly GCA_050011595.1. Classification (GTDB taxonomy): domain Bacteria; phylum Planctomycetota; class Phycisphaerae; order Tepidisphaerales; family Tepidisphaeraceae; genus PALSA-1353. Next base: position 2,454 of record JBEKIV010000102.1, read on the forward strand.
CATCCGCTCCAGCGGCTTGGCGGCCGTGGCCAGGGGCCGCAAAAGTTCGGACAGGCCCAGCCGGAAGAATCGGCGGCGAGCCACGGGTTTGTTCTCTTCCGAACTCATCGGTAACTCACCGCGCTCCGCTTAATTCGGCGACGATGTCTGAAAAACCATTCACCGACCGCGTGAACCCGTCGATCAGATCGTCGCCGGTTTTGCCGACGCATTCCACGGCGCAAATCCCTTTGAATCCCTGTTTCTTCAGTTCGCCCAGGACATCGGCCCCGTCGCGATCATCGAATTCGCTCAGGCGGACTTCCAGGATATGGCCGGCGAGTTTTTGCGCGCAGTCCACGGGCGACAATCCCGATTGCCGCCAACCGACGGGATCCGCACAGACGCCGATTCGATTGGAGCGTCCGGCGAGCAGGCGGAGCAGGCGATCCGGATCATCTCCACGTCCGGCGGAGTTTTCCATCGCCAGGTTGATGCGGTATTCGTTGGCCAGCTTGTCCAGCATGTCCAGCGAATCATCCGGCGGATCGGCAAGGATCGTTTTGATCTTGAGCCGCTTGCCGAGATCGAAAACCTTGCGCGCCTCGGCCTCGTTTTTTGCCAGATCGACCGGGCCGAAGCTCACGATGTCCATATGATGGCTCTTGAGCTTGGCGATGAGGGCGTCGGCCGCCGCGGGATCGTCCCAGGCGGGAATCTGCCCCGTCGAGAGTTCAATGTGATGAAAATCCAGGGAATGGAGCAGATCGATCATGTCGAAGGTGGATCGGTCCTGGAAAGTTGCCCCGACGCAGGCGAGTTGCCAGCCGAGTTTAACCAAGCCGGCATGATCGACGTAAATGGCGGGGCGGGTCGCCCCCGGCCCGTCGGCGCCGGCCGCGGGCCATGCGATTGCCAGAACACAGGCCAGGCAGATCAATGCGCGGGTCATCGGTGTCATTGTAGACCTCTTCCAGGGCCAAATTTCCCTTCACCATGAAAACCGGAACCAATCCACGTCCACAAAACCCTTGGACTTGGTGGCGGCGGGGGCGTTGCAAAACAGACCGACTTTGGCGCCGATCCAGAGATCGTTAACAGCCTTGAAGGACGGGCCGAGCGCGGTGAATTGCCGGTTGTCGGCGCTGTAGGCCAGCGAGCATTGTGCGCCCGGCTCGACGGTAAGGCGCAGGAATACGGTCTGGCCTCCAAGGTTGGCGGAGATTCCCTCGACCTCGGGGCCGCTGATGCGGTCGCCCCTCGTGCCGGGAGCGCGGAAACTGATCGATTGGGTTCGGACGATCTTCAGGCCCTGGCCGTCTTTCTGAACCTGGAGCGCCATCATCAGCCCTCCCGCCACCACCAGCCCGGCTCTGTCGCCCTCCGTCAGGTGGGAAAGATCGAGGTCCGCCGTTGCCGTGAACCGCTCGGCGGGGAATTTTTGCAGCAAAAGATTTGGGCGATCGAACAGCGTCACCGGCTGGGCGAGCGTCACGGCATTCAGACGGAGAAAACCGGGTCGGGCTGTGAGGGAATACCAATCACTTTGATAATTGGCCCACCATTGCCATTGAAGGCCGAGCATCAGGCGGTCAAACTCATCGGTGGATTGCGGTATGGCGATGGGCCAGGTCTTGCCGACATCGGGCTTTTGATGCTCCAGCACCGGCTGCCCGGCGTCGCCCATGACGGGCCAATCATCCACCCATTTCATCGGCTCAAGATGCACGACCCGGCCGTAGGGCAGGACCTGCTGAAAATGGACGAACCAGTCCTGGCCGGTCTGGGTTTGCACCCAAGCGCCTTGGTGCGGGCCGTTCACGGCTGTCTTTCCCTGGGCGAGCACCACCTTGGATTCGTAAGGGCCGTAGATGTTTTTGGCGCGGAAGACGATTTGATACCCCGCCCCGACGCCGCCGCCGGGGGCCATGATGTAGTAATAGCCGTTGCGCTTGTAGAGCTTGGGGCCTTCCACGGTGGTGTAATGGTTGGCAAGGCCATCGACGACCCGCTGGCCATCGTCCAGCAATCGCGTGCCGTCGGCGCTCATGCGGTTGACGTCCAGGACATTGGGGATCCCCGCACGCGAGCCGGCATACGCATGAATGAGATAAGCCTGGCCATCGTCATCCCAGAATGGGCAGGTGTCGATCCAGCCCTTGGAGTCCTTGACTCGGATGAGCGGGTCCCATGGTCCGGCAGGATTCTTCGTCCGGGCCATGAAAATTCCGTTATCGGGATCGCCGAAGAAAATGTAAAACCGGCCGTCGTGGAATCGAATCGCCGGCGCCCAGACCCCGCCGCCGTGATGCGGGAGGGCAAAACCTTCGACCGGATATTTGTCGATGGCATGACCGACGATCGTCCAGTTGACCAGGTCCTTGGAGCGGAGGATCGGCAAGCCTGGAAAACAACTGAAACTGGATGCGGTGAGATAGAAATCATCTCCGACGCGGATGACGTCGGGGTCGGAATAGTCGGCGAACAGGATGGGATTTTTGTAGGTTCCGTCGCCGTTGTCGGGGCGCCAGGGGCCGGGATTTGGCGCGCCGCGTTCCCCGCCATGCACCTGTCCGAATGACGTTTCCCAGGCCACGCACGCCAGCAGCATGACCAGCAAAAGGGGAGCATTGAGGCGCCCGGCACTATAATGGGCCATGCATCGAAATCTCCGCCGTGCATCTTGCCGTCGAAGCGGCCCGATGTCACGCGGATAACCATCTGTGGGACATGACTCAGAGAAACAAAAAACGTGTTGCCCTGGTAACCGGCGCGGCCAAGCGAGTTGGGCGGGCGATTGCGCTGCGTCTGGCCGAAGCGGGATTCGACGTCGCGTTCACTTATTTCCACAGCGAAGACCTCGCCAACAACCTGGTCATGGAAATTCGCAAAATGGGCAGCCACGCCCTGGCGATCCGTGCTGATTTGACCGATCCCGAATCCGCGATCCCGGCGATCACCGCGGGGTTTTTGACGGCGTTCCGCCGGCTCGACGTGCTGGTCAACAACGCATCTCTCTATGAACCTGACACCGAAGGCCCGGATGCACTTTCCAGAGCGCGGCGGCTGTGGGCGATTCACGTGGAATCGCCCATGCTCCTCTCCCGCAAGTGTGCGCCGAGGCTGAAGGCGGCGGGGGGGTGCATTGTGAATATGCTCGATCTCCTGGCCGAGCGCCCGATGCCGGGATACCTGGCCTATTGCGCCAGCAAGGCGGCATTGTGGAACCTCACGCTGGGATTGGCCCGGGAACTCGCCCCCGAAGTTCGCGTCAACGGCATCGCTCCCGGCGTGGTCCAATGGCCCCAGGATTTGCCATTGCAGAAGCGGGCGCAATATCTTCGCCGCGTTCCGCTGGCCAGGGCCGGCACTCCCGCCGACGTCGCCCAAGCCGTCCTTTTCCTCTGCACGGACGGCCCATACATTACCGGCCAAATCTTACGCCTAGACGGCGGCCGCTCCATCACCTGACTCCCGGACTTCTTTTGAAAAGATTACCGCGAAGACGCGAAGTTGCGCGAAGTCAGATTGACATACTTCGCGCAACTTCGCGTCCTTCGCGTCTTCGCGGTAAATTTCTTCACGATGACCGTCTTTGCTGAATATGCTATAGAATCACGCCATGCCCGATTCATCAGCCGAAGTTGCCATTGTCGGCGCGGGTCCGATTGGCATTGAGTTGGCCGTCCTCTTGAAAAGGGCGGGGATCGAGTTTCTGCATTTCGACGGCCGGCAAATCGGTTACACCATCTCGTGGTTCGCGCCCCAGACCCGGTTCTTCAGTTCCAACGAGCGCATCGCCATCGCCGGGGTGCCGCTCCAGACCGCGGATCAGACCAAATGCACGCGAGAGGAATATCTGGCATATCTCCGCTCGGTCGTTCTGCAATTCGATCTCAAGATCAACACCTACGAGCCGGTCGTGAACGTCCAGCGCGTGGGGGCTGAATTTGTCCTGACCACCCGGCGGGCCGATGGCCAGCGGGAATATCGCGTACGGAAGCTCGTCCTGGCCACTGGCGGAACGGCAAAACCCCGGCGGCTGAACGTGCCCGGCGAGGACTTGCCGCACGTCAGCCATTATTTTTCCGATCCGCACGCATTTTTTCAGAAGGACGTTCTGATCGTCGGCGGCCGCAATTCCGCGGTGGAGGCGGCGCTGCGCTCGCATTATTGCGCGGCTCACGTCGCCCTCAGCTACCGGCGGGCGCAGCTCGACGCCTCAAGCATCAAGTATTGGCTCCTGCCGGAGATGAATGGATTGATCCAATCCGGAAAAATTGACTGGTATTTCAATACGACGGTCAAAGAGATCCGCCCCGGCGGGGCGGTCCTGGCGCGCGAGGAGGGGCCGCCGATCGACGTTCCCGCAGATTTCGTGCTGTTGCTGATCGGCTACGAGGCGGACATGACGCTGTGTCGGCTGGCGGGGGTGGAACTGAGAGAGCCGGGTCAGGTCCCGGCGTTCGATCCGGTCACGATGGAAACCAACGTCCCCGGCATTTACGTTGCCGGCACGGCCATCGCGGGCACCCAGGCGAAATACGCGGTTTTCATCGAAAACTGCCACGTGCATGCCGAGCGGATCGTCGCTTCCCTGACGGGCGCCAAGCCGCCGGCCGCCCCGCCAACCCTGGAACGTCCGGAAAGCTGAAACCGCCGGACTCATCGCATAGAATCCCTACAAAGATAAACCGCGAAGGCGCCAAGGACGCGAAGTTGCGCGAAGAAATTCAAGTCTTATGTCTTCTTCGCGCAACTTCGCGTCCTTCGCGTCTTCGCGGTAATCTGTATCTAAAGATGTGACATGAGCAACCTGAGCGCACTGGGAATCTCCAAGATTCAGCTCCGTGACCGGTTGGGGAACGGCATCGAGCTGGTGCTGGTCCAGCGGCCGCTGGACCGCATCCTGGCCCATACCGGATATTCCATCGACGACGTGGTGGACAATCCCATCGCCAAGCACGCGATGATCGGCTACTACAAACTATTCCGCCAGGTTCAGCGGGGATGTGAGATCGTCGATCTCGAGCGGCAGTGGAATCCGTGATGAATTGCCCGGCGATCACGGGAATCGGCCTGGTCACGGTCTTGGGCCGGACGGCCGACCAAACGTGGGAAGCGCTTCTGGCGGGGCGGTCGATTGCCGATCACGCGCCCATGCCGGGATTTCCCGGTGCGACTCGCGCGATCGCCATGGCCCAGCGAGCCGCCGCCGAGGCCCTGACGCGGGCTGGGTGGACTGACGCCGATTGCCAAAAACCGGATTCGGCGCTCTTTGTCGGCACGAGCAAGGGGGCCATCGAAGCGTGGATGCAATTCAAAACCAAAACCCCGGATGTACATCCGGGGCTTCGCCATGGTCTGTCCGAAATCGACTTTGAGCTTGCCCGGTCCTTCCACTTCGCCGGCGGGCCGCGGCTGACGATTTCCTCGGCCTGCTCCAGCGGGCTGCACGCCCTGCTTCGCGCGGCCATGGCGATTGAATGCGGCGAAGCCCGGAGAGCGCTGGTCGTGGCCGTTGAGGCATCGGTGCATCCGCTGTTTATCTCCAGCTTCAAGCGATTGGGCGTGCTGGCGCCCCAGGGCCACGGATGCCGGCCGTTCGATTTCCATCGCAAGGGTTTCGTCATCAGCGAAGCGGCCGCCGCCGTTTGTCTGGAATCATCCGATCACCCGGTAGGGCGGCCAATGGTTCGCATCGACGCCTGGGCCGTCGGCGGCGACGGCACCCATCTCACCGGCGGCGATCCCGCCGGCAAAGCGCTGCGCAATTTGCTTCAGCGCGTCGCACGTCCCGGCCTGGACCTGATCCACGCGCACGCCACGGGCACGATCGTGAACGATCCCGTGGAACTGGCCGCCATCGAGACCGTCGCCGGCCCATCGCGGCCGATCCTGTATTCCCACAAAGGCGCCCTCGGCCACAGCCTCGGCGCAGCCGGGCTGGTAGCGGCCGTATTGAACTGTTTGTGTCATTCCCACGGCCTCGTCCCGCCCAACGTCCGATCCACCCGGCCCCTGCCAATAGCCAACCTGCGTTTTTCAGCCGATGCGATTCGACAGCCGATCAACCGCAGCCTGGCTCTCGCCGCCGGATTCGGCGGCCCGCTGGCCGTTGTTTCCTTCGTTAATATTTAGAGCCTCTAGCCAAAAGACTGACACAGAGACCACAGAGGTCACAGAGAACACAGAGGGGAATGCTGATTTTACAGCTCTATCTCTGTGCCCTCTGTGACCTCTGTGCTCTCTGTGGTTTATCTTGCTATATTCCCCTCTTGTGGACTGGTTCTATGCGCAAAACGGCCGGCAAGTTGGCCCCGTAACCTTGGATGCCCTTCTCGCCATGCTCCAAGGCGGTCATGTCCAGCCCGGCGATCTGGTCTGGCGCGAAGGAATGGCCGATTGGCAATCGGCGGCGACGATGGCGGAATTGACGCCGGCGATTCCCTCCGCCAGCGCATCTTTGAACTATTTCAATCCCGTCGCCGGCCCCTTCGGGCCGCCGATTTACGCCGGATTCTGGATGCGCTTCGCCGCCGCGATTATCGATGGAATCGTGTTGGGAATGGCTGGCTCTTTTATCAATATGGCGATGGGCCTGGAACTTCCGATTCTGAGGCATCATGGAAATTCAATTCCACTGGCGGTGTTTGCAATACTCACGGTGGGGTTCGGGTCCGGAATGGCCGTCGAGTGGCTCTACCACGCGCTGATGGAAACTTCGCGCTATCAGGGTTCCCTCGGCAAAATGGCGCTCGGCATTGTGGTGACGGACATGTCCGGCCAACGAATCACTTTCGGCCGGGCGACCGGCCGCTATTTCGGCAAGATCATTTCGAAACTCACGATCTACATCGGCTTCATGATGGCCGGCTGGACCGAGCAAAAACAGGCCCTGCACGACATCATGGCGGGGTGTTTGGTGATGCGAAAACGCTGATATGACTTCATCGAACAATGATTGATTTGGACGACATAAGCCCATGGGGCTTTTGTTCCAAAATCAGTCCGCACTCCGGGCAGCGAACGGGAGTGGCCCGAACGTCATACCCGCACTGCGGACACCGCGGCCCCGAATCCATCTCCGATTTGGTAAGCCAATCCCAGAAATCTTCCATCAGAATTGCGATCACCATCAGCACCGGCAACGCAAGGATTGCCGTATCCAGAGACGGCATTCGCAGGAACCCCAAAAGGGCAAAGAAGGCCGCAATCCCCGGCAGAACCCGACTCCACATGCGGATAGAGTATCATTCGCGACCAAAAAGAGAAAAGGAATCCAACCGCGGATGGCGCGGATAGAAGATTGGAGTTTTCCGTTCATTCGCGCTGTCTGCCGTTGCATACCGATTTAACCTGAATTTTCACCGCAGAGCACGCGGAGGGCGCGGAGGACAAGCCGGGGGCACTCGATGTTCTCTCGGCGGTTAAGTTGTAGTAATAATAATCCACACAGGCAAGAGAATTACTTGACAACTTGAGTTTCTATTCCTATATTAATCCACATGGCGAGACCACCTAAAGATCCCTCAGAACGGAAAAACGTCGATCTTCGTATTCCTCTCACCGAGGATCAGAAGAAACTTGTTTCTGAAGCCGCTTCGGCGGATGACGCGGATGTGGCGGCTTGGGTTCGTCCGATTGTGCTGCGGGCAGCATCTAAGCGTTTAGCGAAGCAAGACAAGCGAAGTAAATAGCGGGACGTGATTTCCGATCCAGCGGCTTTGCTGCAAGTGATAAAGAGGCAAACATGAACACTCACCTGCAAACCTTTGAAAAGTGGTTGGCTGAATACCCGGACCAATTGGGAAGAAGATTTCACCCAATCGCCCCAGAAATCTCTCCGGCCTTTGAAAAGCAGCTAAGAACATTCAACCGAAGAAAAGGCGACCTTCAAAGCATGCTATTGCCCGGCCGAAGCATTGAGATTTATGCCGACTTCACAGACGAACCATTCTGCGACGCCGCTGCCGGCATATACGATTTCTTGGGCTTAATCGCGATGACCAAGGGCGGCATCATGCTGCCACTGGATATGTTCTTCAATATGTTTTCCCATCCCGAGGTCTTGCCGGGAATCGGCGATAGCCGGAAAGAGCGCCGCGGTCCCCAGCACAATGATGGATTGTTGACGAACTATGACGATGTAGTCTCGATGAGACTGAAGGCTGGACGCCGCTGGTGGCCTACATCGCCGGTAGATGACCACAGAAATGAAGTGGCCCAGCTATGCGCGGAGATAGTTTGGAGCTTCATCATGCTGCACGAGTTGGTACATATCGTTCACGGACACGTCGAATATCTGAAAAAGAAAATGACGGCCCGAAAGGCGATCAAAGCGCTCAAAGCCAATTGGAAAGCGTGTCATCCTCCGAGCGACCTTGATTTACAGGCAATTGAATTGTGGGCAGATCACAAGGCGATCGCCGTCAATTTGGGCGGATTTCTAACCACCCGGTGGAATTCTGCGCTATTCGAGGTTTTCCCCAATCCAGAGGACAAAGTATTCATCTGGTGCTTTGCGATGCACACACTTTTTCGAATTTGGGGGCTAAAAGCAGACCCATCCAACTTGTCGGGAGATCATCCGCCACAAGCACTGAGATTTCAGATTGCCATGATGGCGGCGTCTCTCGTCGCGTCTTCGAAATTTCCAAGCCTTGAAGAGAAACGATTCAGCAGCGCGATGCAAATGGGAATACGGGAATCGGAACGAGCCATCGTCTATTGCGGGGGCGAACGGCTTATGCCTGACGACGTAGTAAGCTTGATCGACCCTCGTGTAGCTGCACACCGCGCGGCCCTTATAGACCATTTCGACAATGTCTTGCGATCCGAACTCCCCGCGCATTCGTATGTGGACCTCAAAAGCGAAGTCGCGTGATCGGACTTTTAGAACGGCGGGCAAGCCCGCCGGCTACACGGGGAATTGACCCACTGGCATGAAACTTAACATAACATGCATTATAGGACGTGGTGGGGGGCTCGATTCGCGGGCATCGAACGTGACGTTCGTTTGAAATCAATTTGAAATCAATTCGAAAAACAGGTTCGCGCGGAGGCGCGGTGGCGCGGAGAAATCAGGGCATTTTCTTCTCCGCGCCTCCGCCCCTCCGCGCGAGATAATTCTTTCTTCGCATCATTTCACGGCCGATTCCACGGCCGCGCGGTATTCCGGGGCGACGTGCAGTCGCCTGAACATCAGTTGCCTGCTCAGCGCGGTTGTCAGCGGGGAAATGGCGGCGAAGGAGCTCAGATGGCCATCGGGGTATTGGATGGGAATGTCGGATGCGGGGTTTTGGCCATCGTAGATTTCGTACGGCGTGTCGCTCGGCTCATCGTAGAAAAGATCGTAATCCGGATCGCCGCCGGCGGCGGCGACGGCGTGGGCGGCGGATTCTTTGGCCCGGGCCAGCCGGGCGGGATCGTCCAGGGCGGTCAGATCGACCGTTTTATAGAGCCGGCGATAGAGCAATCCGTGGCAAAGCCGTCTCAGCACGGGGTCGTCGGATTTGCTCCAGACCTTCAGCCAACTCATCAGGGCGATGTCGTCCAGGTCGGTGAATTCATCGAGCATTAGTGATGGCCCCCCCGCCAGGGCCTTGAATGTTCCGTCGTCGCGGCCGGGCACGGAAAGGCGGCCCTGTTCGATCAGACTCTTGGCGCGCTGCAGGGCGAGTTTCATCATTCCCTCGCCGGTGCGGACGACTTTATGGAAATAGACGTTGCGGTACATGTGATAGCGTGCCTGGAGGTACGCCTCGACGGCGCTGACGCCCTTGGTGGTGACGGCCAGGCGCGAGCCGGCCGGTTCGATCGTCAGGGTATGAACCAGCCAGCGTAAATCGAAGCCGCCGTATTTGCTTCCGGTCATGAGGTTGTCGCGCAGCAGATAATCAAAGCGATCGGCATCGAGTTGGCTGGAGATGATGTCGTGGAAAAAATCACGTTGGGGATGGTCGTAAAGGAGCCGAGCGACGGTGTCGGGCAAGGCGCGGTCATGGTCGCGGAGGATGCGATGCACTTCGCTATCCGGGTTCTGAATGATGAGCAGGGTCTGTTTCTCGTGATGGAACCCGCTGATGCGTTCGAAGACGTGGCTCAAAGGCCCGTGGCCAAGATCGTGCAGGAGCGCCGCGGCGGCGCAGGCGGCGGCGGCGGATTCGTCGATTGCACTGGAGAGTCTGAGTTGGCCGAGCATCTGGCGGGCGATTTCCATGACGCCGAGGCTGTGGCTGTAGCGCGAATGGTCCGCGCCGGGATAGGCCAGCGAGGCCATGCCGAGTTGGCGGACCCGGCGGAGTCGTTGGAATTCGGCGGCGTTGATGAGCCGAAAGAGCATCGCATCGACCGGCTGCTCGAG
>JBEKIV010000103.1:0-12772 GCA_050011595.1 Tepidisphaeraceae bacterium
AGCGCCCCCGCGCCGCCGACCGCTCCTCAAACCACCCAGACGTCCCAGACGCCGTAGCGCATTGTCAAGGAACAGGCCGTGACCGTCCCCGAAAATCATCCCTCCTTGCCGCCGGCCGAAACTTCGCCTTCCCCGTCCCAGCCCCGCAAAACCGTTGGCTTCGCCGAGGATTTCAAACGCTTTTTCATCCGCGGACTCGCAACCCTGTTGCCCACTCTCATCACCCTCTGGCTCCTTATCTGGGCCTGGAATTTCCTTTGGGAGAACATCGGACAATACGTCATCAATCTGATTTCATTCCTCTGGTACGAGGCCGGCGACAGCGGCTGGCTCGGAGTCCAACCGCAATCGCCGCACTACATCTATTCCTGGGCCTTGGATCAATCCAAATTCTCCACGCGGCTTCTGGGCGTTGGGTTGTCCATCGTGCTGGTCTATTTCATCGGGGTATTTGTGGGCAATCTCATCGGCCGGGCCTTTTGGCGCGTCGCCGAGCGGGCGCTGCTGCGCATACCCCTGGTCCGGGCTATTTATCCCGCCGTCAAACAGGTGACGGATTTTGTCTTGGCCGACCGGGCTCATCAATTCCAGGGCAGCCAGGTTGTCGCCGTTCAGCCCCACGAGCAGAATATCTGGTCCATCGGACTGGTCACCAGCACCCGCCGATGGACGCTTGGCCAGAACGGGCCGGAAGAAATGATGACCGTCTTTGTTCCTTCGACTCCTACTTCTTTCAGCGGATACGTGCTGGTTGTGCCGCGTAGCAGGGTCGTCGAATTGCCCATGACCGTGGAAGAGGCGATGCGCCTGCTGGTCACGGGCGGCCTTATCATGCCGGGACAGGACAAGACCGCCGCCCGCCAGGTCACGGCCGACGCACCATCTTCCCCTGACTCTGTCTCCCCCTCTCCTCTTCTGCCCTTCTCCCCTTCTCCAGAAGATGGGCGGACGGGCACAGGGCCAAACGGGCAGATAGCGCCGGACGGGGAGATGCGGCCTTCGGCCCCGTTTGCTGTACAATGACGCCGGAGGGTTTAAGGAGGTTCGCTTGCTGGTCACTATTTCTTCTCGCCACATGGACGTCAGCGCTCCTCTGAAGGCCTATGCCGAACAGAAAGCCTCGAAATTGACCCGCTACTACGATCGCATTCAGGATATCGAAGTCATCTTCGACAATGCGCGGGATGCCATGCGCGTGGAGATCATCGTCGGCGCCGAACGCCGCAACCGGTTCATCGCTCACGACTCGAACGCCGATGCCTACGCCTGCATCGACACCTGCATCGGCAAGCTGGAACGGCAGTTGTCGGACCACAAGAAGAAATTCCGAAATCGCAAACATTCCGTGGGCCAGGACAAACGCGAAATGCGCGGCGCCGCGGCGCGGGCCGGCATCGCCCCCGCGCCGACCCGGCGCTCCACTCCCAGGAATCAACGCAAATGAAAGGGCTGTAATTCCTATGAAGTTGAAGGATTTCATCGTGACCGAGGCAATTGTTCCCCAGCTCGCGGCCACCGACCGCGACGGCGCGCTGCGCGAACTGGCGGCCGCACTGGTGCGGGCCGAGGCCCTGCCGGCGTCCGCCGTTGATGCCGTCGTCGCCGCTCTGGTCAAACGCGAGCAGAACGGCTCGACCGGATTCGGCAAGGGCGTCGCCGTCCCACACGTCAAGCACCCCAGTGTCAAACGCATGGCCGGAACCATCGGTCGAAGCGTCACCGGCATCGACTTCGCCGCGCTCGATCATCAGCCCGTATTCATTGTCTTTTTGCTTTTGTCACCTGAAAACCAGCCCCAGCAACATCTCCAGGCCATGAACATCGTCTTCAGCAATCTGCAAAAGGACATGTTCCGGAGGTTCCTGAGGCAAAGCCCGACCCAAGAGGCGATCGTTGACCTGCTGGATGAGGCCGACCAGCGCCCCTGAGCTGGAACGACAAAGGATTCTCAACCGGTCATGTCTACCGCCTCTCGCGACATTATTGTGAGCAATTCCCTGGGGCTGCACGCCCGGCCGGCGATGCAGTTCGTCGATATGGCCAACCAGTTCCGCTCCAAGGTCACCGTCAGCAAGGGAGGCGGCGAACCTTACGACGCCGACGGAAAGAGCGTCATGCAGATGATCATCCTCGCCGCCACTCAGGGAACGCCCCTCCGCATTTGCGCCGAGGGCGACGACGCCGACGCCGCCGTCGAAAAACTGGCCCGTCTTTTCCAGGACAAATTCGGAGACGAATGACGCGATGGACATAAAGAAAGGACCTGGTGTTTCGCCCGGACTCGCCATCAGCACCGCCCTCGTGCTCGATGCCGAGAACCTCGTCATTCCACACCGCCAAATCCCTCCCGCTAACGTCAACCCCGAGATCGATCGCTTCCAACACGCACTGAACGACTCCATTCAGGACCTCTCCCGCCAACGCGATGAGCTGCTCGCCCATCAACGCAAGGAAGTCGCCGCCATCCTCGATTTCCACATCGGCGTGCTGCAAGACAAGTCCCTGATCGACCAGATCGGCGAGGAGATTCGATCGCACCTCAGCACCGCCGAGTATGCCGTCGGCGTCGTCATGAAAAAATTCGCCGCCGTCTTCTCCACCATGAGCGACCGCTATCTCGCCGAGCGGGTCAAGGACATTCACGACATCGAACGCCAACTGCTCCAGCGCCTCCTGGGCCAGCATCGCCTCGATCTGTCCCATCTCACCAGCGACGTCGTCATCATCGCCCACGATCTCCTCCCCAGCCAGGCCGCTTCCCTCGACCGACGCCACGTCAAGGGATTCGCCACCGACGCCGGCGGCCGCACCAGTCATACCGCCATCGTCGCACGCTCCATGGGAATTCCCGCCGTCGTCGGACTCACCGACATCACCTCGGAAGTCTCCGCCGGCGATCTGGTCATCATCGACGGCAATCACGGCATCGTCATCATCAATCCCGACCCCCAGATCCTCGAGGAAAACCGCGGCGCCGAGATTCGCCGCCTCAAGGTCGAAAGCGAACGCGCCACCCTCCACGAATTGCCCGCTCAAACCCTCGATGGACACCTCATCAGCCTCATGGCCAACATCGAATTCCCCAACGAGGTGGATGATGCCCTCCGCCGCGGCGCCGAGGGCGTCGGACTTTACCGCACCGAATTCCTCTATCTCGCCAGCGATCACGAACCCAGCGAAGAAGAACACTACGGCGCTTACGCCGATGCCTTGCTACGACTCAAAAACCGCCCCCTCGTCATTCGCACCCTCGATCTGGGCGCCGACAAATACACCCAATCCAAGTCCCTCAATCCCGAACGCAATCCCTTTCTCGGCGATCGCTCCATCCGCATGTGCCTGCACGACATTCCCATGTTCAAACGCCAACTCCGCGCCATCATGCGCTCCAGCGTTCTCGGCGACGTCCGCGTCATGTTCCCCATGATCACCACCCTCATGGAACTCCGGCAGGCCAAAATGCTCCTCAACGACGTCATGGAAGAGCTTGAGGACGAAGGCGTCTCCTATAATCGCGATATTCCCATCGGCATGATGATCGAAGTCCCCTCCGCCGCACTCATGGCCGAAAAATTCGCCAAGGAAGTCAATTTCTTCTCCATCGGCACCAACGACCTCATCCAATACACCCTGGCCGTCGACCGCACCAACGAGAAGGTCGCCGGACTTTTCTGTCCAGGACATCCCGCCGTCCTCGGACTGGTCCGCGACGTCATCCGCAAAGGCTCCAGATCCATCGGCGTGAGCATGTGTGGTGAAATGGCGGGCGAACCCCTGTACACTCTGCTTCTCCTGGGACTCGGTCTGACGACGTTCAGCATGAACTCTCCCGACATCCCGGAAGTCAAAAAAATCGTCCGATCCACCACCATGGAGCATGCCAGGCAGGTGGCTCGTAGGGTTATGAGTTTCGACAGCGAACGGCAGGTCATGCACTACCTGCGCGACGAAACACAGAAAATCGATCCGGAGGCCCTCTAGAGTGGCTAAAGAAATGTTGATCAACGTCTCCCAGGGCGAGGAATGCCGAATCGCACTGGTCGAAGACGCAAGGCTCGAAGAGCTTTACGTGGAACGCGCCAGCGCCACCAGTCACGTCGGTAATATTTACAAGGGCCGCGTTTCCAACGTCGAACCCTCCATTCAGGCCGCGTTCATCGACTTCGGACTCGGCCGAAACGGCTTCCTCCATATCTCCGACCTGATGCCCAGTTATTTCGGCCGCGCCGGCTCCGACATGCAGGAAAGCGTCGGCCGCAAAATCTCCCGCCGCGACCGCCCTCCCATCCAACGCTGCCTTCGCCGCGGCGATGAGATCATTGTCCAGATCATCAAGGAAGGCATCGGAACCAAGGGACCGACCCTCACCACCTATCTCTCCATCCCAGGACGAATCCTCGTGATGATGCCCGGCATGGCCAAGATGGGCGTCTCCCGCAAAATCGAGGACGACGAGGAACGCCGCCGCCTCCGCCAGATTCTCGATTCCCTCAAGCCCCCCAAGGACGTCGGGTTCATCATTCGCACCGCCGGCGTCGCCAGAAGCAAAACCGACATCCAGCGCGACCTCACCTATCTCACCCGCCTCTGGACCATTTTCGTCAAGAAACGCGACAGCGGGCCGGGACCGATGGAACTCTACGCCGAGGGCGACCTCGTCACCCGCAGCGTCCGCGACGTCTTCACCAGCGACATCGACTCCATCGTCGTCGACGACAAGGACGTCGCCAAGCAAGTCAAGGAGGTCATCAAGCTCGCCAATCCACGCACCAAGAACAAGGTCGAACTCTACGAAGGACCCGTCCCCCTGTTTCACAAGTACGGCATCGAACGCGAAATCGAGCTGATGTACAGCCGCCACGTCCCCCTTCCCTCCGGCGGCTCCCTGGTCATCGACAGCACCGAAGCCGTCGTCGCCATCGACGTCAACAGCGGCAAGTTCCGCGACCACGCCGACGCCGAAACCACCGCCTTCAAGACCGACATGGAGGCCGCCGATGAAATCCCCCGCCAGCTTCGACTCCGCGATCTCGGCGGCGTCATCATCTGCGATTTCATCGACCTCCGCTTCGAACGCCATCGCCGCGAACTCGAAAACCGCCTCCATCTCAATTTCCAGAAAGACCGCGCCAAGACCAAGGTCCTGCGCATGAGCCAGTTCGGCATCATCGAAATCACCCGCCAGCGCATGCGCCCAAGCCTCAAACGCTCCATCTATTTCGATTGCCCCTTTTGCCACGGAGCCGGACTCGTCAAGACCCCCGAAAGCATGAGCCTCGACGTCATGCGCCGCCTCGCCATTTCCATGAACGATCTCAAGGTCGACCACGTGGAAATGACCGTCTGCCCCGACGTCGCCTTCTATCTCCAAAACCGCAAGCGGGCCCAGATCGTCAAGCTCGAAGATCAGTTCAATAAAAAAGTCGTCATCCGCTCCGATACGACCGTCGCCCTCGACGAGGCCCGCATCGAACTTTTCGATGCCCACAACTCCCACGTTTATCTCCAGGAGTTAGGCATGGCCCCGCCGCCACTGTCGCATCCCGCTCCGCGGCCGGGCCGCGATGCCCGCTTCCGCCAGCCTCCCCCCCGGCGCGATCAGCGACCGCAGCGCGCTCCCGATCTCCGCCCCTATCGCCGGCCCCCCGAGCCCTTGCCCGAAGAGTCCGAGGATGACAAATTCGACATCGAGAACGTCGAGGAGGAACTCGATCGCCGCGATCGCGCCCTGGACGATTCCGATTCCGCCCGCCCGCCGGAACCCGACCACACCATCGCCCCCCCCGATTCCGTCCCCGGTGAAATCGTCCCCGACCGCGCCGCGGCCGGCGAAGTTCCCGTCGCCGAACCCATCGCAAATTCCGAATTCTCCGACCGCCCCGGCGAATTCGAGGACGAGAAACCCGCCGGCCGTCGCCGCCGACGTGGCCGTCGTGGCCGCGGACGCGGAAGAGGCCGCCCCGACTACCAAAACAGACCCCCGCTACCCCAATCCCCCCCCGACTCCCACGGCGAAATCGAACACCCCGCCGTTTTGCCCCCGGATGATCTTGCGCCCGAACCCGGCAACGAGAAATTCTCCGGCGAGAAATTCCCCGATACCACCGAGGGCGCACCTCGCCGTCGCCGCCGTCGCGGCGGCCGGCGTCGTCGCGGCCGCCGCCTCGACTCCGACCAAACCCCAGCCGAGGGTTTGCCCCCCGCGTTGCCCATCCCGCCTCAGGATGAACCCCGTGCCCGCGTGGAGCCGACTCTCACTCGAACCGGCTCCGCCGACCGTCATCTCGTCCAGGACGAACCCGTCGCCCCGCAGCCGGTCATCCGCCCGCGCAGCCATCGCGATCTCGATTCCATCCCCGACGATTACGATTGATTCCGCAGCGGTGGCAGGTTCAAGAGTTCAAAGGTTCAAGGGATGAGGATGACCTATGGCCGAGCCGGCCAGGACGTTTGAGGAATTGGCCGTATTCAAGCGATCGCGCCAACTGGTCAACGAGGTTTACCGCCTCACTCGCCAGCCGGAGTTTCGCCGCGACCGCGGATTGGCCGATCAGGTTCGCCGCGCCGCTGTCTCCATTCTCTCCAACATAGCCGAGGGCTTCGAGCGTGGCGGCAACGTCGAACTGATCCAGTTTCTATACATTGCCAAAGGATCATGCGGCGAGGTTCGCGCCCAATTGATGATCGCCGCCGACCAGGAGTACATCGATTCTCAATCCGCCGCCCGTCTCCACGGCGACAGTCGTCGCATCAGCGCCATGCTGAGCAATTTGATTGCCTATCTTCGTCGTTCCCCATTACGCGGCCCCAAGTACGCCCCTCCAGGCGTATCCAAGGAATTCCAAGCCATGCTCGACAAGTACCTTCCCAAGCCTCCCCAAAGCCCTTAAACCCTTGAACCCTTAAACCCTTAACCCCTTGAACCCTTAACCCATTGAACCCTTGAACCCTCGAACCCTTAAACCCTTAAACCCTTAAACCCTTAACCCCTTAAACCCTTAACCCCTTGAACCCTTAACCCCTTTAACCCTTGAACCTTTGAACCCTTGAACCCTTGAACCTTTGAACCCTTGAACCCTTGAACCCTTAACCCCTTGAACCCTCAACCCCTCGCCCTGCCAGACCTCGCCAAACTCCTGATGCTCCTGGGCCTAACGCTCTTCCTCCTAGGCGTCCTCCTCTACACTTTTTCCCGCCTAGGCTTCCGCCGCCTTCCCGGCGACATCGAATACCAAGGCCAGCACGTCCACTTCTTTTTCCCCATCGCAACCTGCATCCTCCTCTCCCTGCTATTTACCGCCCTCCTCTGGCTATGGAATTGGCTAACCCGCAAGTGACCTTCCCCACGAATGGTGGGCGCTCAATAAGACCCTGGGTGACCGCCTACTCCGTTTCCACCCTCAATCGGTTAGAATAAATCTGGGATGGGCTACAGCGAGGCAGATACACGCGCGAAGCTGATCGACCCCGCGCTGTACTCTCGCGGCTGGACCGAGGAACACATTCGACGCGAGGAGACTGCCGGGGCCATCCACGTCATTGACGGCATACCGAAGAAGCAGGCCAAGGGACGGACGGATTACACATTACGCATAAAGGTCCGCCGCGACACGCAGCCAGTTGCCGTCGCCATTATCGAGGCCAAGGCCCAAGACCTTCCCCCAACCCAAGGCATGGAACAGGCTAAGGTCTACGCCGCCTCCAAGCGGCTGCATGTTCCGTTCGTTTTCTCTACCAACGGTCATCTCTACGTTGAATACGATTCCCTTACCGGCAAAACCACCAAGCCGGTGCCGCTGGACCTATTTCCGACGCCGAACGAATTGCGCCAACGCTACGAAACGGTCATGGGTTTTTCGCTGGACGATCCGGCCGCCAAACCATTGCTCACGCCGTATCCCGGCGGTGAGGCAACCCGTCGATACTACCAGGACGCCGCCATTCGGGCCGTCTTTGAAAAAATTGCCCGCTGCGAAAAGGACGGCACGCCGCGCCGAGCGTTGCTTTCGTTGGCCACCGGCGCGGGTAAGACTTTTATCGCCGTCAATCTGCTCAGGCGCATCGCCGACGCCGGACAGTTGCGCCGTGCCTTGTTCGTCTGTGACCGCGACGAATTGCGCACTCAGGCCAGCGGAGCATTACAGAATGTTTTCGGCACCGATGCTGCGTCCGCAATGGCCGGCAACCCGGAGAAGAACGCCCGGATCATAATCGCTACCTACCAAACGCTTGGCGTGGACAGCGATGACGCCGACGCCAGCTTTCTCAAGAAAAATTATCCACTGGATTATTTCAGCCACATTGTCATTGATGAATGCCACCGCTCCGCCTGGGGCAAGTGGGCCGACGTTCTCAAACGCAACCCCAGCGCCCTGCAAATCGGCCTGACCGCCACGCCTCGCCAACTTGAAATCACTGAAGATACGAAGGAAGCCAAGGCCGACGCTCAAATCACCGCCGACAACTATAAATGGTTCGGTCCTCCCGTTTACGAATACGACATGGCGCAGGGAATCGAGGATGGCTACCTTGCTGCCTGCGAAATCCGCAAGGGCCGCGTGAATCTGGACGATACAGGCATCACCATCGACCAGATCATGGCGCTGGGTCCGAAGAACGCCAACACCGGCCAACCCATGACGCGGGAACAACTCCAGGAACTTTACGACAAGACCGAATTTGAAGACCGCATCCTCCTGCCCGACCGCGTTCTTGCAATGTGCCGCGATCTTTTCGCCCAGCTATTGGATACCGGCGGCCCGGAACAGAAAACGATTATCTTCTGCGCGCGCGACCGCCATGCCGACGACGTTGCCAGTCAAATGAACAACCTCTACGCGGACTGGTGCCACAAGAATGGCAAGCCGGTGCTCGCGCCGTACGCCTTCAAATGCACCGCCTCTGTGGGCGGGGCGAACTACATCGCCGACCTGAAGGGGGCTTCCCGTTCCCATTTCATCGCCACTACCGTCGATCTCCTGACCACAGGCGTGGATGTCCCGGTCGTCCGCAACATCGCCTTTTTCAAGTACGTCAAAAGCCCCATCAGTTTCTATCAGATGGTTGGGCGCGGCACGCGCATAGACGCGCCCTCCAACAAGCTGATGTTCCGTGTCTTTGATTACACCGATGCCACTCGGCTTTTCGGCGAGGCGTTTCGTACCAAGGCAACGCCGCCAAAAACTCCTAGCTCCCCCGGTCCGCCCAGACCGTCGTCCCCGCCGCCGGTCATGGTGGAGGGATTCGAGGTTCACGTCACCGCCGCCGGCCGCTATCTTGTCGCCAATGTCGATGGGAAGGCCATGCCCGTGACCGTCGAGGAATATAAAGAGCGCGTGGCCGCCCAACTCGTTCAGGAAGCGCCCACGCTGGAGGTCTTCCGCCACCGCTGGACGGACCCCACCGAACGCGGGCGACTTATTGCCGCACTGCCCGACGCCGGACGTTCAGCCGAGTTGGTGCGGGCCCTGGAGGAAATGCAGGATTTCGACCTGTACGATGTGCTGGGCGATTTGGGCTATGGCCTTTCGCCCCGTACACGCAAACAGCGGGCCGAGGCATTTACCTACAAACAAGCCGCCTGGCTGGCCACACTTCCCCCGCAAACCGCCGCCGCTATAAAGGCCATTACCGCCCAGTTTGCTCAAGCGGGAACCGAAGGGCTGGAAAACCGCGAACTGTTCCAAACCCCGGAGGTGCGCCAGGCCGGCGGACTGGCCGCGCTCAAGGCGGCGGGTGAGCCGGCAGAGTTGGTGTGGCAGACCAAGGAGAGGATGTTTGGGGCATGAGCGCTCTTGTCGAGGGAACGAAATCTTGCGCTGCAGCCAAGGATGCTGAGAAGAAACTGCCGAAGGGGTGGAGTTGGGCGCGCCTCGATGAGGTTTGCAGCATTACAATGGGGCAATCGCCCGCCAGCGAGTCCTACAACGCGACCGGATGCGGCGAGCCGTTACTCAACGGCCCGACCGAGTTCGGACCAGAGCACCCAATACCTGCACAGTGGACGACCGCCCCCACCAGATTCGCCGCGCCAGGCGACGTCCTCTTCTGTGTACGTGGTGCCACAACCGGCAGAAAAAACATCGCAGATAGGAGTTACTGCATCGGGCGTGGTTTGGCGGCAATTCACGGTAAACCAGGTCGCGCGGATACCCGCTTCCTAATGTTCCTACTCGACGTAGTTATCTCGACGTTGTTGCGCGAAACGGCTGGCAGTACATTTCCGAACCTGCCCGGCGAAAAATTGGAAGCCTTCCCCGTTGCCCTTCCCCCGCTGGTGGAACAAAAGCGGATTTCCGGAGTCTTATCGGAGCAGATGGCACAGGTCGCGCAGGCGCGGCAGGGGTTGGAGGAACAGTTACGCGCAGCCAAAGCCCTGCCCGCCGCCTACCTCCGCGATGTGTTCACCAGCCCCCACGCACAAAATTGGCCACGAAACCGACTAGGGCAGGTGTGTGAAATAAATCCCCGTCGGCCAGCGATCAACAGGGCTGACGAGGCGCCGACTACCTTCGTGCCGATGCCAGCACTCGATGCGGAATCCGGCACGATTACAGACGCCGAGGTACAACCCTACTCGAAGGTCCGCAAAGGGTACACTTACTTCGGCGAAGGCGATGTCCTTTTCGCAAAGATCACGCCCTGCATGCAAAATGGTAAACATGCAATCGCGCGTGGCCTGATTGGCGGGATTGGATTCGGCACGACGGAGTTTCACGTCCTCCGCCCCAGATCAGAAATCATCGCCGAATGGGTTCATTACTTTGTTCGTCAACCTGCGGTGCTTGAGTTGGCCAAAGCCCACTTTTCGGGCGCGGTGGGCCAACAACGCGTGCCAGAAGAATATCTCGCCGGGTTGGTCATTCCCCTTCCCCCGCTTACGGAACAGAAGCAGATCGCGGCTTTGTTGTCGGAGAAAATGCAGCAGATCGCGCGGGCGAGACACGCGCTGGAAGAAGGGCTGCGAATCACCGACGTTCTCCCGGGCGTGTTTTTGCGCCGAGCATTTAACGGAGAGTTATAGCCCATGGCCGCCAATCGCAACGGCAAAAAACTGGCCACTCAGCAATCCGTGGACTCGGCGATTTGGTCCATCTGCGACATCATGCGCCGGAGTAATTGCGCCGGTGCGATGCAGTATGTGCCGGAACTGACGTGGATTCTTTTCCTACGGATTCTGGACGAACGCGAGACTCGCGAGGCCGAAGAGGCGGCGGCCGTGAAAGCGGCGTTTTTGCCGTCTCTGGATGCGCCATATCGCTGGCAGGACTGGGCCGCCCCGAATGGCACAAAGCGAAAGGCATTGCAGGATGGCGCTCTGGGGGCGTTCAAGGCGTTCGTCAACGACGACCTGATGCCTCATCTCCGAGAACTCCGCGACAAGCCAAACGCCTCACCGCGTCAAAAGGTCATCGGTGAGATCATGGCCACCGTGGAGCGCGTCCATATCGACACGGAACGCAACCTGCTTGACGTGCTGGACAAGGTGAATGAAATCAGCAATGAAAATGTCGATCCCACGCATGTTTTCACGCTCTCCCAGGTCTACGAAGGCTTGCTGCTGAAGATGGGTGAGAAGGGCAATGATGGCGGGCAGTTCTTCACCCCACGGCAGATCATCAAGGCCATCGTCCAGACTGTAGCCCCGAAGTTAGGCGAAACCGTTTACGACCCGTGCTGTGGCACCGGCGGATTTCTGGCCCAGGGCTACGAGTTCATGCGCGAGCAAGCAGGGGAGAAAATCACCGGCGACAAGATCGACATCCTCAAGCACCAGACGTTCTTCGGACGAGAAAAAGAAAACCTTATCTTCCCCATCGCCCTGGCCAACCTCATCCTCCATGGCATCGATGATCCACATCTCTGGCACGGCAACACTCTCACCGGCGGCGAAACCTACGGCGGCCTCTTCCGAAATGCGCCGAGCCTCTACGACGTGATCATGACCAATCCTCCTTTCGGCGGGAAAGAGGGCAAGGAAGCGCAGACCACCTTCGCCTATAAAACTAGCGCAACCCAGGTGCTGTTTCTCCAGCACATCATCGCCACGCTTAAGACCGGCGGGCGCTGCGGCATGGTGATCGACGAAGGCGTGTTATTCCGAACCAACGAAACCGCCTTCGTACAGACCAAGCGAAAATTGCTGGATGATTGCGAACTGTGGTGCATTGTTTCCCTTCCCGCCGGCGTGTTCGGCGCGGCCGGCGCGGGTGTCAAGACGAATCTCCTCTTTTTCACCAAGGGCGCGCCGACCGAAAAAATCTGGTATTACGATTTGTCGGACATCAAGGTCGGCAAGAAAAAGCCGTTCACGCTTGATCGGTTCGAGGATTTCTTCAAGTTGCTGCCGTCCCGCGCCGACAGCCCGCGAAGCTGGACCGTCACGCGCAAGCAGATCGACGAAAAGAACTATGACCTTAAAGCCGTGAACCCAAACGCAAAAAACGATGAGGACAAGCGAACCCCTGCCGAGTTGCTCGATCTCATCGAGGCCAAGGGCCGCGAAGTGACAGACGCCCTTGCCGCATTGCGGCAGTCGATCCGCTAAAACCAAGCTGGTCCACTTCTGCGACCGGCAACATTCTGCCAAATTTGACACTTTTCCCCGCGCCAAAAACCATCCTCGAACCGCGGATATCACAAGTCCATTCAGGAAAACAAATTACGTCACAAGATAAAGCTAGCAATCACTAATTAAAATCCGAAAAGTGTACAATGTGTCAAATGCCATCCCTTCCCCCAATCCTCATTCGGCAATCGGCATTCGGCATTC
>JBEKIV010000104.1:0-12557 GCA_050011595.1 Tepidisphaeraceae bacterium
AGGCGATCAAGACAAAGGCGGGCAGGGAGGCCGTGGAGTTGGTTCCGCTGGAGGACGTGCTGGTCAATATCCGGAAGGTGAAGGACGATCAGGAGATTGGGTTGATCCGCAAATCGGCGGCGATCGCGGAGGAGGCGTTCACGGCGATGCGTGAGTCAATCGAGGTTGGGCAGACGGAGAATTACCTTGCGGGGCTGCTGGTATTCGAGATTCGCAGCCGGGGGGCGAGCGACGCGAGCTTCCCGGTAATCGTGGGGGCGGGCGCGAACAGCAGCTTGCCGCATTACCGGCCGGGGGATGCGCTGGTTTGCAACGATCAGCCATTGCTTTTCGACTGGGGCGCGATTTATGGGGGGTATTGCAGCGACATCACGCGGACGCTGTTGTTGGGACGGGTGGATGCGAAGATCAAACAGATTTACAAGATCGTGCTGGAGGCGCAGCAGGCGGCGATCGAGTTCCTGAGGCCGGGGGTCACGACGCAACAGGCGGACCGGGTGGCGCGCGACGTGATCGACAAGGCTGGATTCAAGGACCAGTTCGGGCATGGATTGGGGCACGGGATCGGGCGGGAGATTCACGAATTGCCGACGATGCGGCGAACGGGTGGGGACGAAGAGCTTCGGCCGGGTATGATGGTGACGGTTGAACCGGGAATTTATCTGCCCGGTGAAGGGGGCGTGCGAATTGAGGATGACGTGCTGATTACCCACAGTGGATGCGAAGTGCTGACGACGCTGGACAAAACTTTTGAGGGGTGCCACATTGAGTGAAAAGAGCCAATCGAAGAAGAAGGCGGCGGCGCCCGGGCTGAAGACCGCGGGACCGATGGACGTTGCGCTGCTTGAGCGGATCGTGAAACTGATGGAGGCCAACGATCTTAACATGGTGGAGCTGCGAGACGGGGAGCGGCGCGTGCTCATGAAGCGAGGACCGGCGGCGTCCGCGGCAATGCCGATGCAGATCGCCGCGCCGGTTGCCACCCCCCTACCGCAATCGGCGGCGAACGGCGTCGTGGAGGAGAAGCTTCACGAGATCAAAAGTCCGATGGTTGGGACGTTCTATACCGCGCCCAGTCCGGATGCCAAGCCGTTCGTGACGGTCGGGTCGGTCGTGTCGGAAGAGACGGACGTGTGCGTGATCGAGGCGATGAAGGTGTTCAACAACGTCAAGGCGGAGTGCAAGGGAACGATCGCCAAGGTTCTGGTGAATAACGGCCAGGCGGTGGAGTTCAATCAGGTGCTTTTCCTTGTGAAGCCGTGAGCGAGCGCCGAAGGCTAAAATTCGCCAATGCGGATGCGGTGGCGGCGGAGGTTGGGCGGCTTCGAAAGGGTTATACGCAAGCGGGGGAATGGTCACTGGCGCAGACATGCAAACACCTGGATATGGCGATTCGCTATTCGATGACGCCGGCGCCGGATCGAAAGAACCAGATCACGTTCTTGCAATGGTTGCAATTGAAACTCATTCTTGCTTTCGGGCGTATTCCGGCCGGAATGGCGGCGCCGAAACGGATTATCCCGCCGGATGACACTCCGGATTCGGCCATTGATGAATTCATGGAGGCGCTGCGGGAACTGAAGGATTTTAAGGGCGAATTTAGTCCGCATCGGCGGCTGGGCAAGATCAAGCGCCGGGATTATATCCGGCTTCATTTGATTCATTGTGCCCATCATCTTGGATTTTTGTCGCCGGGCGGGAAGTAGGATCGAACCGAAATGTTCTCGAAAATTCTCATTGCCAATCGCGGGGAGATCGCCTTGCGGATCATCCGCGCCTGCCGGGAAATGGGGGTGCAGACGGCGGCGGTCTATTCGACGGCGGACAAGGACGCGGCGTATCTGAAGCTGGCGGACCAGGCGATCTGCATCGGCGACGCCCCGCCGGCGGACAGCTATCTCAATATCCCCCGGATCATCTCGGCGGCGGAAATCGCCGACGTGCAGGCCATCCATCCCGGTTACGGATTCCTGGCGGAGAACGACCACTTCGCGGAGATTTGCCGAAGCTGCAAAATCGAATTCATCGGCCCGCCGGTGTCGGCGATGGCGGCGGTGGGCGACAAGGTCGCCTGCAAAAAGCTGGCCCGCAAGGCCAAGGTGCCGACCGTGCCGGGGAGCGACGGGGCGGTCGACGACGAGAAATCGGCGATGAAGGTGGCGGGACAGATCGGGTATCCGATCATCATCAAGGCGGCGGCGGGCGGCGGCGGGCGCGGAATGCGCGTGGCGCATAACGACGTGTCTCTCCGCTCCGGGCTTAAACAGGCACAGGCCGAGGCCGAAAACGCCTTCAAGGACTCCACGGTTTACATCGAGAAATACGTCGAATTCGGCCGGCACGTCGAGGTGCAAATCCTGGCCGACCATCATGGCAATACGATCCATCTGTGGGAGCGAGATTGCTCGATGCAGCGGCGGCATCAGAAACTGCTGGAAGAATCGCCCAGCCCGACGCTCAAGCCGGACGTTCGGGAAAAGCTGTGCGAGTCGGCCGTGCGATTGATGAAAGCCGCGGGATACGTCAACGCGGGAACGGTGGAATTTTTGGTCGATGAAGATCAGCATTTTTATCTGCTGGAAGTGAATGCCCGAATCCAGGTGGAACATCCGGTGACGGAACAGATCACCGGGATCGATCTGATCAAGGAACAGATTCGCATCGCCGCGGGCTTGCCGATCAGCGTGAAGCCGAAGGATGTCCCGCGAATGGGCCATGCCATCGAGTGCCGGATCAACGCCGAGGACCCGCAGCGGAATTTCGCGCCGTCGCCGGGGGTGATCGAAGAGCTGCGCCTTCCCGGCGGCCCGGGTGTGCGGATCGACAGCCATGTCTATGCGGGATACCGCATCCCGCCGAATTACGACAGCATGATCGGCAAGCTGATCGTGCACCGCCCCACCCGCGTGCAGGCCATCGCGACCATGAGGCGGGCGCTGGGCGAATTTCACGTTTCGCCGGTGAAGACGACGATCCCGCTGCTGATGCAGATCATGCACAACCAGAATTTCGCCCGCGGGGAAGTGGATACGGGATTCGTGGAGCGGGAACTGCTG
Source organism: Tepidisphaeraceae bacterium (assembly GCA_050011595.1). Taxonomy (GTDB): domain Bacteria; phylum Planctomycetota; class Phycisphaerae; order Tepidisphaerales; family Tepidisphaeraceae; genus PALSA-1353. The sequence continues at coordinate 3,057 of JBEKIV010000104.1, forward strand.
GGAAGATGAAAGCAATGGAGAATGGATAATGGATAATTGACAATGGCCAGTGATCCACTGTCAATTACGTATGTAGGCCGCGGCCTCCTTCATTTATTCCAAAATTATTACATTATTTTTATTGACGACCGCAGTACCGGAAAGCTCGTTTCCAGCGAACTGTGGCATCCTTGCACCATGGCGGTGTAGGCTGAATAGCTGACAGCCAGTTATCTGTCGGCTGAATAGCCGAACTGTTGCGACCCATCTCTGCGCGTTGTGGTAGCATATCAGACGTTTTTGGGTTGTCTCATGTCGTATTTGGCGAGTCATCCGTGAAAGGAGTGGAGTTGCTTGGCAGAGAGAAGTTCTGGCTGCGGGCGGTGACGGGAAGCGACGGCTTGGGGCACACATTTTAATCAAATCAGTTCCGATCAAAAGGCGCGTTCGCGCCGATTGAGGCTCTCTGCCAAGCGGAGGCAGGGGAGGGTCCCCATCCCGGTGATGGGGAGAAGGTGTGTCGGGGGCACGCGGCGAATGAAGACCAGCATGGCAGCAGTAAGGGTCCGCGTTAGTTCCATTCGTCAGTAGTTCTTTTTAATCGCGAACGAAGCGGCGAGCAGACGGTCTTAAGTCTATCTGCCGCCGCAGATAGTCATGTTTCATCTACGAACTGATGCGCGACGTGGACGGGACGCGGCATTCGGTTCAATTAATACTTTTTCCCGTTCCAAAGGAGAGGCAGTCATGTTGTCACGTCGAATTGCTCTTGGGCTGGCCTGCGTTGTCTTGGGTGGGAGTTCGACGGCGCTGGCTGATTACTGGACCACCCTGCAGCCGATGCCCACGACTGCGAATAACGCTTCGGGAGCGGTGGTGAATGGGAATATATACGTCATGGGCGGTTACAACTCCGGGGGAAGGCTCACGAGCGTGGAAGCGTATTCGCCGGGATTGAACAATTGGAGCGCGGCGGCGTCGCTGCCGGCGGTGCGAACCGAAGGTATGGCGGTGGGCATTGGTAACAACGCATATTATATGGGAGGCTGGAATTACTCATTGCCGAACTCCAACCTGTTTGTTTACAACGCGACAGCCAATGGTTGGACCAGCGGACCTTCGCTGCCGGCGCTGGCGGGAGACGGGGTGGCGGGGGTAATCGGCGGGAACGTTTTCGTCACCGGTCCCGAGAACGGTTATTCGGGGCTTTCGTCCCAATTTTACGAATACAACACCACGAGCCAGAGCTGGAGTTCCCTCGCAGGCGCGCCTAATCCACGGTCTTGCGCCGCTGGCGGCGTGATCAATGGGTTGCTGTATGAGGCGGGAGGATACAACAACTCTAGTATGTCCAGTGAATTGGACGCTTATAACCCGACTACCAATAGCTGGACGACGCTGGCTCCGATGCCCACGGCGGTCGGTTACGCGGCGGCAGGCGTGATCGACGGCGAGCTCTACGTGGCCGGCGGCTTGGGCGCGCCCGCGCCCGGGACCCAGCAGGATATTGTGCAGGTGTACAATCCCACCACCAATTCCTGGAGCACCGACGTTCCCATGCCGTTGGCGGTAGCGAATGCGGCCTACGCCGTGATTGGCAATACTCTCTACCTATTTGGCGGAAATGACGACTCCGCCGACGATGCCACCACCGAAGTCGAGGCGCTTACCGTCGGTGCCGTGCCCGAGCCAGCGACCTTTGGGCTGCTGGCGGTGGGCGCCGCAGGCCTCCTCATGCGCCGCTCACGACGGAGAATGGCATAGGGCTTACACAGCGGTAGCACGAAGCTCCGTTGCCGGCCCACGAGCCGCAGCCAAGGTGAGGATATCCGCTCGGCCAAGGGATGCAGCAGCGGAGCCTTGCCGGGCGGTTGCCGGAGTTCGTCGAGCGTCGTTGACGAAGCCTGGCATGTTGTGCAGCGGGAATTGCTGGGGCGGTGAGGAATAAGTGCAAGTACCAAGTGCAAGTGCAAGTTGAGTGCGGCGTCTTTAACTTGCACTTGCACTTGGTACTTGCACTTCTTTTCCCATATCATCGGCCTTATCCATTAACAACGCACCGGAGGCATTATGAGCAGCCAACTAAAGGGCAACGCGGTGGTCGGGCAATCCGGGGGGCCGACGGCGGTGATCAATCAATCCCTCGTCGGCGTCATTCAGGGCGTCAAGGAATGTGGGCATATCGAGCAACTGCTGGGGGCCAGGCACGGAGTGCGGGGAATCGTCGATGAGAAATTCATCGATCTCAAAAAAGCCAGCGGGGAATTGCTGGAACGGGTGGCGCAGACGCCGGCGGCGGCGCTGGGATCGACTCGCGATAAACCCGATGCGGCTTACTGCGAGAAAATCTTCAAATCGTTTTCCAAAAATAACGTCCGCTATTTCTTCTACATCGGCGGGAACGACTCGGCGGATACGGCCCGGATCGTTTCGGAACTGGCCAAGAAGGAGAAATACGAGCTGCGAGTGTTCCACGTTCCCAAGACGATCGATAACGATCTGCGGGTCCACGATCACACGCCGGGATATGGGTCGGCGGCGAAGTTCGTGGCGGCGGCGATGATCGGGGACAATTTCGACAACAAATCGTTGCCGGGAGTCAAGATTGACGTGGTGATGGGGAGGAACGCGGGGTTTCTGACTGCGGCGTCGGTTTTGGCGCGGCATCAGGCGGATGACGGCCCGCATTTGATTTACGTGCCGGAATCGCCGCTGAGCGAGGAGAAATTCATTTCGGACGTGGATCGGGTGTACTCGAAACTGGGTCGATGCCTGATCGCGGTGAGCGAGGGGATTTCGCGGCCGGAAGGCATGACGTGGACGGAGGCGATGGCGGAGAATCTCGAAAGGGACGGGCATGGAAACGTGCAGCTTTCAGGATCGGGCGCGCTGGGGGATTTACTGGCGGATCTAATCAAGCGCAAGCTGGGATCGAGCGGCGCCAAGAAGCTGCGGGTTCGGGCGGATACGTTTGGATATTTGCAGCGAAGTTTTCCGGGGTTCGTCAGTTCGGTCGATGCGACGGAGGCGCGGCGGGTTGGGCGGATGGCGGTGAAATACAGTTCGCAAGGCGAATTGGAAGGAAGCGTGGCGATGAAGCGTTTGCCGGGACATTCGTACAGCGTGGATGTCTTTCTCACGCCGCTGGCGTCGGTGGCGAAGGAAACCAAGCATCTCGATCCGGCGTTCCTGTCGGAAGGGAATAACGTGACCGAGGCGTTCGTGCAGTACGTGAAGCCGCTGGTGGGCGAGTTGCCAAAGGTGGGGTCGCTGGACGAGATCAAATGAAAGGCCCAGGCCATGCCGGCCGGTGGGATATACCCGCAATGTCGCAAGAACGTATCGCCAGTGGCGAGGTTTTGCGCGCAGTGCGGGCTGGAGCTGGTGGCCGGGGAAGTGCGGGCAGCTTGGAACTTCACGAAGTGGTTGGCGGTCTTCGTCGGAATCGTGTTGCTGTTCTCGATGGCCGCCGGCGCAATTCTATTCGTGTTCGGAGCGATACATACTTCAGTGCAAACATCGCAGACGGCTGAGCAGGCCGGTCAGGCCGTAGCGAACACCGAGGCCCAGCGCCAGGCGTTGCTGCATGCGCATGATCCGTGGTGGGATGCGGCGCAGCCGGACGGGATGAAGCCGTTTTATTACGGCAAAGAGTACGTGGTTGGGCCGGGCGAGTGGACTTCGATCGACGTGAGCCCACCGGCATCGTCGGGGCGATATGGATATGTGGTTGAATTCGAGGGAATCAACCGGTTTCGAGCGCGACCGAACGGTTATGCGGAACGGGAATTTGTGTTCCCAAACCGGGACAATTTGCAGCCCTATCAAATGAGCGGATGGTGCCAGACGCTTCTGGTGCAACCCTTGGACGGGGCGGTTCATCGGGTCAGAGTCAAATACGTCCGGGTGCCGGTAAATCAGGCTCCGCCGGGGTATTGGCGGCCTACAAATTATTCAAACCAGCGTTTTAGTTTCAGGAAATGCTTTTCGTAGAGGTGATAGCTGGCCAGGGCGATCAGGGCGGTGGCGGCGAAGCATAGGACGTAGTGTGGGATGACGGCGGTCCAGATATGGCCGTGATAGGCGAGGCGGCGCATGGAGAACCAGGTGGTGAGGGTGTTCAGGATCAGGCGGTGGTAGATGTACATGCCGTAGCTGTAGACGCCGAAGAAGCGGAGCCAGCGCTGGGACATGAGGCGGTTGAGGGTCCGGCCGGTGCTGAGGGCCAGGAGGATGAACGCGGCCCAGGCGAAGGCGACAAATGAATAACTGATGACGGCGATGGGTTTGCCGAGATGGAAGGAGCCGATCACTCGGCCATCGAGGGCGAAACAAGCGATGGAGGCGGCGGCGCAGACCAGGCCGATCCATTTGAATCGGGCGAAGAGCTGGGCGGGGGTGGAGTGCTGGAGGACGACGGCCAGGAGCGCGCCCAGGGCGAGACAATCCATGCGGCATTGGGTGGCGACGTAAGGGACGAGGGGGTGTTGGCCCCAAATCACGGCGTAGGCGCGGCAGAGGGGAGCGATGACGATCAGGGCGATGCAGAGCCGAGACAGGCCGCGGTCGGAGAAGAGCCAGACCATCAGGGGCCAGAAGAGATAAAAATGTTCCTCGACGGCCAGGGACCAGAAATGGCCGAGGGAAACCTGGGCATGATCGAGGAAGGCGAAGCCGGATCGGCAGACGAGATAGTTGGTGCCGTAGAACCAATACCAGGGCCAGGCGTCGCGGAGGGTGGTGAGATTTCGCCAGGAGGGGATGACGCTCAGGCCGATGGCCAGGAGAATGAGGACGAAATAGTAGAGGGGGAAAATGCGCAGGGCGCGGCGGGTGTAGAAATTCCGGAAATATCGATTGGCGGATCGGGACCGCAGGAGGATGCCGGTGATGAGGAACCCGGAAAGAACGAAGAAGAGATCGACGCCGATGGTCATGTTATTGGTGATCGGCTGGAAGATTTTGGCCAGGGCGTTGTCGTAGGCCCCTTCTGGCGAGAAATGGTTGAAGAGGACGAGGATGATGGCAACGCCGCGGACGCCGTCGAGGGCGGGGATGTGTCCGAGTCGGGAACGGTTGACCTCGTCGCCATCAGCGGAGAGGGGTCCGTGGGCGCGGGGGGCTGGGGGCTGGTCCTGGATGGCGGTCATGGGTTGCCTGCGAAAAGAACAGAGCAGGAGAACAGTGGAGCAGTAGACCGCGGGAGAGCGGCGTTTGGCCGGTCAGGGCCAAGTCCCCGGCGAGACGTTTCTTTGCTTCTACTGTTCTACTGGTCTACTGCTCTCCTGCTCCATTGCGGCGAGGCCGCAATAGGCCGAGGTCGGATTCGAACCGACGAATAACGGATTTGCAATCCGTCCCCTTAGTCCGCTTGGGTACTCGGCCGGGTTTCTGAGAGAATATCGGCAATTGGGCCGCTCATCAACAGCGGCAGTGCAGCAACGTCCTATCCAGATTCGTTGCGAAAGTATGACGAAAGGGGCGTGATAGCCCAGGCGCTTTCCCTGCTCCCGGCTTCGGCTTGAGGACTACAATTCCGCCAACCGATCCGCGGCAGTTCCCGCGGCATTTCGGGCGAAATTGGCTGGATTCACGTGACCAGGCGCCGTGGATTCAGAGATTCTCCCCGTCCACTTCTCATTGGAAGTCGTGTACAAGTTCGGAGGCCGGGGGAACGATCTCCTTTGATTTTTGATGCGCGGCCATCACCTTGAGCGGCGCGGGCGCCCCTTCGGGGAGGGCCTTGGCGGCACGCAACGTCGCGCCCGGGCTGAGCCCGGCAACGCAAACGATGGAGTACCGCGGATCCTCCGGATTGGCCGCGGCGGCGATCACGGCGCTATTGGAATTCGCATAGAGGTCCCCCCGCGCGACGAACGAACACGGACCGAACGTCACCGGCAGGGAATGGGCCAATCGTTCGATCAGCTCACTGCACTGGGGCCGGCCGATCAGCAGGAGGTGGTGGCCGCGCAAGTCATCGGCGCGGACGTCCGTATCGGGCATGAAGGGCACCACCACGTGTTCTCCGTGATCGACGATCGCCTGCTGAAGCTTCTCGGCCGCGATGCGATTGGCGACCGCCTCGACGCGCGTGCCATAGATGATCAGCGTATGCTCAAGGTCTCGCCTGTATGCCGAGCCGCTCCAATTCCAACCATTAACACACGGCGTCTGACCATACTTGTTGACGACGATTCGCGTCGGCTTTTTGCCGCTGGTCACGTGGAATTCGGCGGCGTCTGCATGAAACGGGAAGGCGCTGGTGGTCTCGCCATCCTCGGTTTCCACGGTCACGTCGACGCTCGCCGGCGTACAGCCGCCGTGCGATAATATGCGACCGGAGACCACGTAGTTCGAGTCTTTTTGCTCGGACGAGACGGCCGACAGTTCCAATCTCGGCAGCGCGTCCGGCCCATCGAGCCACCGCGCGAAAAACTCGCCAATGCTCGGCCCGCCAACCGCGCTCATCGCCGTAACAAAGGCCTGGCTATCGACGGGTTGGCCCGCATGCCCACGGCCGAACGCATCCATCGCCGCGTCGAACTTATCCGGTCCGATGCGCCTGCGCAGTTCGCTGAGCAGCATCACGCCGCGGCCGTTGGCGCTAAGGAACCATTTGTCGTCCGACGGGTCCGATTTCAAATCCCGAAGCGCCACCGACTGCTGGGCCATTCCCTCACTCAGGGCCTCGGCTCGGAACCGGAACAGTTGGACCGCCAGCGTGTCGCGCTCATCGGGGGTCAGGCCGGCGTCACTCTCCTGGGTGGTCGGTTGGTCCTTTTTTTTGTCCTGGTCGTGCTCGTGACTCTTGAGCAGTTTCTTTTCGCTGGCGACGTAGTCGTGAAACCCGGCAAACGCGCTGGCCAGCCAGATGTCGCCGTCGCCGGCCGGTAGGATCGTGCCATGCCACGCCGGCGCCGGCTGCGTCCAGTCCTCACCGCCGGTCGAATGGGCGCCGGCATCCTGGCCGCCATCGGATGCGTTATCCTTGAGATCCACCGCCGTCGTCGCAGCGTTGCTTTGCGCCGAAGCGGGAGGAGCGGCCGTCAGGACGGTCCAGTCGTTGGGAACGATAGGAGCGGCGTCGGGGAACTCTTCAAGCTTTTGGCGCGAGGGTTCCCAAAGCTGGCCATAGGGATCGCCCCAGTGCGCAAACGATTTGAGCTGGAGCGCCATGTCCGCCGTCGTGTACTTGGCGTCGCAGGAACCGCGTGACGCCAGGGGCGGCTTGCTCAGCGCGAGCTTGCCGAAATCCGCGTCGATTGTTCCCTTGTTCAACTTGTATAAATGAATCCAGGCAATGTCGCGGACTTCGGGGCAAAAGGTCATGTCGGCGGGACGGTCGTTGGTCGCCGGGATCGTTTCCATCCGCACGGCAAGGTCCTTGGTATTGTTGTTGCCCCAGTAAAATCCAGTCGTGCCGCCGAACCATTCGTTTTTCGAGCTGCGCATGAGCCGGTGGGTCTTGGTGCCCAACTCGAAAAGCGCGATCTCATTGCTCTTCATGTCGGCCAGCAGCCACTCATTGGTATACAGCCCATTGCCTCCATCGCCCAGGAGCTTCACGACGGAATCGATGCTATCTCCATATTGCATGGCGCGGCGCGACCGGGAGCCGATGGATAGACCATTGGGGTCAAACCTCGTCTGACCGATCGTCGTCTCCGTGAGGACAATGCCCGCATCGTTGACGTACCAATCCATCCCGCTCTGAACGCTGCCGGGCGCGCCCTGGAAGACCAGGCGGCGCCCCGTGGCCGGTTTCACGTCGATCCAGACGTTGAAAAAGTCGCAGGGGTAGATGTCGAACATCGTGGTGTGTCCGATGATCGCCTTGCCGTCTCTGGTCGCGGGTCCGGTGGCGGCGAACGCGCTGCATCGCGCGATTGGGGGCGTGGCTTTCACGCTGTCCGCCTTGTCGCCGAAGTCTTTCCCTTCCAGTCCGGTGGGCAGCGCATCGAGCGCGTCACCCAGCGTCAATATCTCGGGCCAGACGTTGATGGCGACGATGTCGGTCAGATCGATGGGCCGACCGTCGAACTCTGCCCCCGCCGCCGCGGCGCCGTCGGCGATCCCCTTCATTTCCTCGAGCAACTCGGGATCAAACCGCCGAACAAACAGGGCATCGGTCATGGTGCGCGTCAGCGCCCAACCCTCACTGGGCGACCTGCTGGACTGCTGGGCCGCGAAACATTTGACGTAACCCTGGATTTCGCGCCACATCAGCTTCCCCTGCTGCCGGCCGCGCTCGTATGGCTTACCCTCGACGTGCAAGACGATCCATCCCGCCTGCGGATAGCGATAAGCGGGCCCATCACGCTGCACGGTCGCCGGGTCCGGCGCGAACTCGGCTGCCGAAGCGATCGCCGTGAGGAAAATCGAGATGAATAACACGCAGTTTATATAGCGTCGCCGCATGATGAACTCCGGTGGATTTGCCTACCGCATCGGCTGCCCTCGCTTCGGCGGGAGGCGCCAATTTAAGCGAAGCCGCCTCGCTGTTCCACGTCTACGACACCCAAGCGCAGATTGTTTTCGGACCTCCGAGTGGGTAGCGCCGTGGAAATAATTGGACGGGCCGATTTGTTTGTCTACACTTTACCAACACGGAACGTTGATGGGCGACCGATATGAGAATACGGTTGATATACCCGCGATGGCCCAAGCTTCGGAACCAGCCCGAATTCCATCTTCCACCGCACGGCCCGGTGGTCTTTGCGGCGACGCTGCCGAAATACGTCCAGATCGAGTTCTTCGATGAGAACGTGCAGGAAGTCGATTATTCGGATGCCTGCGATCTGGTTTGCATCTCGTGCATGCTGACGTGCCAGATGCCGCGCGGCTATGTGATCGCGGATCGCTTCCGGGCGATGGGCAAGAAGGTTGTTTTCGGGGGCATCGGGACGTCGCTGCACGCCCAGGAGACGCAACTGCACGCCGACAGCGTTTTCCTCGGCGAAAGCGAGGGGCGCATGGAGGGGGTGCTGCGCGACTTTGAGCGGGGCGAACTCAAGGGCGTGTACGATTTTCAACATGAATATCCGGACATGCGGCTGATCGGGCCGGCGCGGCGGGACCTCCTGGCCCGCGAGCGCTACAACTACCGCGGGGTGCAGATGGTCGATCTGGTGCACTCGTCGCGCGGATGCCGGTTCAACTGCTTCCCGTGCTGCGCGCCGTTCCTGGGCGGGCGCAGCTTTCGGCCGCGGCCCCTCGATCAGGTGGTCGAAGAGGTGGCGGGGATCGACAATAACCGGCTGTTCTTCGTGGATAATTCATTTGCCCAGCATGACCAGTGGCAGAAGGACCTGTTCAGGGCGCTGGCCCCGTTGAAGAAGAAGTGGATTTCGCATCCGATCAAAGACAACCCCGAGATCTTGGACCTCGCTGCCGCCGCGGGATGCTGGTATGTCTACCAGGCCGTCATCAACACCTCCGACGTGATCGCGCAGCGGATCAAGCGGATGAAGGACCGCGGCATCGGCGTGGAAGGCACGATCCTTCTGGGCACCGACGAAC
>JBEKIV010000105.1:0-22308 GCA_050011595.1 Tepidisphaeraceae bacterium
GCTGCGCCCAAATAGGCCCCGGGGGGCATGCCTCCACCGAAACATCTGTCATTCACCCCCTTTTTTGACCTGAGCCCGCATCCGGACGCCTGATCAAGCAGACGCCGTACCGAACCGCAGTGCCATTTTGCCCCACTTTGTCCCGTTTCGGCGAGTTCGTTTTTGGGGCATTGGTCGGAATCGGGAGATGAGAGGCTTGGATCGGCGGCCATGTGGGTCCTCCCGATGGAGAAGGGGATGAAAAAAGTGTGCCCCTCTATCTCTATAGCGGGCGGGTGAAAGTTTAGGTGCTGTTTTTTGGAATTCTCCGAATTTTTATGCGATTTTTTTTTACAGGCTCGTCAAAGCGAAGAAGCCCCGCATGTACATGCGGGGCTACGGAATGCGACAGCGTTGGACGAACTCGAAAGATCGAATTATGGCAGCGTGATCGTTTGGCCGACGCGAAGGGCGTTGGGGGTCAGGCCGGGGTTGGCGTCGGCGATTTCATGCCACTTCTTGCCGTCGCCGTAGTGTTCGGTGGCGATCTTCCAGAGAGTGTCGCCCTTCTTGATGGTGTAGGAGTTGGCGGCGGCGGGAGTTGAGGAAGAGAGGGCCGGATCAGGCGTCATGGTTTGGACGGGCGCCGGGGCGGCGTAAGCCACGGGGGTGGGGGCTGGCGTTACGTCCAGGGCGGCGGAGTCGGTCATTGGCTTGGGTTGTTGTTGCTGCTGGCAGCCGGCGGCAATGAGAAGGCAAACGGCTATGGCGGGTATCGCGAATTTCACGGCGTACTCCTTGTTGCTGAGAATTATGGGAAAAAGGCCAATTCAGGCCTGTGACAACCTGTCTATTATCGGACGACTGGGTTGTCGGGCTTTAATTGTGCCGTTGCCGCGGTCCGGATGGCGTTTATGATCGGAATATGGTGGAAAAGCTGGTGATCCTGGGCCTGGTGATGGCGGGCATCGGCATCGCGGCCGGCGGGGCGATGATCGCGATCATGGCCAGGATGCTGTTGCGGCCCAAGCGAATGAGCGATGCCCGGGCGCTGGTGCTGCTGCATCGCCTGTCGCCGGCCGATCTGGGTTTGGAATATGAGAACGTCTGGTATGAAGTGAACCACGAACAGAACGGCGGGAAGTTGAAGATAGCCGGGTGGTGGATTCCAAGCGCGGCAGGCTCCGCCTCCGCAGCGGCAGGCTCCGCCTCCGCGGCGGCAGGCTCCGCCTCCGCAGGGGAAGCCCGCAGTCGTTGCGCGGTGATCCTGCACGGGTATGCGGATGCCAAGGTGGGGGGGATCGCCTGGGCGCCGCTGCTGCGATCGTTGGGGTTCAACGTATTGGCGATCGACCTGCGAGCGCACGGGGAAAGCGGGGGGGTGAACACGTCGGCGGGTTTTTGGGAGCGGCACGACGTGATGCAGGTTCTGGACCAGACGAAAATCGCGCGGCCGGACCAGACGCGGCGGATTCTGCTGTTCGGGGTGAGCCTGGGGGCGGCGGTGGCGGCGGCGACGGCGGTGATGCGGGACGATCTGTGGGCGGTGATCCTGGAAGGCCCGTTCGCGACCTTTCACAACGCCGCGGCGCGGCACGCGGACAATCTGGGCACTCCGGGTCCATTTTTTCAGGAGAATGCGTTTCGACTGGCCAGGTGGATGGCCAATGCCGATTTTGACGCCGTGAATCCGGTGGACACGATCCGGAAAATTCCCTGTCCGGTGATGGTGATCCAGGCGGGGGACGATCCGTTTTTGGCCGAGGCGGACCGAACGGCGGTTCGGCGTGCGGTGGAGGGGCGCGATTCAAAGTATTTTCCCAGCGTCTGTTGGGATTTGCCGGGGGTTCATCACGTGGTGGGAATGCGGCAAGATCCGGAAGAATATCGGCGGCGAATCGAAGAATTCTTTTCGCAAGTCTTGCCAAACACGGTGGAAGTATGCGAAAAGTGAGGTTTTCGGAGCGGAAAAGTTGAGGGCACTTCAAGCGATCCAAAGCGACTTTTCGCGGAAAACGCGTGAGCGGGGCGAGGACTATTATCGCCGGGGGATGGTGAAGATCATCGACAGCCAGCCCAATCGGGTTTTGGCGCGGGTGCAGGGTACCCAACTTTACGACGTGAACGTGGGATGGAGCGGGAGCGAATATTCCTATTTCTGCACCTGTCCGCGCTATGAAGAGCACAACGAGTTGTGCAAACACGTCTGGGCGACGTTGCTGGCGGCGGAGTCGCGCGGGGTTCTTCCCGGAGCCGAGGATTTTCGGGATGAAACCGAAGAAGAGGAGGAAGAATTCACGCCGGAAATCCGCCCGATGAAACTGGGGAACCGGAAGGTGGATTTCGTGCACTTTCGGGAGCGGCCCCGGCCCGAGCAGGAGCCGCAGAGACACGCGGTCTGGCGGCGGAGATTGACGGAGTTGCGATCGGATTGGCGATGGAAAGAGACTGCGCCGCCGGCTCCGTGGCCGGCGGGCAAACAAATCGTCTACGCCATCCTCGTCGATGGCCAGAGCCAGAACGAAGGACTTTGCATTGAATTGTACTCGAGGCCCGCGGGCAAGCCGGGGGCGCTGAAACGGCTTCGCATGCAGATGAACCAGGTCCACCTGCTCCCCGAGGCGGCGGATCGGGAACTGATCGGCACGCTGGTCGGCCTGGCCGCGTCGGGAAACTACGGATATCAAGACCTGGCGATTCCGAACCGGCTGTGGCTGAGAAGCCCGCGCGATTCGGCGGCGATTATGCGCAAGATGTGCCAAACCGGGCGATGCGTGCTGCACGAGGGCGAGGAGAATAGATTCAAAGCATTGCAGTGGGATGAAGGGGAACCCTGGCGGCTGCACCTGGCGGTGTCGCCGGACGAGAAGGGGACGGCGTATCGGCTTGGGGGGGTGCTGAAGCGCGGGCAAGAGCGCCGGGACGTGACCGAGGCGGGGCTGATCGTCCATGGGAGCTTGCTGATCCTCGCGGATAAAATGTCGGGATTTGAGGACAACGGGGCGTTTCGCTTCGTTCACTTGCTGCGGAGCGAACCGAATCTGACCGTCCCGGGGGAGCAGGGGGATCAATTGCTGGAGGAACTGTTCGAGTTTTCCAGCGTTCCGCCGCTGGAGCTTCCGGAATCGATGCAAGTCGCCGAAGCGCGACCCGCGCCCCGGCCGCGGCTGACGCTGAGCGCGCCGAACGGCGCCCGCGGCCGGCCGGGCGACGATCGGCTCTGCTGCAAATTGGCGTTCGATTACGCCGAGCAGACTTTTTTGCATGGTGAGAAGGGGTCGGCGAAGTTCGATGCGAAACTGCGGCGAATCCTGTACCGGGATTTGGCGGCGGAGCAGGCGGCGGCGGAGCTGCTGAGCGAGTTGGGGTTTCGGGCGGACAACGAGTGGGAAGCGAAAGCGCACGATTTCCGGCTCCTGCCGCGCCGGCTGCCCGCGGCCGTGCGGGAATTGACGGGGCGGCAATGGCACGTGGAAGTCAGCGGGAAGGTCTACCGCCAGCCGGGAAAAATTCAGATTCAGGTTTCCTCCGGCATCGACTGGTTCGAATTGAATGGCCAGGCGGAATTCGAAGGCGTCAGCGTCAAAGTTCCCAAGCTGCTTCAAGCCATCCGCAAGGGGGAAACGACGGTGGTGTTGGACGATGGGACCATCGGCATCCTTCCCGAGGAGTGGCTGAAGCGTTACGGGCTGCTGGCGGCGGTGGCGGAAGTGAAGGACGAGGTCATCCAATTCACGAAGAATCAGGCGGGGCTGCTGGACGCGCTGTTGGCGGGGCTTGGCGAGACGAGGGTGGATGAAACGTTCGCGCGGGCCCGGGAGGAGCTGCGGCGATTCGAGGGGGTCCAGCCGGTCGATCCGGCGCCGACGTTCAACGGATTGCTCCGGCCGTATCAGCGCGAGGGGCTGGGGTGGCTGAATTTTCTGAGGACGTTTGGGCTGAACGGATGCCTGGCCGACGATATGGGCCTGGGCAAGACGGTGCAGGTTCTGGCGTTGTTGGAAGATCGGCGGGCGCTGAGGGAGAAGGCGCGGGAGGACGGGCAGGAACCGATGGGGCCGTCGCTGGTGGTGGTGCCGCGGTCGCTGGTGTTCAACTGGCAACAGGAGGCGGCGAAATTCGCGCCGCAACTTCGGGTGCTGGATCATGCCACGGCGGACCGGCTGAGAACCGTGGAGCATTTCCAGGACTTCGACGTGATCCTGACGACCTACGGGACGCTGCGGAACGACGTGACGCAATGGAGCGACGTGCGGTTCGATTACGCGATCCTGGACGAAGCGCAGTCGATCAAGAACGCGGCCAGCGAATCGGCGAAGGCGGCGCGGCTGCTGCGCGCCGACCACCGGCTGGCGCTTTCGGGGACGCCGGTGCAAAATCATCTGGGTGAATTGTGGAGCCTGCTGGAGTTCCTGAATCCGGGGATGCTGGGGCGTTCGAGCGCGTTTTCGACGATGACGGCCAACGCGGATCGGGCGGCCAGCGTGGAAACGCGGCAGTTTCTCGCCGGCGCGTTGCGGCCGTTTATTCTTCGCCGCACGAAGGAGCAGGTTGCAGCCGACCTGCCGGAAAAGTTCGAGCAGACGATCTTTTGCGAACTGGACAAGCCGCAGCGCGCTCTTTACGACGAATTGAAAGAGCATTACCGCCAGTCGCTGCTGGGCCGGATCGAGCAGGAAGGGCTGGGCAAATCGAAGCTGCAAGTCCTGGAGGCGTTGTTGCGGCTGAGGCAGGCGGCGTGTCATCCGGGCCTGCTGAACAAATCGCGCATCGACGACGCCAGCGCCAAGCTGGACACGCTTGTGCCGCGGCTGGCCGAGGTGGCGGAGGAGGGACACAAGACGATCGTCTTCTCGCAGTTCACGAGCTTTCTGGCGATCCTCAGAAAGAAGCTGGACGAGCAGGGCGGGGTGTATGAATACCTGGACGGCAAGACCCGCGACCGCCAGGAGCGCGTCAATCGGTTTCAGACGGACGACAAATGCAAGCTGTTCCTGGTCAGCCTGAAGGCCGGGGGATTGGGTTTGAACCTGACGGCGGCGCAGTACGTGTTCCTGCTGGACCCGTGGTGGAACCCGGCGGTCGAGGCCCAGGCGATCGACCGCGCCCACCGCATCGGGCAGACCCAGCAGGTGTTCGCCTATCGCCTAATCGCCAAGGACACGGTGGAGGAAAAAGTCCTGCAACTGCAACAAGGGAAGCGGGAATTGGCGGATGCGATCATCAACGCCGACAACGCGCTGATCGGGAAGCTGGGGCGGGAAGAGCTGGAATTGCTGCTGTCGTGAGCGGGAGCGGGAGCGGGACCGGGGGATGAACATCCCCCGGCTTTGGTAAAAGATATGCGGATATTGGGCATCGATCCCGGGCTGAGAATCAGCGGCTACGGCGTGGTCGATTTCGGTCTGGGTCAGCCCAGGCTTGTCGATGGCGGGGTTATTCGGCTGACCGTCAAGGCGTCGCTGGCGGCGCGGCTGGTGGAACTGGAATCGGAATTGAACGGGTTGTTCGACGAATTCAAGCCGGACATCTGCGCGGTGGAACAGTTGTACTCGCATTACAACCATCCGCGAACGGCGATCCTGATGGGGCATGCGCGCGGGGTCATTCTCCTGGCGGCCGAGCGGCGGAAGGTGCGGATCGAACAGTTCTCGGCCAATCGGATCAAGCAAGCGGTGGTGGGGCACGGACATGCGGGAAAATCGCAGGTGCAGAAAGCGATCCAGCAACTTTGGCGGTTGAAATCGCCGCCGCAGCCGCCGGACGTGGCGGATGCGCTGGCGGTGGCGCTGTGTTGCGGGCGGCATGTCGCCGACGCCCGGCGAGGGTGAAGTTCGATCACGGCATAATGTTGAAGGGGCTGGGATTGCCGGCGAACCAGCCCTGTTCCAAAACGGCCGGATCACAATCAACGCGGATTAGATCGTTATCAACGTTCACTTTTCGCCCGGGGCGGACGTCGAGTTCGGTTTCCGTCGGCGGCCGGGTTTTTTGCAATTTCATCTCCGATTCGATCCATTTCGCAAGCGCCTGCGCCGATTGGGCGTCCGTGCACTTGACGATGGCCTCCAGGGCATCGTTGGGCGGCGGCGTGAAGGCCAGAACGGCCCATTTGGCGTTGTCCCACTGGTTGCCTCGGAAAATCGCGCTGGTGCCGCCGTCGATGGAAACATTTGAGCTACTCGGCCGATTGGCGAGCCTGCACTGGCTGGGAATCCATATCTGGCGAACGGGCATCGAGCTGGCCGCCAGGGCTTCCATCAGATCGGGGCGCGGCTGCGGGTTGGCGCGGGACAAGGCCGTCACCATCTGGTGATTGGCCGAGACAACCATGTGGTCGATGATGCCGGCCTCGACCACGTGCTGGGCGGTGAAGCTCGAGGGTGTATAGATGTCCGCCATGGCGGCGGGATCAGCGCCGGCCTCAAACGTCGCCACGTCGAAGGCGCCGGGATTCCTGGAGCCGGCCTGCGACACGAGGTACATCCTGATGCCTCCGGCCTCAGCGAAATCGCGGCTCCAACGCCGATAAACAGCCGTAAGCTGATGGGCAAAGGTCGGCAGGATCGGACCATGATCGATCGACTTGGGATCGGCGCCCGCGTCATGAAGGAATTTGTCTCGCGTGGAATCGATCGCGTCCCAATCAATGGCCGATGGATCGATTGCGACGACCATGTCGGTGCGGGAGTTGAAGAACCGGGCCAATTGTTGGTCGGAGGCATCCGGCATCGGGGCCACCACGCTGGAAACCGCCGGCGGCGATGGCGGGGCCTGGCCATCGGCCATCGCGTATTGCGAAGCCAGATGAACCGTGGCGATGGCGGCCGGAATGAGGCCGACCGACAGAACGACCATCGCCGCGATTTTGAGTTTTGCCATGAGGATCATTTTCGCTGCTCCATGAGTGAATCCGACCGCGGCCGGGGATGCCGCGGGCGCTGTTGAGCAAAGCGACGCGGTCAGCGCCGCCGGGGCGGCTTGCGTGGTGTGGGCGATCATCAGCGTGCCCAGGGCGATTGCCGCCGTCGTTACCCCCTGACGCGAGAACAACTCCCGAAGTCTTTCGACGGCCCTTGCGACCTGTTTGCGGGCGGCCTCTTCGGAGATGTTGAACGCCTGGCCGATCTCCGCCATCTTTTTCTGCTGGTAAAAGCGAAGCAGGAGCAATTCACGGTCCCGCGCATGCAGGCGAGCCACCAGGTCATCCAATAGAGGTGAAATGTCGTCCCAGTTCTCAATTTCCGGATTGACCTGCTCGCGGTTCATCAGAGCGGCCCGCCTTTCGTGCTTTTGTCGCCGCGTCTCGGCCCGCCGCGCATCGGCCACGCAGTAGCGCGTCACGCGAAACAGCCATCCCGTCAACGGCCTGCCCATCGCCTTTTGCGGCTGTTGCCAGAGGAGCAAAAAGACGGCCTGCGTGACGTCTTCGGCAAGATGATGATCGCGAACCATTCGAGCGGCCGCGGAATGGACCCAATCGACATGGCGGGAAACCAGCTCCGCGAACGCCGGCTGCGAGCGCTGGCGGCAATATTCCAGCAGGAGATCGGAGTCTGGTTGGGTCGTTGCCATACCGTATTGAAATGGCCGGTCATCGGCAAACCGGAACTCAGTCCCGCGAGATTATCCTAATTTTTGCCCTCCAAAGGAATTGGCGGGCCTGCCGGTGCCTCGGCTAAGATGGCGGGGACATGATTTCGGCGATCACCGGAGAATTGAGGCGGGTGCAGGAGGATCGCGTGCACCTGGCGTGCGGGCCGATCATTTATGAAATCCTGGTGCCGGCGTCGGACATCCCGCAATTGCAGGGGAGCGTGGGGGACCAAATCACGGTTCAGACGATTTTCGATCTGGAAGGAGATGCGACGCGCGGCGGGCTGACGCCGCGGCTGATCGGGTTCCTCCGCCCTGAGGACAAGCGATTCTTCCAGCTTTTCATCACGGTCAAGGGGATCGGGCCGAAGCGGGCGCTGCGGGCGCTGGTGCAGCCGACCGGGCAGATCGCCGAGGCGATCGAATCCAAAAACACGCGGTTCCTGATCGGATTGCCGGAGATCGGGAAGCGGACGGCCGAGCAGATCGTGGCGGAATTGGCGGGGAAGGTGACGGAGTTTGCGGTGGCCGGCCCCGTGCGGCAGCGCGCGGCCAGCCATACAATCGAGGAGTTGGAGGCCATCGACGCGGCGGTTCAACTGGGCATCGCCCGTGCGGAGGCGGAGCGGCTGCTGGATCGTGCCAAGCAGACCGAACGGGAGGCTTCGCCTGCCCGTGGCCAGACCAAGGCGCCGGAAGATCTATTGCGCGAAATGCTGCGCCTCCGCTCCGTGCGGGTGTGACGGACCATTCACCATGCCAAGATACGGCATCCGATTATTCGAGGCTTTCGGGATCACGGTTTATCTCCATTGGTCGTGGCTGGTGGTCGCGGTCTTCGAGTTGCAGATGCGGAGCAATCGATATCATTCGCCCGGTTGGAACGTCGCGGAATATCTGACGTTGTTTGCGATCGTGCTGATGCATGAATTCGGGCATGCGTTGGCGTGTAGGTCGGTGGGGGGCAAGGCAGATCGGATCATCCTGTGGCCGCTGGGCGGGGTGGCGTACGTCAGCCCGCCGATGCGGCCGGGGGCGGTGCTGTGGAGCATCGTCGCCGGACCCCTGGTGAACGTCGCGCTGCTGCCGGTGACGCTGCCATGGCTTTGGCTTGCAAATACGTCCAGTGCGAATGTGTATCTGCAATCGGTGGCTGGGATCAACCTGATCTTGCTGATCTTCAATCTCCTGCCGATTTATCCGCTGGATGGCGGAAAGATTCTGTGGGCGCTGCTGTGGTTCGTGATCGGCCAGGGCCGGGCACTGATGGTCGCCAGCGTGATCGGCCTGTTCGGTGCGGCGGGGCTGGGGGCGCTGGCGTTGTGGATCGGCGACACCTGGCTGGGGATTCTGGCGCTTTTCGCGGCGTTCCAGGCTTGGGTCGGGTTCAAGAGTGCCCGCGAAATGCGTCGTCGGCAAAACATTCCTCTGCGAAGCGGCTTCGCCTGTCCGAACTGCGGCGCCCCGCCGCCGATGGGACCGTTCTGGGTCTGCTCCAATTGCCGGTCGCGGTTTGATGCATTCGAGAATGCGGGACGGTGCCCGGCGTGCGGGACAACGTTTCAGTCGAACACCTGCATGGCGTGCGGGGCTAGGTCGCCGATCGGGGCGTGGGTGAAGGAGATGCCGCCGGAAGGGGTGGTGCGGCGAGTGCCGGGGAATTAGAAGGGTTCAAGGGTTCAAGGGTTCAAGAGTTCAAGGGTTCAAGGGTTCAAGGGTTCAAGAGTTCAAGGGTTCATGGGAAAATGCCTCCCCTTGAACGCTTGAATTCTTGATCCCTTGAACACCCAGACACTTGTGATGTTGGGGCCCGTCGCTAAAACAATGCCGATGGCGCGAGAGCGAATCGTATCGGGTCAGTCCGGCGGGGAGGAGGAGAACCAGTTCAACTTCGCGCTGCGGCCGAAGAATTTTTCGCAGTATATCGGGCAGGAAACGCTGATCCGGCGGCTGAAGATCGCGGTCGATGCGGCCAAGGGGCGCAAGGAGCCGGTGGAACACGTGCTTCTGCACGGCCCGCCGGGGTTGGGGAAGACGACGTTGGCGCATGTAATCGCCAACGAAATGGGGGCACAGGTTCATGTCACCAATGGGCCGGCGCTGACCAAGGGGGCGGACCTGGTGGGCATTTTGACGAAACTGGGCCAGGGAGACGTGCTGTTCATCGACGAGGTTCACCGGCTGCCGGCGATCGTGGAGGAATATCTGTATCCGGCGATGGAGGATTTCAAGGTGGACATCACGCTGGATGCGGGGATGCACGCGCGCACGATCACGATGCCGATTCCGCCGTTCACGCTGATCGGGGCGACGACGCGGATCGGTCTGTTGACCGGCCCGATGCGGAGCCGGTTCGGCATCGCGAATCACATCGAGTTTTACGCGCCGGAGGCGTTGCACGAGATTCTGCGTCACAACGCCAGACTGCTGAAGATCGAGAGCGAGGATGCGGCGTTGTGGGAGCTTGCGCGGCGAAGCCGCGGCACGCCGCGGATCGCCAACCGGCTTCTGCGCCGCGTGCGCGATTACGCCGCGGTGGAGGCCAAGGGAAAGCTGACGGTCTCGGTGACGCAGGAGGCGTTGAAACTGGAAGGGATCGACGACCGGGGGCTGGACGAGCAGGACCGGGCGTATCTGCGCACGTTGATCGAGGTTTACCAAGGCGGCCCGGCCGGGGTTGAAGCCATCGCCGCCAGCCTGGGCGAGGAGATCGACACGCTGGTGGACGTGGTCGAGCCGTATCAGCTCCAGACGGGCTTGGTATTGCGGACGCGTCAGGGCCGGCGGGCAACCAAGACGGCCTACGATCATCTGAAGCTGAAATACGTCCCACCCACGGCAGGCCAAGAGGATCAGAACGAATTGTTCGAGGATCCATCGGCGGATGGCGGCGAATAATTAATGCGCAAATTCTGCAAAAAAATATTGCAAAATTGCCAAGGGGTGGTATTGTGAATCGCGCCAGTTTACTTAGGCATTTCGCTTCTGTTTGGGCACGCATGTCAGATCGGTCATCAAAAGCTGTCGACACGTACGCGGGGGTATTTTGGCCTCCTGCAAAATCCTTCGTGTTTTCATTTCTTTTGTCTCCGGCGAGGCTTGGAGTCCACGTCCACGGCTCCGGGCAGCTTCGCCGAATTTGTGTGGGAGGACGGTCATGGCAACTGGAACCGTCAAATGGTTTGACTCGAAGAAGGGTTTCGGGTTCATCCTGAATCCGGAAGGAATGGACGTTTTCGTCCATTTCAGCAGCATCGAGGGAGACGGATTTCGCTCGTTGAAAGATGGTGAAAGGGTTGAGTACAACCAGATCACCGGCGTCAAAGGACTGAGCGCCCAGGCCGTCAAGCGGATGGGCGAACGCATGGCTGTTAAAAATTGAGCCTGGCGGTAGAGTAGCCGCTCGCTCATGAATCACTTCTTGCCAGGACTGCTGATTGGTTTTGTAGGCAGTTTGCTGGTGTCGTCGGGGCTTGCCGCGGCGATTCTGGTGCGCGTGAAGGCGCAGCGGTTGCGCATGCGCCGGGCGCTGGCGCGGATTCGCGCCGCGTCGCACCGGCGAATGGCTCGAATGCAGGCCCGCGCCCAATCCATCCAACGATTGGCCGAGGTGGGAACGTTCACCGGCGGGCTGGCGCACGAAATCAAGAATCCCCTCTCGACGGTTCTGCTCAATTTGCAGTTGTTGCAGGAAGACCTGGATTCGGACGATCCGGCGCACCGGCGGCTGATGGCGCGGCTGAACACCGTTAGCCGCGAGGCTTCCCGGCTCCGGGACATCCTCGATGATTTTCTGCGCTTTGCCGGCAAGCTCGAACTGCGCAAGGAAATGGTGGACCTGAACCTGCTCTTGGAGGAGTTGGTGGATTTCTTCGCGCCGCAGGCGCAGCTCAACCGCGCCCAATTGCGGTTCAAGCCCTTTCCGCGCCCGCTGGTGGTTCAGGTCGATCCGCGGCTGATCAAGCAGACGATCCTGAACCTGATGATCAACGCGCTTCAGGCGATGCCCAATGGGGGGGAGCTGATTCTATCGGCGAGCCAGACGGGGAAAGAGGCGGTGGTGGACGTGATCGACACGGGGACGGGAATCCCGCCCCAGGCCCTGGACAAGATTTTCCAGGCCTATTACTCGACGAAGAGGGGCGGGACCGGGCTGGGGCTGGCGATGGCGCAGCGGATCGTTCAGGAACACGGCGGACAACTCACGGTCAGCAGCGAGCCGGTGAAGGGATCGGATTTTAAGATCACGCTGCCGATGCCCGCTTAGGCAAGGCAACTTGGAAAGATCACCGCGAAGGCGCGAAGAACGCGAAGGTGCGCGAAGAAGAAAAATCATTTCCTGTTTTTCTTCGCGTAACTTCGCGTCCTTCGCGCCTTCGCGGTAATATTTTTTGGTTGCGGCCGAGCGGGTAAGATGCTGACGTAGCCATGCTGGATAGCGAAACTCCCAAAGCGGCGGTGCTTGTAGTGGATGACGAGCGGGACCATGCGCAGGTGATGTGCGAGGCGCTTCAGCGGCAGGGGCATCGGTGCGAGGTGACGTTCAATCTGGCGGAGGCGGAATCGCGGCTGAAGGAGAAGAGCTACGACGTGATCGTCACGGACCTGGTGATGGACGGGAAGCGCGACGGGCTGGAGGTCTTGCGGAAGGCCAAGTCGCTGACTCCGCCGCCGCAGGTGATTCTGGTTTCGGCGCACGGGGACATTCCGATCGCGGTGCAGGCGATGAACGAGGGGGCGTACGGGTTCATCGAGAAGCCGTTGGATTTGAATCATTTCCGTGCGCAGGTGAACCGAGCGGCGGAGCGGGCGGCGTTGCAGAAACAGAACCAGGTGTTGCGGGAGGAGTTGCAGGAGCAAAGCGGCTTCGAGGGGATCGTCGGCAAGAGCGGGGCGATGCAGCGGGTGCTGAGCACGGCTTCATTACAACAGCCGGCGGCGGAAGAACCGGATGGTGACGTTGAATTGCGCGGGATTGAGCGAGAGCATTCTGGAAGACGAGCTGTTCGGGCACGTCAAAGGCGCGTTCACCGGGGCGCAAACGGAGCGGGAGGGCCGGTTCGAGCACGCGGACGGGGGGACGCTGTTCATGGACGAGATCGGCGACATGCCGGCGGTGATGCAGGCGAAATTATTGCGCGTGTTGGAGAACGGGGAGGTGGTGCGGCTGGGGAGCAACGAGCCGCTGGAAGTGGACGTGCGTCTGATCAGCGCCACCAACCGGAAGCTGGATGAGATCGTGGCGGAGAAGCAATTCCGGGAGGATTTGTTTTTCCGGATCAAGGGGGTGACGCTGAGCCTGCCGCCGCTGCGGGAGCGGCGGGAGGACATCCCGCTGCTGATCCACTATTTTTTGCAGGAATTCGGGGAGAAATATAACAAGGAGTTGGAGGGGATCACGCCGGCGGCGCAGCAGATGCTGGTTTCATTCAGTTGGCCGGGGAACGTGCGGCAGCTTCGGACGGCGGTGGAGAACATGGTGGTGCTGGCGCCCGGGAAAATGATGGGGGTGGAATCGCTGCCGGCGGAGATTCAGCCGGCGGCGGGGGCGGAACACATTTCGGGGATCACCAACCTGGTGGGCATCAGCATCGAGGAGGCGGAGAAGGAATTGATCCGGAAC
The DNA here is from genome assembly GCA_050011595.1 of Tepidisphaeraceae bacterium. Taxonomy (GTDB): domain Bacteria; phylum Planctomycetota; class Phycisphaerae; order Tepidisphaerales; family Tepidisphaeraceae; genus PALSA-1353. The sequence continues at coordinate 13,199 of JBEKIV010000105.1, forward strand.
ACCTTGAAGATGGTGGATGGGAACCGGGAGCAGGCGGCGCGCATTCTTCGCATTGGCGAGCGGACGCTGTATCGCAAGATCAGGGAATACGGCCTGTGAGCAAAAAGAAAAACGGTGATTTACGAATTGGACATGGATACGATATCCATCGCCTGCGTCAGGGCGGCAAACTGATGCTGGGCGGGGTGGCCGTGGCAAAGGGCATGTCGGCGGTGGCGCATTCGGATGGGGACGTGGTGCTGCATGCGGTGGTGGATGCGCTGCTGGGAGCGCTGGGCAAGGGCGACATCGGCGAGATGTTTCCCAACACCGATCCGCGCTGGAAGAACGCCGCCAGCCGGGTGTTCGTGGAAGGAGCGATGCGGCAGGCGAAAGACATGGGCTATGCGGTGGTGAACGTGGACGTGACAATTCTGGCCGAGCGGCCGAGGCTGAAGGCGTACAAGTCAAAGATGTGCCGGGCGCTGGCGGGAATGGTTGGAGGTGAAGTGAACGTCAAGGCGGGCACAAACGAGGGATGCGACGCGGTGGGGCGCGGCGAGGCGATCGCGGCGCATGCGGTGGTGTTACTCAAGCGGAAAGGTTCAACATGAGCCTGCGTGTTTACGACACCCTGACGCGTGAGAAGCAATTGTTCGTCCCGGTCAATCCGGGGAAGGTGGGGATGTATTTGTGCGGGCCGACGGTTTACAAGCCGCCGCATATCGGGCACATGGTCGGGCCGGTCATTTTCGACGCGATCAAGCGATACCTGAAATACAAGGGATTCGAGGTGTACTGGGTGGTGAACGTCACAGACGTGGACGACAAGCTGATCGACGCGGCGGCCAAGCAGAAGACGACGGTTCAGGAATTGGCGGAGAAATACACGGCGGAATACCTGGAATGCCTGTCGCGGTTCGGAATCGAATCGGTGGACCGATTTCCCAAGGCGTCGGAGCACATGGGCGACATCATCGAGTTGTGCCAGAGGCTGATCGCCGGGGGATTCGCGTACGCGGTGGAGGGCAACGTCTGGTTCGAGGTGGGCAAGGATGCGGAATACGGGAAACTGTCGAACCGGAAGGTGGCGGACCAGGAGAGCGGGGTGCGCGCGTTGGAAGGACAGGGGAAGCGCAACCCGGCGGATTTCGCGTTGTGGAAGTCGGCCAAGCCGGGGGAGCCGGCGTGGGATTCGCCCTGGGGCAAGGGGAGGCCCGGATGGCATATCGAATGCTCGGCGATGAGCATGAAATATCTGGGCGAGACGTTCGACATTCACGGCGGGGGGATGGACCTGATGTTCCCGCATCACGAGAACGAACTGGCGCAATCCGAATCGGCGACGGGAAAGCCGCTGGCGAAATTTTGGCTGCACAACGGGCTGACGCGGATCAAAACGAAGGCCGCCGGCGGCCAATGGACAAACGAAAAAATGAGCGGGAGCCTGGGGAACGTGGTTTCCGCCCGGGAAGTGCTCGACACGTGGGGCGCGGAACTGGTGCGGTACATGCTGCTGTCGACGCACTACCGCCGGCCCATCGAATTCACCGAAGAAGTGCTGGGAAATTCGAAAAAAGGGTTGGCCGTCTTCGCGCGGCTGGTGGAGCGCATCGAGCGGCTGACGGGCAAACGGCTGGCGGAAAATTCGGCGGGGATGGACCAGTTGGCCAATCGTTTGCTGGAGTCGGAGGTGGGGAATTTCGCCCGCCAGACGATTGGGGACAAGATGCGGTTCCTGGAAATGATGGACGACGATTTCAACACGGCGGGCGCGATCGCGGTGCTGCATGAGATGGCCGGGTCGATCAACGCGTTTCTGGAACAGAACCAGACGGAAACCGAGCGTCAGCCGGACGTGATCCAGGCGGCCGCGGCGGCCACGCAGACGCTGCGGCGGCTGGGGCAGATATTGGGGCTGTTCCGGCCGGAGATTCCCGCCGTGCGCGCCAATGAGCCGGAGACGGTCGAGCAACTGATGGGCCTGATCATTCAGTTGCGCAATGAGGCTAGGAAGGCGAAGCAATTCGCGTTATCCGATGCGGTGCGGGATGGGCTGAAGAAGATCGGGATCACGCTGGAGGATCGGGCGGATGGAACGGGGTGGCGGAGGATTGAAAAGGGGTCATAAGCCATTTTGGGGATTTCCGCGTAAAATGCGGCGAGACTGTGTCACTGCGAGAAAAGGCTTATGACCCCTTTTTCCCCCTTTTTTCTGGTTTGGACGAATGCTTACCGTTCGATGCTCCACCTTCAGTGATGCGGGGAGCCGCAAGGTTGTTATTGTCGACAACGAGCGTCGCGTACCGCTGGGGCTCGCATTCCAAAAGGTAAAGCTTCTGACCCTCGATGTAACGTACGTTCTCGGCTGATTCTGGATCGGCCGGCCCGAAACCAATACCGCGCCGGGCTCCCCTGGGTATCGATACTTCAAACCGAACGTCCAAGAAGATTGAAAAATCCCAGTACGTCCGCAATTCGGGTCGGTGAAGAAAGATGCCATCAAACACCAATACTGCGCCAGGGCAAGCCCACGCCTCATCCGCACTAATAGCTTTGTCCGCGAGATGATCGAAAACCGCCAGCCGGTAGCGGCCAGATCCGTTGGGACTTAACGGATCGAGGAGCAGTCTCTTAAGCGCCGCGTAGTTGTATGAATCGTGAAAGAAGCCTTGGGGGGATGTGCGGCCCCGTTGGTAACGAATCTTTTTGGGATTATGAAACCCGTCCACGGATGCACGGATCACCGTTCGCCCAAGCAGTTCCAATTCCTTTGCCACCTCGTTTGCAAACGTCGTTTTCCCGGCGCCATCGACCCCGTCTATCCCCACGCGGGTAATCCGATCGGACGGAAGTCTATTGATGTCGGCCGCAACGCGAGATAAGAGTTGATGCCGTTCGAACACAAACGCGAATTGTAATCGACAACCGGCTGATGCGCCGTACCGACCGTGTTAGGGGCTCAGGACCCCGTTCTTGGCGTGGCGGCGCCGTGGGCGTTCGGGGATTTGTTGCGGGGTAATCAAATCTGTGTCGGGTGGGACATCGTTGGGGGGTTGGTGGGGCTAGAATGGGGTTGTGATGAAGCCCTCGTGTGACGAATATGCGCTGCCCGAGTTGGCGGGAGGCAAGGGGCGGGGAGCGGTCGGGAATCCGAAAAACCGGTTCGTTCAATTGGAAGTTCTGCGCGATGCGGAATCGGATGAGGCGGACGGGCCGGGGCCGCGAACGGTATTTTTCAGCGATAAAACGCGCAAGATTATCGCGACCAATGACAGCCCGGACGTCGGGTTCGAGGCGAGCATCAATCCGTATCGCGGATGCGAACACGGCTGCGTGTACTGCTTTGCCAGGCCGACGCATGAATATCTGGGGTTTTCGGCGGGGCTGGATTTTGAATCGAAGATCATGGTGAAGATGGAGGCGGCGAAGTTGCTGCGGGCGGAATTGGGCAGCCGGCGATGGAAGCCCAAGGTGTTGCAGATGTCGGGGGTGACGGATTGCTATCAGCCGGTCGAGCGGAAGCTGAAAATCACGCGGGGATGCCTGGAGGTGTTGGCGGAGTTTCGCAATCCGGTGACCATTCTCACCAAGAATCATCTGATTACGCGGGACATCGATCTGCTGCGCGAGTTGGCGGGGCACCGGGCGACGGCGGTGATGGTTTCGATTACCACGCTGGATCAATCGCTGGCGATGAAGATGGAGCCGCGGACCAGCGTTCCGCGGCGGAGGTTGGAGGCGGTGCGGATGCTGGCGGAGGCGGGAATCCCGGTGGGGGTGATGGCGGCTCCGATGATTCCGGGGCTGAACGATCAGGAAATGCCGGCGATTCTGGCTGCGGCGGCCGAGGCGGGTGCCCGGTTCGCGGGATATGAGGCATTGCGATTGCCGTGGTCGGTGAAGGAGTTGTTCGAGGACTGGCTGAGCCGGCATTTCCCGGACCGGAAGGAGAAGGTGCTGAATCGGGTGCGCCAGATGCGGGGTGGAAAATTAAACGATCCGAAATTCGGCTCGCGGATGCGCGGCGAGGGGATTTGGGCCGAGCAACTGAAGTCGATGTTCCAGTTGGCCAAGCGCCGCGCCGGGATGACGGGTCGTTTCCCGGAGCTTTCCACGGCGGCGTTTAGAAGGCAAGTGACAATGGACAATGGACAATTGATAATGCCTTGGTGAATTGTCAATTATCAATTGTCGATTATCAATTGAAGATGTCATGTCGAGCCAGGTTTCATTAGATCCTCGGACGCTGTTGAGCGCCTATGCGCAGGGGTTGTTTCCGATGGCCAATCGCCAGGGCCGGATTCAGTGGTACACGGCGGAGCCGCGGGGGATCATTCCATTGGAAGCGTTTCACGTTCCGGGGACGCTGCGGGCGTTGGTGAGGAAATCGCCGGCGGAGGGGGGATTCGAAATCCGCATTAACCATGATTTCGAGGGGACGATGCGGGCATGCCGGGCGGATCGCGTCGGGGGGACGTGGATCAATGAGCCGCTGATCGAGGCGTACGTTCGCCTGCACGAGTTGGGATGGGCGCACAGCGTCGAAGCGTGGATGGAGGGCAAGCTGGCGGGGGGGTTGTATGGGGTGAGCCTGGGTGGGGCGTTTTTCGGGGAGAGCATGTTTCATCGGGTGCGGGATGCGGGCAAGGTGGCGCTGGTGCATCTGGTGGATCGGTTGCGCGAGCGGGGGTTTGAGTTGCTGGACGCGCAGGCCACGACGCCGCATCTCCAGCGCTTCGGCTGCGTGGACATTTCGGCAAAGGAATATCTGCAACGGCTGAAATCGGCGATTGAAAAGGATTGCAAATTTGAGTGAGAGGGAAGTGCAAGTGACAAGTGACAAGTTGCAAGCAAAAACACTGTCCCTGCACGCAACTTGCAACTTCTAACTTGCAACTTGCAACTTCTTTTAGTTTTCCGGTTCGATGGTGACGGTGAGGCCTTTGGACTGGAACTGATCCAGATAGAGCTCGGCGCGTTCCTTGTGGGTGACGACAAGAAGCGAGACGCCGCGGTCGTGGGCTTCGAGCATCTTGTTCAGGGCTTCCTGGCGATTGAGCGGAGTGAGTTCAACGATGGCATGGATGACAAAAATCATTTCGTTCTTGTCATCGTTGTGAAGAAGGACTCTCCAGGGAGGCAACTGTGCCGGGGTTGGGGTTGCGGTGTCCGGCCGGGGATTGGCCTGGGACGTAGCGACGGCCGTACCGACGGAACCGTCCGCGGCAGGCGTTTCATTTTGTTTCCCCGGGTCGGGCATGGACAACTCATCTAACTAAACAACGGCGTCCACAAATAGCTCCGCCTTAAATATACGATTATATTACGCGAATGTTTCAGGCGAAAGGACTTTTTCCGGCATCCAGGTAAGAAAATGCGTCGTTCGGAAGTTTAAATTGGGGAATTTGGCGGCGGATGAGGTTTATGCGGCTGAGGCGGGTTTCACGAAATTGTCGGCGCGGTAAATTATTGCCATGGGCGAACATGTGCGGATCATCGCCGGCGCCATGAGCGGAACCAGCGCCGACGGGGTGGACGTGGCAGTGGTAGCCATTACCGGCTGCGGTCTGGAAATGTCGGCCAAACTGGTGGGGTGGCATGGCCGGGGATTCTCGCCGGAATTGCGGGAAAGGATTTCGCGCATTCGGATGGGTGAGGCGATTCCGATATCCGCCCTGGCCGAGGCCGGACGCGAGATTTCGCTGTGTTACGCGGCGGCGGTCAACGAAACGCTGGTGATGGCGGGATTGACGGCCGCGGACCTGGCGGCCGTTGCGGCGCATGGGCAGACGTTCTATCACGATCCGCCGAATACGATTCAGTGGCTGGACCCGGCGTTGGTGGCGGCGGAGGTGGGAAGCGTGGTGGTGAGCGACTTCCGGCGAGCGGATTGCGCCGCCGGCGGGCAGGGGGCGCCGCTGGTGGCGCTGGCGGATTATCTGCTGTTTCGAGATGCGAAAAAAAATCGGGCGTTGCTGAACCTCGGGGGGATCGCCAATCTCACGTATCTTCCCGCCGGTTGCGGAATCGATCGGCTGATCGCCTTCGACACCGGGCCTGGAAACTGCCTCAGCGACGATCTGATGCGGCAAAGCGATCCAGGGGGAATCGGCTGGGACGAGGGGGGACGACTGGCGGCCATGGGGTCGGTCGTTGATGAGATCGTCGAGCGGGTGCTTTCATCGGCTTATTTCGCCAAGCCGCCGCCGAAGTCCACCGATGGCCCGGCCATGATTAAACTGTTTGTCGATGCGCAGAGGGGCCGGCGATATCGGGTGGAAGACCTGGCGCGAACGGCGTGCCAGATCGCGGCGGATGCGATCGCCCAATCCATGCGGAACTTCCTCCGGGCCTTGCCGGAGGGTTCAAGGGTTCAAGAGTTCAAGGGTTCAAGGGTTCAAGAGTTCAAGGGTTCGGAATCGATGCGGAATTCCCTCGGGGCCTTGCCGGACGAAATCATCGTCAGCGGCGGGGGAACGTTGAACAAAACGATGATGGACTCGATTCGCCGGGGACTGGCGGATTGCGACGTGAGGACGATCGATGAGCTTGGGATTCCATCGGCGGCGAAGGAAGCGATGGCGTTCGCGCTGCTGGGAGCGGCGACGCTGGATGGACTGCCGGGAAATGTCCCCGCGGCGACGGGAGCCAGACGCAGAGTGGTGCTGGGTACCATAACCCCTTCGCCGCATTTCCATGAGAGGGATTGATTGCCAGGTTTATTCGGAACCTTTGACATCAACTTGCGAAAACATGCTGGATCGGCTTTATTGGTTGACCAATGTCCTCCGCTTTTAATGATCCAGTTGACCGGGAAGTTGCACTTTACGATCGAGCGTGGTCTCGCATCCAGCTAGAAATCTCGCTTATCAACCAACGGTTGACCTGGTTGTTCACATTCCAGGGATTTTTATTCACCGCATACGGAATCTCCCTTTCCGCGCAAGCTACAGTCTTGAACGCTCATGCCGCGACTACGCAACCCACTGCCACGGAGCTTATCGCCGACACCGCTTACAGTGTTGAACAACATATTCATTTTGCTCGGCTGGTTCTCGGCTATGCGGGCGTGATATCGGCAGTGCTGACTGCTGTCGGCGTGGCCGCCGCGCGAAATACCTCTGCTTATATTGTGGCGTCCTGGAAGGCTCGGCCAGAAGAAATTAAGGAGAAAATCACGCTTCCGCCGCTTGGTGCCCGACCCACCAATCGGGCGCTTGGCTTAACAACGGCCTTTGGACCTTTGTTTCTGCTTATGATCTTATGGGCACTTCTTATAAGTGATCGTTACCTTTTCGGTGTTACAGCCGCGAGCATGATTTTGACGATTGTCGTCATATACAAGAAGGTCGTAGATCCACAAGCTAGTCTTCCGACGCCTGCATCGGGGAAATAAATCAAACTGACTCACTCGACTCGAAATCCGAAATCCGAATGACGAATGAAACCCGAAATCCGAATGACCGAAACGAAAGCGTGCCGGATCGATCGATTTTGCTGACGGAGCGGCGGCTGGCGAAATCGAGGGGGCTGGATCGCATGTCCATCCTCGATGCGCTGGCGGTGATGAATGAGCAGGATTCTGTGGCCGTGAAAGCGGTGGCATCGCAGCGTGCCCAGGTGGCGCGGGCCGTCGAAATGGTGGCGGGGGCGCTGATGGCGGGAGGGAGATTGATCTACGTCGGGGCGGGGACCAGCGGAAGGCTGGGCGTGTTGGACGCGGCGGAGTGTCCGCCGACGTTTGGGACCGATCCGCGAATGGTGCAGGGGGTGATCGCCGGCGGCAAGGGGGCGATGTTCCGTTCCGTGGAAGGGGCGGAGGATCGCCAAGACGAAGGGGCGGCGGCCATGGATGGCAAAAAGGTGGGGCCGGCGGAGGTGGTGATTGGGATCGCGGCGGGGGGAACGACGCCGTTTGTCCGCGGGGCGCTGGAGCGGGCGGCGAAGTTGGGGGCGAAAACGATTTTTTTGTGCTGTGTGCGGAAAACGGCCGGCGAACCGAAGGCCGACCTGGTCATCCGGCCGCTGACCGGGCCGGAAGTGTTGACAGGATCGACTCGGCTGAAAGCCGGGACGGCTACGAAATTGGTGCTGAATCAGATCACCACGCTGGCAATGGTACGGATCGGAAAAGTTCATGAGAACCTGATGGTGGATCTGAAGGCGACAAATCAGAAATTGCGGGACCGGGCGGCGAGGATCGTGGCAATGCTGACGGGCGCGTCGAGGGAGGAGGCGATGGGGATTTTGCGGTCGGCCGATGGGGAAGTGAAGACGGCGATTGTGATGGAAAAGCGCGGAGTGGATGCGGGGGAAGCGAGGACCATCTTGCGTCAAGCGGAGGGCAATTTGAGAATGGCGATGGAAATTCGAAATTTCCCATTCATCTCTGGTCGATCGGCACAACCTTCAACCCAAACGGTCCGCGGTAATCGTCCTGGGGTCGGATGATTCTGTTATTCGCGTGCTGTTCCATGATGTGCGCAGTCCAGCCGGCGATGCGGGCGACGGCGAAGATCGGCGTGTAAAGATCGATGGGAATGCCCATCACGTAGTAGGCGCTGGCGCTGAAGAAATCGACGTTGGGGTCTTTGTTCTTCAAATCCTTGACGATGGGGATAAGCTGCTCGGACATTTCGTACCACTTGGTGTTTCCGGCGACTTCGCCGAGATGGCGGCTCAGTTTGCGCAGGAAGGCGGCGCGGGGATCGAAAGTTTTGTAGACGCGGTGGCCAAATCCGGGGATTTTCTGGCCAGCGTCGAGCATGGCGCGGACGCGTTTGGCGGCGGTCGGGGCGTCGCCGCATTCCAACAGAAGCTGCATGACTTCCTGGTTGGCGCCGCCGTGAAGGGGGCCTTTGAGGGCGCCGAGTGCGGCGGTGACGGCGGCGTGCATGTCGGCCAGGGTGGCGGCGGTGATGCGCGCGGCGAACGTGCTGGCATTGAAGCCGTGCTCGGCGTGAAGGACCAGCGCCGCGTCGAGAACCCGAACCAGCGTTTCGTGCGGGCGGGAGCCGTTGAGCATGTGAAGGAAATTGCCGGCGATCGAGGCGTGCGGATCGGGGCGGATCGGCTTGTGGCCTCGCCGCAGGCGATCGAACGCCGCGACGATGGTCGGAAATTGGGCG
>JBEKIV010000106.1:0-12488 GCA_050011595.1 Tepidisphaeraceae bacterium
GCAGTACGCCAGATAGGTCACCTGCACGGGAGCCGGCTTGCGGGCGAACAGCAGCATGCGGTTCCGGGCCATGTGCATCGTCAGGTCCACCAGCACGTCGATCTGGTCTTCCCGGATCAGTTGGGCCATCCTTTCATCCGTGACTCCCACCATGTTCCGCCATTGCTTGGCGTGCCGGCGAAGAAGTCCGGTCAAGTGATCGGGCCATTGAACGTCCGAATAGCAGAAGACCTCGAAACGATCGGGGTCATGCGCCGCCAGCAGCGAGACCAGAAACCGCCCGACCGGGTGGTCGTGGAAATCCGGCGACACATAGCCGATCCGCAAGGGGCGCTCGGGATCGCGGTTGTTGACGTGCGGCTGAATGAACTTCTTCAGCGGCTCGGCAAATTGCCGGCTCCAACGCCGGTGTTCCTCATAGATCATCCTGGCGTCGTACCCGGGATGAAAATGAAGGCTGTAAATCAGATTACTGTGCAGCAACCAGTAATCAGGCTTAAGCCGCGTCGCCTGCCGATAGGAAGAAATGGCCTCGTCCAGTTCCCCCATGTCCTTCAAGGCGTTGCCGAGATTACTGTACGCTCCGGCGTATTCAGGCTTGAGCCGAATGGCTTGGCGACAGGCGGCGATGGCCTCGTCCAGCTTCCCCACGTCCGTCAGTGCAGTGCCGAGATTGCTGTGCGCTTCGGCAAGATCAGGCTTGATCCGAATGGCCTGCCGATGGGAAGTGATGGCCTCATCAAGTTGTCCCTTGTCCCTTAAGGCGTTCCCCAGATTGCCGTGCGCCTCCGCGAAATCAGGCTTGAGCCGAGTCGCCTGCCGATAGGAAGCGATGGCCTCGTCAAGTCGTCCAATGTCTTTTAAGACGATGCCCAGATTGTTGTGCGCTTGGGGATAATCGGGTTTGAGCCGGATCGCCTCGCGATACGCGGCGACGGCCTCTTCAAGCTGCCCCGTGTCCCTTAACGCGATGCCGAGATTGTTGTGCGCGGCAGCGTCATCAGGTTGGAGCCGAATGGCCTGCCGACAGGCGGCGATCGCCTCGTCAGATCGCCCCGTGTCCGTCAGTGCCTTGCCCAGGTTGCTGTAATAAATCGCATTGGTCGGACAAATTGCGATCGCGCGCCGAATCAAATCCGGCGCCTCGTTCAACCGGCCCGCCTGTCCCGCCAGCACACCCAATAGATGTAATGCATCCGCATGATTGGGCTGCCGCGCCAGAACCTCGTGGTAAATCCTCTCCGCCTCCGTCAAGCGGCCCGCCCGGTGATGCGACAGACCGGATTCGAGTTGTTGCTGGAGGGTCATGGGACCGGACATTGTAATCCCGAGACCCCGCCCCGCTCGCACCAATTCCGCCACATCTGACGGTACGCCGCTTCGATGTTGCGGGCAAAACGCGGGGCATCCATCAGCGCCGATGCCTCCATCCGCGCACGCAATGTGCGGCGCAGCTCGCCCAGCCGCGGCAAATCCCCGGCCAGCGCCGTGGCGATCTGAACGTACTGTTCCGGCGTTTGTGCGATAAGTTCCGGCAGCCCGAGGTTGGTCAATTGCGACAATCCGGCTCGTCCCACCACCGTCTGGCCCACCAGCGTCACGACCGGAACGCCCATCCAAAATGAATCCAGGCTCGTGGTGTGGCCGTTGTACGGGAACGTATCCAGCCCCACGTCGATGCGATGGTAAAGCTCCAGGTATTGAAGACGCGGGCGGCCGGCGATCAACTCGATGCGATCGGCACTGATTCCCTCCCGTTGCAGCAGGTCCAGCAGCGATTGACGATGGCTCCCTTCCGGACAGAGGATCATTAATCTCGATTGATCGACAGTCTTCAGGACATGCGCCCACAGCCGCAAGACTTCCTCGTTGACTTTGCAGAAATTGTTCAGGCATCCGAAAGTGACGCGGCCATCTGTTTGCGCGGGCAGCGGGTTGACCGCCGGTTCCGTAACCCGGGGCTCGTAGCACCAGAAACTGTCAGGTAGACGGATTGACGCTTCAGAATAAAAATGATCGTTCAATCCCGGCGGGTCCAGATAGGGATCGGTGAGGCGATAATCGATTGTCTCCAGGCCCGTCGAGCCTGGATAGCCGGCAAACGTCACTTGCACCGGGGCGGGCTTCTGAGCGAACACCACAAGACGGTTCTTCGCCGTGTGCACCGCCAAATCCACCAGAATGTCGATCCGGTCCTGCCGAATCAGCGTGGCAGCCTGCGAATCCGACAGCCCCGCGATGTTGCGCCAATCATCCGCGTAACGCCGGAATTGCTCGGTGAGCGCATCCGTGCGGACCACATTGGCGTAACAGAAGATTTCCATTTGCTGATGATCGTGCTCGCGCAACAGCGGCAATAAATTCTGGCCGACGACATGCTCGCGGAAATCCGGCGACAGGTAGCCGATGCGCAGGCGGCGGTCGGGGTTGCGATCGTTGGGGTGCGGCTGGATGAATTTCTTGAGTGGCTCGGCATGCTGTCGGTTCCAGCGGCAAAGTTCCTCATGGATTATCTCGGCGTCGCAGCCGGGATGGAAAAGAAGCAGGTAATCCAGATTGCTGTGGGCCGCGTGATCCGGCCGAATCTCAATGGCGCGCCGGCAATGCCCCAGCGCTTCCTCGAATCGGCCCTGATCTTTCAGCGCCACGCCCAGGTTGCCGTGCGCTTCGGCATACAACGGGTTCAATTGCAAAGCGCGATGGTAATGTTCGACCGCCCGATCGAGATCGCCCCGGTCTCTCAGGATGTTGGCCAGGCTGTTGTGGGCTTCAGCGAAATCGGGATTCAGTTCAATGGCCCGGAGGCACGCGGCGATCGCTTCGGCCTGCCGGCCCGTTTCCCACAGAGCAACGCCCAGATTGTTATGCGCCGCCGCGTAGGCGGGTTTGATCTCGACGGCCCGCCGATAGGCCGCGACCGCTTGCGCGAGTTGTCCCAGGCTTCGCAGAGTGTTTCCGAGGTTGTTATGCGCCTCGGCATATTCCGGCCGGAGTTCCAGCGCCCGCCGATAGGCCGCGACGGACTCGTCGAGCGACCCCGCCTCGCGCAGGGCGACACCAAGATTGTTGACCGCTTCGACGTGATTCGGATTGATTTGCAGGGCTTTGCCAAACGCCGCGATCGCCTCGTCGAACAATCCCTTGCCCGACAGCGCGATGCCCAGGTTATTGAACGCATCCCCATAAGCGGGCTTCAGGGCGATGGCCCGGCGGCAGGCGGCGATGGCCTCGTCAAACCGCCGCTCTTCGATATGACCGTTGCCGAGATTGCTGTGTGCCTCGGCGAAGGCGGGCTTGATCCTGATCGCCTCGCCAAACGCGGCGTTGGCGGCTTCCAACTGCCCGCAAGCGCGAAGGGCAACCCCGAGGTTGTTATGCGCCTCGGCAAATTCCGGATTGAGTCTCAGCGCCTCGCGATAGGCCGCGACGGCTTCGTCGATTTTCCCAATGCTTTTGAGGAGCTTGGCGAGACTGTCGTAATAAAAAGCCGAGTTGGGTTTAATCCCGATGGCCCGCCAAACCAGTTCGACGCCCGCCTCGGCTTTCCCGGCCTGTCCGGACAACATCCCCAGCAGATGAAGAACGTCCGGATGATCCGGCAGATCGGTCAGGACTTGGCGGTAGATTTTCTCCGCATCGGCAAGCTGCCCGGCCTGATGATGCCGCAGCGCCGCTTCAATCGACCGCTGAACGTTCCTCGCGGCTTGGGCGGCCCAGGGGCGACGTTGTTCCTCCAACTGGGTCATGGTGGGCGACGAGCCGCCGCGGAGGCGGAGCCTTCTGCCGCCAGGCTAAAAAGGTTATCGGCACTTGGGGCCGGTTTTCGGGAGGATAGGCATCAAACAAGCTGTAACTTTCGGGCATTTCTTGCTGGACGCCGGCTGTCGTCGAATTGTTTGATCCGGACGCTTCTGCTGGGAAATCTGGCGACAATATGGACCTCCCCGCCCAATGCTTCAATGATCTTCTTGAGCGTGGAGATTTGCATGTCATCCTGACTTTCCAGCTTGGAAAGCGATGGTTGCCTGATGCCGAGCACCTTGGCCAGTTGGCCTTGGCTCTTGCCTGCCAGCTTGCGAATCTCTGACAGCAGCAATTCAGCCAGCAATTCCTTGGTCCGGCGGTCTGCACGGGCACGAGATTTGGCGCTCATCACGCGGTTGGCGAGTTCGTCGAAAGATTTGGCCATGTCATTTACCCTTGCCTTTCTCTTTCATCCGCTTGTTGATCTTCTCCAAATGCAATCCATATAGCTTGTCGGCCTTGGCAATCAATTGCTTATAGAATCGCCTTTCACTGACTCCGGATTTGTCACCGCCAGTCAGCAATATCGCCGTTCGCAATGGATCGAACGCGAAAGCCGCGCGAAGCACCGCTCCGGCTGTGTTTGCCCGAAGCTCCTTCATGTTCGCATAAGCCGATCCACCGAGCGTATCCGCATGGGGCCGTTTAAGCTGCGGACCCACGACCTTGAGCAGGCCGATCACCGCATAAATCTCTTCCCGCTCCGTTTCATTCAAGCCGCTGAACCATGCGTCAAAATCATCGGTCGTTTCAACCGCCCACATGATCCGGATTATAGCTTATTAGCTATGTCCCGTCAAGCGGAACTGCCATCATCGGAGCGTCGATTTGGCCTCCGCGATGCAACCGTGTCCATTTCTTCGGAGGTTCATCGCCACCGGAATACGCTCAAAATGTTCGAGAAATCGTCGGTCCAAACCCGAGTGGCCGGGGTGGACGGAAGCGCTCGCCAGCGCGGATCGTTGGCCAGCTTCGCCAGCGTGGATTTATCGCGGGCGATGACAACCCATTGGGATGCCGATTTGCCTTCGGCCGCCTCGGCGGGACTGACGTCCAGGTCGTTCCGATACACCCCCACGCAGCCCGCGTCAGCGGCCAGCGCCGAGCAGATCGGCAACGGATCCAGATACATATTCGAAATGTGGAACGCCAACATCCCTCTCCGATCGAGCTTGTCGAGATAGATGCTCATGGCCTGGCGGGTCAGCAGATGGACTGGAATCGCGTCGCCGCGGAATGCATCGACGACCAGAACGTCGCAGGAGCGCATGAGCGGCTCGAAAATCGTGGGGTACGCGATCAGGGCGGCCAGGCTTCCCAGATTGCTGGCGGCATAGAGAAAACAGGGATCGCGCCCGGCGCGATGACCCGAGGATGCAAACCATCGCTGCAACACCGGCCCTTGCGTGGCGACCGCGAAAAAGGGCACGCCCACCCCCACCGTCAACACGGCCAGCAGCCAGAGCATCGGATTCCGCCCTGCGGGCGGCTCCCATCCGTATGGAAGTGCCACCGGCAGCGCCCCCGCCGCTATGAACAGCACCAGCAATTGCAGCAACGCCTGTCGCCGAACTCCCAGCCAACGGATCGACCAATGTCCATAGGCATACCCGCCGGCAGAATCGCCTGGAAACAGACCATGCAGGCATTCCACACCGCCGGCGTCCCGCCCGGCAGAGGAAGCGCCAACTTGGCGAACATCGGCTCGACGAGAAACAACAGGGCCGAGCTGCACAGCAGGGTGAGAAAGAATAGCGGAACGATCAGCGGCTCGGCAATGGCGCGCATTGCCGGCCGCGAAACTGGCGCAGGGAGATACGACTGGCCCACCGATCGGTCGGTCATGCCAGATATATCGGCCAAATCGCGCCGGCAATTTTTTACGGGTTGTTTTGACGGACGTCTGTCCGCCTCGACGGCGAAGCGTACATCATCCCGCACGCGCTCTAATCGAGATGCAGCCGCAGAAGAAGCGGAAGCTTTGCCGTCACTTCCGCAATGGTCTGGTGGGATAAATGCGCCATCTCCAGCGTTTGATCGGTGACCTCCTGAAGCGCACAGGTGAGTCGGAACCCCACTTTTGCCTCGCAACAAAGGGAGTCGGCGATGTAAACGTGCCGGCAGAAGGGCTTGAATTCATCCGGGGCCTCTTCGGGATGATGGTGCCAGCGAATCACGTCATCCACGTAATCGGGGAAGTTCCAGCGCTGCGCCAAGCGCTCGCCAAGTTCGCAGTGATTGAAACCGAAAACGCTCTGCTCAACCTCCGTGAACGAGAACTTGCCCGCGTCGGCGGCCTGGAAGAGCACCTCGCTTTTGTCCAGTTCGGACTGGACCGCCAGAAGCAATCCCACATCATGCAGCATTCCGGCTAAAAACGCGTCGTCGGGATCGACAGTCCGGGAATGGATGGCAAGCTCGCGGCAGAGGATGGCGACGCCAACGCTGTGATCCCAGAGCTCGCGCGCATTATGGTTGCCGATCGTGACATCCCTGCACAATCCGGAGAGCGACGAAGAGGCGGTGACTTCTTTGACCGCCTTCAGTCCCATGAACACCACGGCGCGGTCGAGCCTGGTCATTTTCGTGTGTAGCGCATAGAAGGCGCTGTTGACCGCCTTCATGATGCGAGCCGAAAGGGCGGCATCCTGCTCGACCAGTTTGAGCAGTTGCCAGATGTTGCAATTGGAATCACGCGTCATCCGCAGAATGCGGACGGCATTTTCCGGAAGCGCCTGGATGTTTTGATGCCGCGCGAGAAAGTCATCGACGGCTGGATTGATTTCAGCAACCTGCGGCATACTCAACGCCTCAAACAGTGACGGGTTCCGGGCATGTTATCGCATTTCGGTACATGGACCGATTAGGAAAACTCCAACCCACCGGGATTTCACGGCCGCTCCCGTCGGTCAGAAAATGAAACCCAACGCGCCTTTCCGTACCAACCGGCTTTCACCGGTCTCCCGTTTGAAAGAAATCGGATTGGGACCGCCTCACTTTACTAAATTACCGATTATGGCCCTTCCAACCGGATTATTGAGACAAAACCACCCAGCTTTGTGGCCTATAACGTGTCCGGTGAGTCAACAGTCCACCCTAAGCCATGCGGTCGGCGGAACGAATACAGACATTCCGATATGAATTGAAGATGGTATCCGAGGATCAATATTACCTGCGAATCAGATAGCTGAAAAATCCAGGCACCTCATTGCAGGCCATGTGGAATCCCTGCTTGAACACACCATACTTGAGGTGCTGCGCCGCCGTTAGTATCTGAAGGCTGCGGGTCGAGAAAATTGAGATATGCCCGTTTCTCGGCGCGATGTACCACCAGCCGACCTTTTCCGTATCAATGGTCTGGGGCTGCGGAGTCGTCGAGAAGATGATGATCCCCGGGCCTGCCAGAAACGAGGCCATATCCGCCAGCATTTCCGCCGGACGGGGGGAATGTTCCATTACCTCAAAGCAAAAGATACACTCGAATTTCCCCTCGGGTCGCTTCGCATGTTGGGCAGTGAACGGGTCATAGCTTTCCACATTTGCAAAGCCGGATTCACGCAGCAGTTCCGCAAAACGTCCATTCCCCGCTCCGTAGTCGAGAATGCCCGAAGGCTTGGAAGCGCCAAATTGTGCGGTGACCCACTGCGCATTGGCTCTGGGCCGAATCTCCGCAAAGTGGGGGTCGACCCGCCGGTATTCATCGTTGTAAATATGGCGCGCGAAATCCTCTTGCGACAAATCATCGAAGGCGATCGTAAAGATGAACCCACACCGCGGGCAGCGATGGTAATAAATGGCGATTCCCGACAGATCGAGCACCACTCCGTTGGGCTCCTCACAGTTCTTGTGAAAATCCACGACACCAAAGAGAGCTGCCTGGCTGCCACAGCATTTGCAGGTGGCGTATTTGGGTGCGGTCGGATTGAGGCCGGAAATTGGCATAGGGGAATTATTCGAAAGACCTTAGAATAATTCAACAGCCGACTTCGAGGCTCTCGGCATGCCTGCCGCCGCTTGACGCCGCGATGCCGTCCCAATCCAAACCCATATCATGCGCTATCGATCGCGATTGACTCCTGTCGCTTTCTAACTCCGTCTAACCACCCCAAAGTGCCCGGCAGTCTCTCCCATGCGGTTCATGGAACGCTCACCCTATAACCACTCCATTGCCGTGGAAGCGGCGACGAAATCAGACGGCGATTCATGAACGTCCACGAGCGCGCCATCCGCCGGTGGACATCTTGCTTCCGTCGCCGCCGGCCTGGTGAACGGGATGGTCTGGCCGGCCCGGCATCGGCTGGAATCGGCAAGGTGAGTGAAGTAAGAAACTCGTCACAAGCCGTTGCCATTGGCGGGAATCGGCAACAAAAAACCCTATCCGGCGGGGATAGGGTTAAATTGCGCCATGTAGGACTTGAACCTACAACCCGCTGATTAAGAGTCAGCTGCTCTGCCAATTGAGCTAATGGCGCTTTGGTGATGAGCCGCAACATAAGCGATGAGTTCGCATTGTCAACATTTTCAGTAGCTCTTGGGTTCGGCATGATAGCCAACGCGATCGGCCACCGCCTGTGCGGTGAAAAGGCCCATTTCCAGCGAAGCGCACTGCGCTTGCGTCAACTGTTCGATGATTCGCTGGCTGAACAGTGGCTTGGTTTGGGAATCCCAAACTGGCTTGGCCTGGTATAGCTCAAGCACCACGACGGTGCGATCGGCATAAAGCTGTGAAAGAAGCTGGGGCCGGCCATTGGCGGCGGGACTCGTGCTCAAAAGCTGTTGGGCGATCGTGGCCAGTTCGCGGGCGGAATCGGGCGACAGAATCAGCGGGCTGATGACCGGGGCCGAGCGGCCCGACGCGATCAGTTGCGGATCAAACAGATCGGTCTGGATTGGCAGGGAAAGTTTTGCGGCGGCCGCGGCGGTGTCCAGGCCGTTCTTGTTGGCGGCGGCAAAAAGCGACCGGGCGGCATCCAACGCCTTGGCGTAGGCGGCGGAAATCTTCCAGTCGGCGATCACCTGGTCTTTGACGTCCGCCAGGGGCGGGGTGTGGGACGGATCGGTGCCGCTGATGCGGAAGACATAGACGTTTTCGCCCGCGCGGATGCCCGTGTATTCGTGCAGGGGGTTGGACGGCTGCCACGGGGCGATCGCCAGGGCGCCCAGCGGCGAACTCTTGGCCGCATCGGTCATCCAGGGTTGGAACGCCCTGACCGCGTAAGCGGAGAAGTAAAGGGCATTATTGTTTCCTACGGTCAGGATCGACTTCCCAATCCCCTCCAGATCGGCCAATTCGACCTCGTTCTTGGGCTGCTGGATATTTCCCAGGCTGGGCGTGACGCCGAATTGCGTGCGGATGGATACGGCCAGGTCCTGCATGAACTTGAACGCGACATATTGCTGGGCCGGCGCGGTGTCGGCTTTACCGCCGCCGGCCAGGGCGTCGCGATAGGCCCCGTAGCCGGCGCTCAGTTTCTCGTTGATCTGTTTGAGCACGTTCTGCTCAAGCGTGACGGACTGCGCCTCGTAAAGATTTTCCAGGACCCGCGGAACGTGCAGGGCGAAATCGTCTTCCAGATTGTCCAGCTTCCGCACGCCGGACGCGGGCTGAGTGTCGGCCGAGGGATTCGTGCTGGGGCCCAGCGGCGCGGCGGGCACGGGCAGGCTGTCGTAATCGTCGCGATGCGCCTTGAATTCGCCGAAGGCGGCGACGTACCAATCCTGAGTGCTCTTGGAGGCGATGGCAGCCTGCCGCACGTCGGTGCCTTTCAGGCCGATGTATTGAACCATCACGCGATTGGGGGTTTTGTACCCGAAGCCCAGCGGATCGTCGCCATGTCCGAATTCGCTGGGGTACCGGTCCGCCACGGCCGCCACTCGATCGCTATATTGGTCGAACTGTTTTTGGATATCGGCCTCGGTTGGGGCGGGAATCGCGCCCAGCAATTCGCTGGCGCGAACGGACGCAACCTTCAGGGAAAGGTCCTGTGCGCTGCGGGCCAGCGTGAAGTCCTGGTAGGGGCGAGTGATCTTGACGACGCCTTCGTAGCGATCCCTCAGCCCGCGAATCATTTCCGCTTCCGTGATGACATCCACCTCGCGTTCCCGCTCTTCGCTCCCGGGCTCGGTTTGCTGCGCTACGCGGCTGGT
The DNA here is from genome assembly GCA_050011595.1 of Tepidisphaeraceae bacterium. Classification (GTDB taxonomy): domain Bacteria; phylum Planctomycetota; class Phycisphaerae; order Tepidisphaerales; family Tepidisphaeraceae; genus PALSA-1353. Next base: position 9,952 of record JBEKIV010000106.1, read on the forward strand.
GATGAGGGACATCACGTCGTCCTCGTTAACGATAATGCCCTGGCGCCTGGCCTCTTCCGTGAGCAGGAAAAACATGGGCACGCTTTGACTGCCCTTCTGGGCCTGGTCGATCTGGACGGCGATCTCGGGGCCAAGGATCGCCTCCACCAGCGGGAACGGCTTGGCCGTGGGATCGTTGGGGTTGGCGTATTCCAGGGACTTGAGGAACTGCCATTCCGCGGTGGCGTTGCTGAGTTGCAACTGGGTGATCTTCGTGTTGCCGAGGGTGCCCACCGTGCGCATTATCTGCGGGTTCCGCTGCGCTCCCTGGGGCCCAAGGTTGCCAAGAAACATGATCATCAGCACCACGCCGAGGACCACGCCGACCACCTTCTTGTTTTTCCGAATGAATTTGAACATCTCATCAGCCTTTCAGTCTGAACGGATATCAGTCGGGCCGAACGCCCGCGGCCCCAAGCCGGGCGAGCTGTCTGTCCGCCTCATCGGCCGCCAGCGAATTTGGAAACTGGCTCCGAACGCTCTGGTAGATCTGCATCGCCTTGCCCGGCTGGTTCAGGTGATTCTCCAGGATGCCCGCCGTCGCCAGAAGCGATTGCGCCACGTGCGGCGCGCCCGCCGCGTCCTTGAAGTCCGCCACGACGCGCATGTAGGCAATCGCCACGTCCCTCCAGGCATCGGCATCGTTCTTCCCCTGCGTTTGCCCTTCGCGCGCCTGGGCGAGCACGTACATCGCATCCGCCTGCCGGCGCGGATCGAGGAATAGATTTCCGGCCGCGGTAATGATCGTGATGGCCCGATCGTAATCCTTCTGTTCCAGAGCGGAACCGGCCTCGGTCAGCTTGGCATCCGCCAGGGCGAGTGATGCCACGTCGGCCGTGGGGTTTCCCGAATCGCCGACGAGCTTGCCGAGCCGGCTGGCGGCGGCGTCGATCGCCGCCGCGTCGTTGCGGGCACGCTGCACGTCCAGAAGAAGCGAGAGAATCGCCGCCTGTTGCTGAGTCGAAAGATTCGCAGTGTCCGCCGCACTGGAAAGCGCTTGCGCCGCTCCATCGAGATACCCCGAGCCCGCCGCCGGAACCGTCGGACGATGCGCCGCCGCCATCCCCGGTTGGTTCAGCACCAGATACACGTATGCCTGCACCGCCTTGTCGAATCGCCCGGCCTTGTTCGCCGCATCCGCCAACAACGGCTGGCAGTACGCCTTCAGCCAGGTTTTGTCCGTTTTCTCAATCGTTTGATCGAATCCCTCCACCGCGCGGTCGAATTGATTGGCCGCGTAATCCTCTTCGGCCTGATTGAATTGCGGTTCATCGTCAATGGAAATCGCCGCGACGGAGGCGAGGTCTTTGACAACGTCGTTACCCGTCGAGGTCGTAAACTCGATGCGCCCTAGACGGATATCGGTGATTTTGACGTCGCTGTACACCGTTGGGGCCACGCCGTCCGGCTCGCCCGGATGGCGGATCGCCACGCTGTCGGCTCGTGCAGATGCGATCGCGATCAGACAGCCCAGGGCGAAAAATACGCGCCACCACGTCTGCGACCTCCGCCAACCCAGCCGAGGCCCGGTTTCATTTTTATCCTGGGAGCGAGTCATTGTAGTGCAAGCCATCATAGACAGCGAAAATGCAGGAGAGGGGAGTCGAACCCCTACACCTTGCGGTACAGGATCCTAAGTCCTGCGCGTCTGCCAATTCCGCCACTCCTGCGTGGCTGATTCTAAAAAGGATTAGAACGATTCTCCTCGGCAGGTTCAAATGACCTTCGACACCGACGACCGAATCGCGGCGCTCCATGGAACAATCGGCTCGCAGCCAACTCAGGGCAAGGCCGTCGAATGTGAAGAAAAAAATCCCGGCTTCAACCCACGCTTGGAAGCCGGGATCACAATTGAATTAGCGCCGCAAGCTCCGGCCGCTCCCCATTACCCGCCCATCCTGGAATCTCCCGTCCTCACCCCGATGATTTCGGAGTAGTATTGGATCGATCACCTTCAAAATACAATGGCGAAAGTCAGCAAACTGCCCTATAAAAACCCGAACAGGAGGCCATTTGGGAAGATTTTTTCGGCCGGATTGGGAAAATTGGTAATTTGGATAAATGTTGACTCCTATATGGGTGGAGCCAAACAAGCAAAAAATGCGCCTATATTTTACCCATCTTAACAATAGCGGCGCTATTTGGATATTTGGGAAGAGACTAACTCGAAAGTGGTGCCGGGGAGGGCCGCAACGTTGATCATCGAGCCAACCGCGATAGGCCCGGCGGACAGATCAACTGCCGTCTCTGGCCGCGGAAGCTCCACGGAAATGGCGACTCCGGCACGGATAATGATCTGGCGATCTTCCACGTGCAAGGCGCGGCCCTGGAGGGTGCGTGGCGAGCCGAAGATCGGTGAAATGAATCCCCCGCCGCTGGCAACGGTGTAGACCTTCCTGGCCTTGGCGCGGATGCGGGCGTCGATGAGTTGCCCGATCGGGCCGGTGTAGGGCCGGGCGGTTTGAAGGTGAATCTGATAGTTTGTATCCCAAGGCTGG
>JBEKIV010000107.1:0-7021 GCA_050011595.1 Tepidisphaeraceae bacterium
CTGCACCAACTCTTCCAAACCACTCAGAACGGATCAAGTTTTTCGGCTGGTATCTGCACGTCCACCGGGACCAGATCCGGTTCTCCCAGACCGACGTTCGCGCTTGCTATGACGAAGTCAATATCGAGAAGCCGGGTTCGCTGGCCCCATGGTTCAAGAGCTTGTGTGAGCAGAAATCTAAGCAATTGCTGCGTGACGGCGATGGCTACCGTCTTGAGCGCGCCGTCCGCGACCAGTTCACAAAATTATACGGCGGGAAGGTGGTCGCTGAGAAGCAGACAACGGCAACGGCTAAGCGATTAGAAACGCTCGCCGCCAAGGTTTTGGACCCAGCGGAGCGAAGCTTTATCGAGGAGGCGATTACATGCATCAATCATTCGGCGTCGCGGGCCGCGATCGTCCTGGGGTGGTGTGCTGCTATCCACCGCCTGCGAAAGAAAGTCGAAGCCGTCGGCTTCCCTGCTTTCAATGCCGCATCTAAGCGGCTTAAGAACTTGAACACTGGGAAGTACAAACGATGGAATAAGGAGTTTACGATCACGTCGTTCGGCGAATTTCAGACAAACGTATTCGATACCGACCTTATCATCGTGCTTGAAGGCATGAACTTAATCGACGGCACACAATCGCAACGCCTTGCGACGTGTTTTGAGTATCGCTGCCATAGCGCCCACCCCGGCGCGGCACCCATCGGCGATCCGCACGTGGTGGTGTTTTTCAGCGACATCGTTGACATCATTCTGTCCAACCCAACTTTCGCCTAATCTTGTTCGGACGCAGAAAAGGTGGCATCCGAGGTTCTTAATATCTTCACCGCCGGTTTCGCTATAACCCCAGCCCGCACCGAAGCATCCATCCATATCAATCCGAAATCAGCCGGTGACGGGTGGGTATCCCACTTCGCGCATGACCGGGCCGTATTTCTGCTCGAGGATGCGCAGGTCGGGCTCGGTCATTTCATCGCGCCAGGAGCCGGTCTTGCCTTTGCGGACGAAACGCTCTTTTTCGTCGCCGGCCTTGCCGTGGACTCCGAATTTTTCCTCGGCCGCCCGCATGCGGTCAAAACGCGAGGCTTCGACGGCGCGACCGACTTGCTCCTTCGTGCAGGATAAGCCGGCGAAATCCAATACATCTCGCAGGACCTGTGCCGTTTGGGCGTGCATCTGCTCGTACTTCACCACCAGCAAATTCGGGTGCCGACGTGGGAGGAGCCAGCTCGACACGTGCTCGTCCCATTGGCAAGGCCAATGGTCGTCGCTTTGCAGATATTCGCCGAGCGAAAGCGTAAAATCCTTGCTGAGGAATTTCTTGTAATGCCAGTAGGAAAGCATCACGTCGCGCGGATCGCGCAGGACGTAGATCGCCCGAGGCAGATGTTCATCGCAAGCGGCATGACAGCGGAAAAAGCGTGGGTCGAGCCAATCGGCGTACGAGGCCAGCGAGCCTCGCTTGTTGTATGACAGATTCACGTCGGGCACGAATTTATCGAACGATTTCAGATCGAGTTGTTCGTCGGGGTCCGGTTTGAGTACCTGGGCGATCAGAAAGCCGAGCCAGGTGGTTCCCGACTTGGGGTAGGCGCAGAGAAAAACGTCGCTGGCGCGAATCGTGGGATAGAAATCGGCGTGGTCATGTTGCCGAATGCTTGTCCCGGAAGCTGCGCATGGACCGGCGGCCATCAGACATTCAAATCGGCCTTCGTGAAGCGGGAGGCTTAAAAGTTTATTCGGACGTTGGCGGCGGCCGATAGTGATTTGGTGCAATGCTGGTGCGGAAACAACGACCTTACACCGTTTGGGGAAGGGTATCATCGTTGCGATGTCTGCCAGACGCTGGTGTCGGGGCGGTTGGGGCAGATGCGCGACTCGCGCGTAACTGATGATTCAACAGATTATTACGGCAGCGACTACTGGTTCGGCCATCAGACGGTGGACTTGGATTGTCCCGACATCATCGCCCGGATGCGTTCCGATCTGGCGGAACGTTGCGTCCATTGGCTTCGGTCGCTTCTGCAATTCAAACTTCCGCCGGCCAAGATTCTGGAAATCGGCTGCGCCCATGGCGGGTTCGTGGCCATGTTGCGGCAGGCGGGGTTCGACGCGGCGGGACTTGAACTGAGTCCGTCGATTGTTCGTCTGGCCACCGAAACCTTCCAGGTTCCGGTCCTGACCGGGCCGATCGAAGACCAGGCCATCGGCCCGCATTCCCTGGACGCGATTGTCATGATGGATGTGCTGGAGCACTTGCCCGATCCGCTGGGGACGCTGGGCCGATGCTTTGATGTCCTCAAGCCGGACGGCATTCTTCTGGTGCAGACGCCGGCATATCCCGAGCGGAAGAGCCTGGGGGAGCTTCGCGACGCGCGGCATAAATTTCCCATGATGCTGGACCGAAACGAGCATCTTTTTCTGTTCAGCAAGCGGGCCGTCCGCGACCTGTTTCGGCGTCTGGGCGCGCCGCACGTTGAGTTCATCCCGGCGATTTTTTCGTTTTACGACATGTCGTTTGCCGCCAGCAGCGAATCCATCGAGCAATTAGACCCGGAGGAGCAGTCGGCGGCGCTGTGCCGAACCGTCAGCGGCCGATTCATGCAGGCGCTTTTGGACCTGGATCAGCGCCGGCTGAATCTTTTGGCGAAATACCGGGAGTTGGCACGGGCGCAAGGCATGGTCCAGGCCCGATAATCCCTCATGTATCAGTCTCAAACCAGCCGATAGGGACAAAAAGGACGCCATGGACGGTGCCGCGCCGAGAATTCTCTGGACTGGCCTTTCCCTGCTTGAGTCGCGTCTTTTGGCAAATGTCGAGGCGTTGGCCCGGCGTCTGCCGGAGGTGGCGCATTGCCTGAAGAATCTGACGCCGACGCAGGTTTACCAAATTGTGCCCATATCCGGCTCGATCCAACTGGGGGTTGGCAACGGGCTGGGGGTGACGCCGTTGCCGCACACGCTTTCGCCGCTGTCGGCGCGGGAATTGATCGCAAAGCTGTATCCTTTGGGATCATGCAACCAGCCGGTGATGGTTGCGGGGGAGGACATGGGTTGGCTGTGGAACGGCTTGTATCAACTTCCCTGCCAGGCCGGGTCGGCGCCGGGACATCGGCCGCCGCTGTTTTTCCTGATGAAAGACATCGAACGGCTGTGGGTCATTCTGCACATCCATGATTGGCGGGTTCTTTTGGCGGACCGGCGCGTGCGGCTGTTCGTCGGCGAGGACTGCTTCGATCAGTTCCGCCAAAGCCTGGCCGCCGATGCGGGATGTCCCTGGCCGCGCCTGTCCGTGCGGGTCGATCCATCCCTTTGGAGCGGCAGCCCCACGTTGGACGAAATTCTTGCCCATGCCAGGACCAGGATAGATCAGGAATTGCTCCGCTGGACGGAGCAATTCCGCCTGGCCTGCGCCGGCGCCAGCCCCGAATCCATCGGGGCGCGATTCCGCGGCGGCCAAGGGCTCAAAATCCTCGGCATCACCTCCCGATTCACCACGTTTCTGCAATATTCGATGCGTGACTGGCTGGCGTCCTTCCAGCGTCTGGGGCATCAGACTCGGCTGGTAATCGAGGCCCACGACCACGCGTTGTGCCACCCTCTGGCGATCGCCAGGGCTTGTGCCGAATTTAAGCCCGATCTGGTCGTGATCATCGACCATTACCGTGGGGAATTGGGGGGAGTGCCGGAACAGGTTCCGGTGGCGATGTGGGTGCAGGACGCGCTGCCCAACATTTTCCGGCGTCAGGCCGGGGCGGCGCAGGGTCCGCTGGACTATTGCCTGGGATTTGCCCGGCTGCGGATGATCCACGAATTCGGATATCCCGCGGACCGTTACATGCCGACGATCGTGGGCTGCGACGAACTGCGATTCCAACGCCAGGCGCCGTCGCCGGCGGAGCAGGCGGAATTCGGCTGCGACGTCTCGTTCGTGAGCCACGCCTCGGCTACCGCCGAATCGTTGCTGAAAACCGAAATCGACCGCGCGGGCTCGCCCGATGCGACGCGGCTTCTGCGGGCGATCTTCGATCCGCTCCGCGCCGTGTACGATGCCGGCGGGGTCGTCACCGAACCGATCCAGATTCGCCGGATGATCGACCTGGCCATGCAGCAGACCAAAACGTCCCTTCCCAACGACGAAATGCCCAAGCTGATGGAACTGTTCACCCAGCGGATCAACAACGCGTTGTTTCGGCATCAGTCGCTGCATTGGCTTGCCGAGATGGGAGCGGACCTGCGGTTGTACGGCCGGGGGTGGGAGGATCATCCAAAGCTCTCGCGGTTTGCGCGGGGAATCGCGGATAACGCCCATCAACTGGCGCTGATCTACGCGGCCAGCCGGATTTCGTTGCAAATAAGCCCCCACGGGGGCGCGCACCAGCGCGTGATGGAGGGATTGGCCTGCGGGGGATTTTTCCTGATCCGGCGTTGCCCGGGGGACCTGCTCGAACGCCGCTTCCAGATGCTGTGGAACTGGTGCGTGTCCGAAAACATCACGACCGACGCGGAACTGCGAAGCGCCGCCGAGCCGCAAATCGCGGCGGCGATCGCGCAAGTGGCGGATGAACTTCAACTGGATCCGTTCGCGGGGGATCAACCGTTCATCGAGACGCTTCGTGCCAGTGCCGAGGACGGGTATATCCGCTCGGCGGGAACGGTCTGGGGCGAGGATTACGACGCCGTCGCGTACGGGTCGGCGGATGAATTGCGTGCCAAGGTCGCTTGCTTTCTCGGCGACGAGCCGCAGCGACGCCGCGTCGCCGATTCGATGCGCGAGGTGGTTTTGGCGCGGTTCACCTACACGGCGACGAGCCGCCGGCTCTTGAATTTCATCGCCGACGACCTGGAAGCGGGACGCCGGCAGAAAGTTGCCGCATGACAATCGAAAAACTGCAAACCATTCCATGGGCGAAACCGGCGATCGACGACGCGGAGTTGAACGAGGTGATCGCGTGCATGAAGAGCGGGTGGCTGAGTTGCGGGCCGCGCGTGGCGCGGTTCGAGCGGGATATGTCGGTCCGGGCCGGGCGGAAATTCGCCGTCGCGGTCAGCAACGGGACGGCGGCGATCGACGTGGCGCTGCGCGCCGCGGGCATAGCGCCCGGCGACGAGGTGATCGTCCCGGCATTCTCGTACATCGCGACCGCCTCGGCCGTCGCGATCGTGGGGGCGACCCCGGTCTTCTGCGACATCGACCGGCGAAACCTGGGCATGGACCCCGCCAGCGCGGCCGCCCGCGTCACTTCGCGCACCCGGGCGATCCTTTGCACCGACCACGGCGGCAATCCGTGCGATTTCACCGCCCTGCTTTCGCTGGCGGATCGCCACGATCTGCCGCTGATCCTGGACGGCGCTCAGAGCATCGGCGCGACGTTCAACGGCAAGCCGGCGCTTTCCTACGGCCTGATTTCCACGATCAGTTTCCATGCGGCCAAAACGATCACCACCGTCGAGGGGGGCATGCTCTTCACCGACGACGAGGCCCTGGCGCGGCGGATGCGCATGATCCGCTCGCAGGGGGAAGACCCGCAGAGGAAATATCATCACGTCGAGTTGGGGCATAACTTCCGCATGACGGAATTGCAGGCGGCCATCGGCGTGGCGCAGCTCGGCAAGCTGGATGCGCTTCTGGCGGACCGTCAGCGGCTGGCGGCGCAATATCGCGCCGAATTCGCCGATCTCGGCCTGCAAACGCCGCCGGGCGTGCCGGGGGGGCAGAACGGCAATTTTCTCTTTTCGGTCCTGATCCCCCGCCGCGACCGGGTGCTCCAACGCCTGAAAGAACGCGGGATCGAAACGCGCGCTTGTTACCCCGTTCCCTTGTACGAACAGCCCATCCTTCAACGATACAAGACCGAGCCGTGCCGCGTCGCCGAGGAAGCGAGCGCGGCAATTTTGAATCCACCGATGTTCTTCGGCCTGACGCCGGCCCAGCAGCGGCGCATCGCCGCCGAACTTCGCGGCGCCCTTCGGGAATTGGCCCGTTCCGCCGCGTGAATCCGGAAATTCCAATGAATGTCGCCATCGACACCAATTGCATCCTTCCCGGCCAGGTCGGCGGCATCGAGAACTACGCGCTGGCACTTGTCGAGGCGCTGAAGCTGCCCAACTCGCCCGCGGAAAGGCTGATCCTGCTGACGCGCATCGAAAACCACCGGCATTTTGCCGGCTTCGCCGACGAGCGAACGGAAGTGGTTTTATTGCCGCGTCCAACCGGGAATTGGGGCGAGCTGCGGCAACGCGATCCGGCGGCGGCCCAGGCCGCGCTCAAGGAGTTCCAGCGGCTCAAAGCCCGGATGCTGCATCGGCATCGCGTCGATCTGGTTCATTTCCCCGGCAACACGATCAATCCGCTGGACCTCGATCTGCCGATCGTGCTGAACCTGCACGACCTGCAACACCGGCATTTCCCGGAGTATTTCTCGGCCGCGGAAATCGTCGAACGGGAAAAATGGTGGGTGGCGTCGGGGCGGCGCGCCGATGCAGTGATCGTGGCGAGCAATTTTATTCGGGACGATCTGTGCCGGCAGCTTGGCGTCGACCGGTCGAGGATTTTTGTCACGCCGGACGTGTTCCAATCGGCGTTTTTCCATCCGCCGACCCCGCGCCAATTGACCGATCTGGGCAAACGGTACGAATTGCCGGAGAAGTTCTTCCTGTATCCGGCGGCGGCGTGGGCGCATAAGAACCACCGGCGGTTGATCCGCGCGTTCGAATCCGCCGGGATCGCCGGCGCCCAGCTTGTTCTGACCGGGGGCGGGCAGGAAGCGATCGAGTCTGCGCAAAACGTGCGGCTTCTCGGACGCATCAGCACGGAGGACCTCGTGGGGTTGTATCACCTGGCGACGGCGTTGATCTTCCCCAGCCAATACGAGGCGTGGAGCATTCCAATCATGGAGGCGATGGCTTGCGGATGTCCGGTGGCCAGCTCCAACGTCACGAGCCTGCCCGAGCAAGTGGACGATGCGGGGCTGTTGTTCGATCCAACCGACGTTTCGGCGATGGCGCGGACGATGCAATTGCTCGCGGGCGAT
>JBEKIV010000107.1:7032-19484 GCA_050011595.1 Tepidisphaeraceae bacterium
CGTGCAGCAGTTTTCCGCGGAGAACTTCGTCAAAACCGTCGCGCGGGCCTACGAATTTGCCCGGACGGCCCATCGCGCGACCAGGGCCGCTTAACATGTACGACCTGTCGATCGTCATTCCGACCTGCAACCGCGCCGAGCTGCTTCGACGCGGACTGGCGAGCCTGCGCCAGGACGTGCAATGCTCGTTTGAAGTGATCGTGGTGGACGGCGCAAGCGAGGACGGGACGGGGACGGTGCTGGCGGAATTTGCCAATTATTTCGGCGATCGGCTGAAAATCATCCGCGAAGATCGCCGCGAGGGATTTGTCCGGGCGGCCAACAAAGGATTTCGCGCCGCCGTCGGCCGGAACATGATCTGGCTGAACGACGATGCGCGGCCATTGCCGGGGACGTTGGACGAAGCGGTGCGGCAGATCGATTCGGCGGCGGCGGACGTGGCGTTCCTGGCGATGTTTCATCGCTTCGCATCGGAACGAAACGTCGCGTTTGAAACGACGCACGATGGAAAAACGTTTCGCCTTTGCCACGTCCGGGGGACGCTGTACGCCAATTTTCCCATCGGGCGGCGGCAGACGTATCAGAGGCTGGAATATTTCGACGAGCGATTTTATTTCCTCGGGGCCGACCCCGATCTGTCGCTCAAGGCCTGGCATGCGGGGATGTGGATCGAGCCGGCGCATGGCTGCTTCATCGATCACGACGAGCACGTGGACGAGCGCCGCGCTCAGGACATGGGCCGGGGCCGCCAGGACAACCAGAAGCTGTTCGCCAAGTGGGACCTGCCGGATAAGAATCTGGCGCACAATGATTTCGATCCGGAGCGGCCGTGCACGTTGCGGGGGCTTGCGGTCCAGCGCCCGACGGTGACGTTCCTGATCTCGACGCACAATCGCATCAGCGCGCTGGCCGGCACGCTTCGGCAGTTGCAAACGCTGGAAAACTCGGCGGATTTCGCGGTGGAGACGGTTGTGGTGGACAACGCCAGCACGGACGGCACGGCCCAGGCCGTGAAGGGGGAATTTCCGGCGGTGCGCCTGGTGCGGCTGCGGAAAAACCGCGGCGCGTGCGCCAAGAACGCGGGGTTGGGCGAGGCGCGGGGAGAGTACGTTGTCTTTCTGGATGATGATTCGTATCCGGATTCCGAGTCGATTCGGCGAATGATCGAACATTTCCGCGCCCGTCCGAGACTGGGGGCGGCGGTATTCGACGTGATTCTGCCCGATGGATCGCGGGAGAGCAGCGCGTTTCCCAGCGTGTGCATCGGTTGCGGAACGGGATTCCGGCGCGAAGCGCTCGACGCGGTTGGCGGCTTGCCGGACGACTTTTTCATGCAGGCGGAGGAATACGACCTGTCGTTGCGGCTGCTGGACGCGGGCTGGGACATCGAGCGATTCGAAGACCTGAGGGTTTCGCATCTGAAGACCCGGATCGCGCGCCAGCCGGCGCGCACGACCCGGCTGGACGTGCGGAACAATCTGCTGGTGATCGCGCGGCGGTTTCCGCGGAAATGGGCGTTGCCCTACGCGATCGATTGGATGCGGCGATATCGGTGGATGGCGCACGAGAAGGGCTGGCGGCATCGGGCGGCGTTCTGGCGTGGATTGTTGGAGGGCATGGCAAAATCGCTCCGGCCCGGCCGAAGACGGGTGGTGTCGGATGGGGCGTTCGAAAAATTCGCGATGATCGAAGAGATTCGATGCCGCCTGGCCACGGCGATAAAGGGGACTCAGATCCGGTCGATCCTTTTGATCGACTTCGGGAAGAACGTCTATGCGTATTGGCTGGCGGCGCGGGAACTGAAATTGAATGTCGTCGCGATCGCCGATGCGAACCTCGCCCGGCCCGGGCGGCAATATCGAGGGATTCCAATGGTTGACGACAGCGCCGCCCGCGCCCTGCAATTCGATGCGGCCGTGGTGGCGAACGTCTCGCCGGTTCATTCGCTTCAGCGGGCCTCGATCTGGCGCGCGATGGAGAGCCGGCCGGTGATCGACCTCTACGAATCGAATCAATCCCAGGCGGCCGCGGCCTGATCAGATAACTGCCAAAACCTTTTCGCGGCGGCGGGCATATTCGGCATCGTCCAGGGCGGGGACGGCGTCTTGGGTGGCGATCGCGCGATCGAGCGGAACCCAGCTTTTGCAGCCGGCGTAGGCCGGGGTGTTTTCGATCGTCGTCGGCCGGGCCAGACGGCAGGCGCGCACGAGAAGCAAATAGAGCGGATTTTCCGGCCGGTAATTGAATCGCATGCCGATCAGCCCGGCGGACCAGATGTGCTCATCGTTCAGCGCATCCATCGCCGCTCGATCGGACATTGGAATAATGTCGGTGATTTCGGCCGCCAGCGAAATTTCGATCTTCTTTGGCTCCGCCGTCGTCACCGGCAGTTTGTTCTTTTCATCGTCTTTCAGCATCGCCGCGTTTTGATGGAGATACGTCGGAAACAGCAGGAACTGCCGGTGCTCGATCTCGAATTCCCCGGCGGATTCGTAAATCCCGCCCTTGCGGAGCAGGATGATCTGACGCCCGCTGCCGAGGGCGGCGCAGACGACGGCCCATTCCTTCAATGCCACGCGAAGATCATTGGGGCACGTCATCGGTTGAATCCTCAGCGATGGGGACCGGGATGGGGTTTTGCGCTTTGATCTCCAGCAAGATCCGCCAGAGGACTTCCAGCAAATCCTCGACGCCCTGGCGGCTGACGCCGCTGATGGCGAAGACTTCCTTGCCGGGAAGTTCGCGGCGAAGTTTATCCAGGGCGTTATCGTCGATGGCGAGGTCCATTTTGTTGGCGGCGACGATCTCGCGTTTTTGGGCCAGGGCGGGGCTGAAGGCTTCCAATTCACGGCGGATTTTGCGGTAGTTCTCGGCGGGATCGGAGCCGTCCATCGGATAGAGATCGAGGATATGGACGATGATCTTGGTGCGTTCAACGTGGCGGAGGAATTCGTGACCGAGTCCGGCGCCGTGCTGGGCGCCTTCGATGAGTCCGGGGATGTCGGCGACGACCATTCGGCGATCGGGGCCGAGTTCGACGATGCCGAGCTGGGGGTCGAGGGTGGTGAATGGGTAATCGGCGACCTTGGGCCGGGCGGCGGAGATGGCGCGGAGGAGAGTGCTTTTGCCGGCGTTGGGCATACCGACCAGGCCGATGTCGGCGATGAGTTTCAGTTCCAATCGCAACTTGCGGCGTTGGCCTTCGGTGCCTTTTTCGGCGTAGCGTGGGGCCTGGTTGATGGAGCTTTTGAAATGCCAGTTTCCGCGGCCGCCCTTGCCGCCGCGGGCGATGACGATGCGTCTTTCCGGTGAATCGAGATCGGCCAGGAGGATTTGGTGGTCGGCATCGAAGATGAGGGTTCCGGGGGGTACGCGGACGACGAGATCGTCGCCGCTGAGTCCGGCCATTTTTTTGCCCATTCCGGATTGACCGCGTTTTGCGCGCCAATGGTGGCGGCTGGAGAAATCGAGGAGGGTGTCCTTGTTGGGATCGGAGAGGAAGACGACGCTGCCGCCGTCGCCGCCGTCGCCGCCGTCGGGGCCGCCCTTGGGGACGTATTTCTCGCGGCGGAAGGAGAGGCAGCCATCGCCGCCGTCGCCGGCTTGGACTTCGATGATGGCTTCGTCCACGAACATGTTGAATCCATTGTAAGCAAAAGACCCACGGCAGCGCCGTGGGCGTTCTCGTTTGCAGGATTTGGCCGGTTCTCAGGCCGTTGCGGCGGTTTCGGGGAGGCGAACGTGAATCTTGCGTCCGCGGAATTCGACCTTGCCGTCCTTGAGGGCGAAGAGCGTGTCGTCGCTGCCGATGCCGACGTTGAATCCGGGCGAAAAGCGGGTGCCGCGCTGGCGGACGATGATGGAGCCGGCGGTGACGAACTGTCCGCCGTAGGCCTTGACGCCGCGGTATTGGGGATTGCTGTCGCGGCCGTTTCTGGTGGAACCTTGACCTTTTTTATGCGCCATAAATTTCTACCTCAACGCATGACGTACTTAACGCATGACGTACTGATGATCCAATTCGACCAGGTCTCCGCCGCCGGGGTGGCTTTCGTCGGAATCCAGGTGATACGACAACTGCAAAGTCTTATGGAGCGTAACGTCCTTGTCGCCGACTTTCACCAGGGCGCTTTCGCCCCAGAACCCGGAGCAGAAGATGGTGAAGGTGCCCATTCGGAGCCGGGGTTCGGGCCAGATGGCCACGCCGTCCTTGGACTGGTCTTCGCCCTGGCGGAGATCGCCGCTGATGACGTCGTTGCTTTGGAGATATTTCAGGTGTTCTTTCTTTTTGATGGCGTCGAATACGGCGGGCGCGACGCCGATGTCGCTGCGGACCACCTGGCCATCCTCCAGCATCATCTGGAAGTTGGGGAAGAACAGGATCTTATCCTGGTCGGTGTTGTTAGCGGCATGATAGGTGACGTACCAGTACGCCAGGGGATTCATGTCCGCCGGGCCTTGGACGAGAATGCGTTTGGGCAGGGAATGATCGAAGGTCAATTCCCAGGAGACGGGATAGGGGCTGGGCTGGGGGTAATCGGCGCGCAGGGGCATCGCCAGTGCGGCGACAACGAGCAATCCGGCCAGTGGCAAATATATACGCCGATACATGGTGAAATCTCCGCAATCCAGGCGGGATGTGGAAGACGATTGCCCTTCCACGCGGCGAGGTTATTCTTACGTTTGATGGCGGTGATGTCAACTTCGCATTTTATGGCCCCGATGGGGGGCGGGATTGTCTGCCGGCGGGCAAGGCCGGAGGAATTACAGACGGCAGTCGGGATGATCCTGGGCAGCCCCGGCTGGCCGGCGCCGGCGGCGCAGGTCGCCGAATTCATCAATAGTTCCCCCCAACGGCGGATCGACGTGCAGGCGATGTGGGTGGCGGAAGGCAAAGCCTCCGCTGTCGAATCGTCCGGGAAGCTAATCTGGGCGGTGCTGCCGATCCTCAATCCGGGGAAGACGCTTTTGCTGCTCACGTCGTTCCAGATGGACGATTCCATGTTCCCCGCGGTATCGCTGCTGGTGGGGGAAATATGCGGGCACTATGCCCGGCAGGGAGTGCAACTGGCGCAGGTGCTGCTGGAGCCGCAACACGATTCGGCCCGGCGATTGTTCGCGGCGGCGGGATTCATGGACATCGCGGAGTTGATCTATTTGCAGACACAAGTTCCGCGTCATGCCAAGCCGGCGGCGGTTTGGCAGGGGATGCGGTGGCTGGAATATTGCGCCGAAGCGCACGGGCTTTTCGCCGAAGCGATCCTACAGACTTATCGCGACAGTCTGGATTGTCCGGCGCTGAGCGGGCTGCGCGACATCGAAGACGTGATCAGCGGGCACCAGGCCACCGGGCAATTCGATCCGACCCTTTGGCGATTGCTCTTGCAAGCCGATCGCCCGATGGGGGTGCTGCTCTTGAGCGGGATTCCGCAGACCGATGGTACGGAGTTGGTCTACCTGGGAGTGGTTCCGGAGGCGCGCGGGCGGGGTCTGGGGACGATTCTGATGCAGCACGCGATGGAGTTGACTCTTCGGGAGCACAGACGCAGGTTGTCGCTGGCGGTCGATTCCCGGAACGCGCCGGCGCTGAAGCTCTATTACCGATTCGGGATGCAGCAGGTTGCCACGCGATGGGCGATGATCCGCGACCTGCGTGTTTCGTGACCCGCGTGTTTAGTGATGGGCGGGGGTGCCGGGGCAAAAAATAGCCGTTGTGCACAAGTTTTGTCCACTTGCCCTCCACCGTCCGATAAAACGGTGGAAAAGAAGTTGATAGAACTTTTTTTTTCATTAAACCCTACAGGTCCTGCCGATGGTTCCTTCGCTGTGCATGGAAAATCCGATAAAGATTGTCTTGCCAGTATTGTTTCCGCAGCTTATTTTCTAGCTTAATTCACGGATGATTAGGACTGCGTTTGCTTGGGGCTTGCATGAGGCGGGCCATATGGAGGCGGGAGATGCTGCGCTTTGCGTGTTGAGCAAGGCGCATTGGGGCAGGGTTTTGCCGGGAAGGAGTCGGCGTGAGCTGCATCGGCGCACACGATCCACAGTTGGCCAAATTGGCTAGTGCAATTGCTCAGCGTGTTGGGCAACAGAGGTTTCACGTCTGGTTCAACAATTCAACGCGTCTTGATTTGAAGCAGGATGGGTTGGAAATCGCGGTTCCCAATGATTTTATAAGCGAATGGATCGGCTCGCATTTCAGCCGGCCGATCCAGGAGGCGGCACACGAGGTGCTGGGTTGCTCGCTGGCGGTTCGATTCAGCGTGGTGCCGCAGTTGTTTGAAGTGGAGACGATGGATGGCCCGGAAGGCAAAGCCGCCTCCGGTCCGGCAGTGAAACCGCCGGGGTTCAAGGCGAAGGAAGCAGGGATGGCGTCGGCGCGGCCGATGACGTCGCACCCGATGACTTCGCGGCCGATGGCGGCACCGGTCACGCCCGTGATGGCCCAGTCGGCGACGGCGATTGTGCCGGCCAAAGACGACGGGGCCTGCAAGACGTTGCCGGTGATAAGTCCGCAGAGGCCCGCCAGTTCGACCCAGGAGCGAGCGCCCGCGCAGTCCGGCCGGCCGCGGCTTCGGCACGAAATCGAAACCTTCGTGGTCGGGCAGAGCAATCAGCTTGCCTATACCACGGCGTTGTACGTCGCGGAGTATCCGGGGGCTCAGTACAACCCCTTGTTCATCCACGGCGGATGCGGACTTGGCAAAACCCATCTGCTCCAGGGGCTGTGCAAACGATTCATTTCGCATCATCCGACCAAACGCTGGACCTATCTGACCGGCGAGGAGTTCACCAACGAGTTTCTGACCTCGCTACGGGCGAACAAGATCGACGCCTTCCGAAGGAAGATGCGCGACCTGGACCTGCTGGTGATCGACGACGTGCATTTCCTGGGCGGCAAGAAGGCGACGCAGGAGGAATTCCTCCACACCTTCAACGCGATCGAGGCCATGGGCCGGCAAGTGGTGATGGCCAGCGACAATCATCCCAAAATGATCGAGGAGTTCGGAGAATCGTTGATCAACCGGTTTGTCAGCGGGATGGTGGTGAGGATCGATCCTCCCAATTTCGCGACGCGCTGCGAGATTCTGCGAAGCCTGTCGCACCGGGGCGGACTGGTGCTGGGGGAAGAGGTGGTGGGCTGGATCGCGCGGCGGGTGACGCAGAACGTCCGCGAACTGGAAGGAGCGATCACGCGGATCGCGGCGTTCGTGAAGCTCACGGGGAGAGTGCCGGATGCGGCAATGGCGCAGGAAGCGCTGGGCGATCTGGATCGGCAAATGGTGGCGCCGGTGCGCCCGGACAACATCCTCCAATCGGTGTGCGAATATTTCGGCCTGGAGCACAAGGACCTGATGTCCGGCCGGCGGCAACGCACCATCAGCCTGGCGCGAAGCGTGGCGATGTTCCTGGTGCGCAAGACGGCCAAGCTCAGTTTTCCGGAGATCGGCATGCGGATGGGTAAGCGCAATCACAGCACGGTGATCAGCGCCTGCCGGCGGATCGAGCGGGCGGTGACGCGCAACGAACCGCTGGTCTGGACCAGCAGCGTCGGGGAACATCAGGAAGAGGCGTGCGAGTTGCTTCAGCGGCTGGAGGAACACAGCCGTTCGCGCGCGTAATGCGGGGATGGCTGGTAACAAAAGCCCCTCGCCGCGATATCGAAAACGGGGGATTTGTCAACACCGCGCCAAGGCAGTATCTGCAATCGCAGTTGTCTGACGGCGCCCATCGCCAAACTTCACCCCCACGCGACCCAGCAACTTCACCGCGTTATCGTGATAGATCTTTTGGATGACGTCATCCGGCAGCGCCAGCCCGCGCAGCACCGGTTGTTGTTCTTCCTTCAAATCCGGATCGAGAATCGGGCTGGGACCGTTGTATGCCGTTTCCCAAAGCTTTCGATGACACCAGAACCGGCTGGCGAGAAAATCGAAACCGCGGTCGTCCCCGCTCACCTGGTCGGTGCCGAACAAAATGCGGTCGGCATTGCGGATCATAAAATCGCGGGCCGCATCCCGCCGAGCGCTCAGCTCGCGCACCATCCATCGCGTGGCGCTGTTGTCCAGATACAGATTGGGAAAGCGGTCCAGCAGTCCCTGAAGCCGGGGCAGATTCTCTGGGTTTCCGCCCAGGTGCGCTCCGAGCCAGGGATGATTTCGGTATTCTTCCAGCACGCCCTCCCACATCGCGTAATGTTCCTGTCGGGCGCCGTATTTCGCGGCGTCGGCGTACTTGCCCGAATACCAGGTGTCGGGATCGCCGACGTGGCTCATCAGGATCATCCCCCGCGCCGCCGCCTCTTTCAGCACCGGCCGCAGCGCCGGCGAGTCCAGCCGGATTTTCCGCGCCGCCATCGTCCCGGGCGCCATGTGAAATTTAATCATCCGGCTTCCGATGTTATAAAACATCTCCAGCCGGCGCAGCCAATCATCCACCGACGGATTCTGCCAAGCTGGGATGGTGATAAACTGGATTTTCCCCGGCCAATCGCGTTGCAGCCCCAGCGCTTCCTCCAGCGGCGACATGGTCACGAACGCGTCGATGCCGTAATGCGCCGCGGTATCGAACCACGTTTTCGCATGTCGGGCCGCGATCAAATGCGTGTGAAAATCAATGACCAGGCCGTTGACCTTCGGCCGGGGGATTGGCTTGCGGAAATCGAGATTCAGCCGGTTGTACTCTTTCGATTTCGCCGGCGCCAGCGCCGCGGCCGCCGCGGCGGTGAGATTCGCCGGCGGCGGATTCACCTCTGGCGGTGGGTTCACCGCCTTTTCAATAACACTGCTCATCGGAAGAAGGGTATGCGGCCCGCCGGACGGATTCAAACTTGGCGATTCATCCTTTTTTCAACCGCTCGATGGCCGCTTCCACTTGCGGCGCCAGCGCCGCCAGGTCCGACGCGGCGCCGGTCTGGTCCTCGCGGAAATCCCTGGCCCGATCGGCCAGGGATTTGAGCAACCTGATGTCTGGGTCTTCGGCGCGCCTGGCCAGGCGATCCCCCGCCTGTTGGATCAGTTCCTGGTTCTCCCCCGCGTTGAGCGTCAACGGCGAGCGGCAAAGCCGCTCGAAATCCATCAGCCGCCCCGCCAGGTCTTTCCCCTTCTGCTCGATCTTGGCGGCATTGGACTGCATCATCCCAAGCTGATGGTTGGAGACCGCTTTGGAGTATTCCCCGAAAATGGTCAGGAGCACTCGCGCCGCCGGGGCCAGCGTCCGCAGATTCGCCGAAATCCTGGCGTTCATCTGCCCGACGAGGCGGTCCACTTCCGGATTGCCGGTTTCCAGGTCCGGCGAGGGTTTGGGCGTCCACGTGCCCGTGAGCGAGCCGTCCGCCGCATCGTCGCCGGAACCCTCCTCCGGCGCCTCGAACAGGTCCGCCATCGACCCTTGGGCCGCCTGCACCGAGGTGAAGCTGTAGAGCGGCCCCAATTTGAGATAGTGCGGCCGCAATCTCTCCCAGTCCTCGCCGAGAAAAGTTTCGATCCGATTCAGCACGGTCAATCCGTCGCCGATCAGCCCCGGATCGTCCGTGCGCCGCAGCAAATGCTTGCGAAGTTTCTTGAAGAGAATCACGTCGGCAACGACGACCGCGATCAGCAGCCCCCCGCAAATCGCATCCCTGGCCGGGCTGGGATATTTGACGAAGGCGATCGCCAGCGCCACCAGCAGCGGGAAAACCGCCGCCTGATAGAACGCGAAATCCGTGCGCGCCATCCGCGATTTCAAAACCGCTTTGGACCAGAGCGTCGCGATCCATGCCGCCACCCCCGCGGCCACCAACGGCGATTGGACGATCTTGAGGAGCAGGGGCTTGAGTTGCGGCGGCGCCCCCATTTGAAACGCCTGCAAAACCGCCAGGCCCACGAGCACGACGGCAATGAACGTCCCCGGCAGAAGCTGAAGCTGTCCCACGCGCTTGCGGACCAATGCCGCGTGTGCCAGGGCATCTTCCTGGCCGGGGACAAGCTGCCCGGCCTTGGCCGAATATTGCAGGCTCTCCAGCCAACCATAGCTATTAAAGTGCTGCCTCGCCTCCTCCACGTAGGCCGCCGCCAGTTTCCCGCGCCAGGCGCTCAGAATCCCATTGGCCTTGGTTTCCCATTGCGGATCATCCAGGGCCCGGCGCAGTTCCTTGATCCCTTGTTGAAGCTGTTCCCCATTGAGCAGCGTTGCCGCCCGCTTCGTCGGCTCCTGGCGGATCTTGGTGAACGGTTCGCCCGCCGACACCACGCTCAGGGCGTTGCCCACCATGAACGCGCGATATTTCCGACGATCGAACCGGTACGCCGCCGTGAGGATGTTGGCGCGGTAGATCAACAGGTCCTGGCGTTGCATCCGGCCGAAGAATTCGCGCCGGGCCTCGCGGGTTAAATTCATGACCGCGGTCCGCAGCGGCGTGCTGGAGATCGCTTCCAGCAGCTTTTCGTTCAACGCCGTCGCGGAAAAGTGCACGATCAATCGGTAATCCCCAGACCTCAGCGCCGGCCCCGCCTGCTCGCCGATCAGGTGCTCCAACGTCTGCGAACGCATCGGTTCGTCCCCGCGCGTCGAACGCAACAACAGCTTCACGACGTACAACGGCCTGGCCGCGGCGTTGATCAGCGTGATATGCTCCTCAAGTTCCGCATTCCCCCCGGCCAGGGCGTTGGCCCACTTCATCAGCCGAAGCCGGATATTGGCCGATTCCCCCTGATCCAGGTCGCGGATTTCAAAATATCCCTTGAGCGCCGTTCGCAACTCCTCGGCGGTCCGCACCTGTTTTTTATTCAGTTCGTCGAACAGCGCGTCCAGGTCCGCCGGAGATGGGACCCGCGGAATCACCGGGATCACCGGCTCGCCGCCGGTCTGGTCTTGGATCAGCGCCGTGGTGTCGGCGCCGGCCGCCTGTTGCTCTTCCAGTTGCTCCTCATCGGCCGACAGCGCCGGCTCGCCATCCCGCAAAGGTAAGATCGGCTCCAAATCCTCGGCGCCTTCATCGGTCCGCGCGTCTGTTGCCGGCGCGGATCGCGCCGGCGCGCCCTCTTCCGGGGCGAAGGCAATTTCACCGCCGCTTTCCGGCTCCTGGGAGACCGGCGCAGGCGGCAGACTCTGGCCCTCCTGGCGAAATCTCAGTTCCGCCTCCGGCGCGGGAGGCGAAACCGAAACGCTCTGCCTCGACAGCGCATCGAGAAACGCTTTTGCCGATTCAAATCGCCGGTCGCGGCGCGCGTACGATTTCTTAAAAACGTCGTCCAGCCAAGTCGGGACTTGGGAGTTTAATTCGCTGGGCAATTCCGCGCCGCTCGGCCGCTCGCCGGTGAGCATCTCGAACAGCACCACACCGACCGCGTAGATATCCGATTTGACGTCCGGCACGGCGCCCTCGCGCTGCTCGGGAGCGACGTACGCCAGCGAGCCGCCCTGCGGCTGCGCCTTGGCCGCGGCATCCCGCGTCACCGTCGCCGCCGCCGCAATCCCCACCCCGAAATCCGTCACCTTGACCGACCCGGTCGACGCAAAATCACTCGACCCAGCAGACGTGTCCAGCAGAATGTTTTCCGGCCTGACGTCGCCGTGCACCACCTGGCGCTCGTGGCCAAACTGCAAGGCTTCCAGAACGTGCCGCAGCACGTTCATCGATTGCCCCACCGTCAACCGCTTGGCATCGATCCAGGCCCGAAGCGTTTCGCTCTGGACGTATTCCGTGATGAGATAGGGCGGCTGCGCCGTCGGATCGAACCCCAACGGACAGAGGATGTTGGGATGAACCAGCCGATGGAGCCGAATCCCCTCCTGCCGAAGATTGCTGACGTATTGGGGGTCGGTGGGAATTTTCACCACCGCCTGTTGGTCCGACCACATGTGATGGTGCGCGCGCCATTCCTCGGCGTAGGCGGTCTGGCCCACAAGCTCATCTAGCACGTATTCTCCGACGCGCTGTTTCGCCTGGTACATCAAGCCCTGCCTGGCAACCGAGAATCTTGTTAACGACCGTCCACCCGCCCGCACTCCAGAGATGCCAGAGTCGCCGCTACATAGCTATTGCCCCATGGCCAACGCCGCACAATTCTTGGAAACGCGCAACCGCTTGTGCTGACTCCAACTCTGAAAAAATAATCTCTGGCCTCATTTCGCACAAGCTTATTCAAATTGCAGATTCCGCACCAAAAATTGCCCTTTGCCGCTTTTGCGACATCATCGTCATTATTGTCGCATTTATCGCTGTTTAATCATTGATAATTAGCTTACGGCCGGTAGAATGGCTATTTCAATCCACGTTGGCCCAAGTCTGGAGGGAAGAAAATATGAAGACCGCATGGATGTTCGTCGGCGTATTGGGGATTTCCGCGGTCGCGGCGGCATCATCAAACTACCACTTTGCCACCGTCATCAATGCGGGAGACACTCTAGACGGCTACCCATTCTACACCGCTCAGCAGGTGGTGACCGACTCCCAGGGCGATGTG
>JBEKIV010000108.1:0-12396 GCA_050011595.1 Tepidisphaeraceae bacterium
CCACTATCCATTGTCCATCTCTTGAGCCCTTGAACCCTTGAACCCTTCCCGTTATTACTTCCCAATGCCACACGACGAAGTCATTCCCATTCTGGATTTCGGAGCGCAATACGCCCAACTGATCGCCCGGCGGGTGCGCGAAAAGGGGGTCTACAGCGAATTGGTCCGGCCGGATATCCCGGCTGAGGAACTCAACAAGCGCAAGCCCAAGGGCATCATTCTCTCCGGCGGGCCGAGCAGCGTGTACGAGCCGAACGCGCCCCGGTGCGATCCGAAGATTTTCGATCTCGGCGTGCCGATTTTGGGGATTTGTTATGGGATGCAGTTGGGTTGCCAGGTTCTGGGCGCACAGGTGAAGCCGGCCAAGGCGAGGGAGTTTGGCCGGGTCCGGCTGCATATTGTGGCCGACGATCCGCTTCTGCGCGGGTTGCCGCAAGACACCACCGTTTGGATGAGCCATGGCGATCAGGTGAACGAATTGACCGCCGATTTCGTCGCCTTGGCGGCGACGCCGACCTGCTTGTTCGCCGCCGCCCGCCACGTCAGCCGGCCGTTCTACGGCGTGCAGTTTCATCCCGAGGTGACGCACACCCCGCGGGGCGAGCAGATATTCCAGAATTTCCTTTACGAAATCTGCAAGTGTGCCGGGACCTGGACGATGGGCAATTTCGTCGAGCAGGCGATCGCGCGGATTCGCCGCCAGGTGGGAGACGGCAAGGTGATCTGCGGCCTCTCCGGCGGCGTGGACAGCTCGGTAGTCGCCGCATTGTTGCACAAGGCCATCGGCGATCAACTCACTTGCATCTTCGTCGACAACGGATTGCTCCGGAAGAACGAACGGCAACTGGTCGAAGCCACGTTTGGCGATCACTTCAAGATCAATCTGAAGACGCTGGATGCCTCCGGGCAATTTCTCTCGGCTTTGGAGGGCGTGACCGATCCGCAGCAGAAGCGCAAGATCATTGGCCGGGAGTTTATCGAAGCCTTCAAGCGCGGGGCGCAGTCGATCCAAGGCGCGCGTTTCCTGGCTCAGGGGACGCTTTATCCGGACGTCATTGAGAGCGGTCACGGATATGCCGGCACCGCCGCCAACATCAAGCTGCATCACAACGTCGGCGGGTTGCCGGAGGAGCTGGGCTTCGAGCTGGTCGAGCCGTTGAGGGATTTGTTCAAGGATGAGGTCCGGCAGGTGGGGGAGGTGTTGGGGTTGCCGGAGTCGATCGTCTGGCGGCATCCATTTCCGGGTCCGGGATTGGCGGTGCGGACGATTGGCAAGATTACCGCCGAGACCTTGCGAATCCTCCGCGACGCCGATGAAATTGTCCTTGAGGAGTTGATCGCGGCCAATCTTTACCGCAAGACCGCGCAAGTATTTGCCGTTTACCTGCCCATCGGCACGGTGGGGGTGATGGGCGATGCTCGCAGCTATGATGGAGTGATCGCCATTCGTGCCATCGAGAGCCAGGATTTCATGACCGCCGATTGGGCGAGGATTCCGTTCGACGTTCTGGCCCAGATGAGCAACCGGATCATCAATGAGGTGCGTGGCGTGAACCGGGTCGTTTACGACATCAGTTCCAAGCCCCCGGCGACGATTGAATGGGAATGACCCCCGCGCCCTAGAAAAGTGCTGAATTCCCGGCTGATAAGACGATTCTAAAGAACCCGGCCAGTGCGCCCCCGGCAAGGGCGCAGAATATGCGCCTGGACATCGGGTTGGCGGCGAGGCTGACGTTGAGAGGCTCAATTTTATTTGCATCGCTGCTAGTCTTTGTTTAGACTCATTTTGCTTGGTCTTGGCGCTAAAGTCAGTGCCTGCGTCCAGACCAAAATTGAGGGCCGAACCGAGGGTTTTCAGGCACAGGCGTCATTCACCGAACGTCTTACCTTTGCATGCCTTACGCATCCAGCCATCGAGTCGCAAGGTGTCATCAATTGAGGAGGATCACGTGTTGTTCGATCCCACGGCTCAGCCGAGCGCTTTGACCGATCAATCCGCAAAAAATTTTGTCCGTCGTGAAAGCAGGTCTACTGTCATGATTCGTCGCAAGAAATTGGCGTGTTTGGGCTTTGCGGCGGCGGCATCCATGGCGCTGCCTTCGGGGCTTTCGACATTCAGCCGGCTGTACGCCGACCCATCGACTGGTGGGTCGGGTTCGCCAGATTCGCAGGCGAATTCGCGGGATTCGCAGGCGAATCCGTCCAATACCGATCTATTGAAGCTCGGAATCGACCAATACAATCAGGGGCAATACGAAGAATCCGTCGCCACTCTCCAGGAAGTGAGCGTCAAATCGCTTAGCGACCAGGACCGCCAGACTTGGGTCAGCATTTTGTCGAAGGCCAACGAGGCGGCGACGCAGCGGCGCGACGCCCGGGCGGAACTGGCGCGCGGAGACGAGTCGCGCAAGGCCAATCAGATTGCCGATGCCCAAGGGCATTACAACGCGGTGTTGAGCAATCCCCGCGCCGATGCGGGCACTCGCCAAGCCGCCCAACAGGAATTGGCGCATCTGGCGACGTTGCAGGCGAATGTATCGCCCGACGGCAAGGCCGCTTACAAGCAGGCCGTGGACGAATATCGCACGGGGCTATGGCGGCAGGCGCGGGCGGATTTCCTCAAGGCCCAGCAATTGGGCTACACCGGAGGATTCCTGGAAGCCAGCCCCGCCGAGTATCTCCGCAAGTTGGACGACGGCGAGCGGAAATACGTGAACAAGGCCAATACCGACGGCCGCGACGCTTACAATCGCGCCCGCCAGGAATATCGCGACGACGACATGGTTAGCGCCCGCGAGGATTTCACCAAGGCGCGCGATCTTGGTTTCCAGCCGAGTTATCTTGAGGGCCTTTCCCCGTCCGATTACCTCAAGCGGATGGACGATGCCGATGCGGCCGAGAAGCAGGCGCAGGCCGGCGCCGCTGTGGCACCCTCCGATGTGCCGGTCCAGACTGTTGCTCTGGCGAGCGATACCGTCTCCACGCAAGGATCCACGTCTGGGCAGTCACAGCTTGAACGCCAGGCGGAGATCGATCGCCTGGCCGAGCAGCAGCGGGTTTACAAGGCCCAGGGTCTGGTCGACCTTGGAAAGAAGGCGGAATCGGCGGGCAACGATCAGGAAGCGCTGAGCGATTACACCCAGGCGGTGGACCTGGACCCGACCAATTCGCAGGCCGTCCAGGGCCGCGACCGTCTGCTGGCCAAAACCGGCCGAGCGCCCAATCAGGGCGGCGTCACCCTCACGCGCACCCAGCAGCAGATTTCGCAGGCCATCCAAGCCATCAACTACAAGTTCAGCACCGCCATCGATCAAGCTCGTACCGACACGGCGGCCAATCAGTTCTCGCAAGCGGAAAACGACATCGCCACCGCCCAGGCGGCGCGCGATGAAGACCCGACCATATTCAATGCCGAGGATCTGCGCCAAAAGGACGCGGCCATCCAGCGAGCCACGATGGAACTGCAACAGGCCAAGACGGCCTATGAGCGCCGCGCGGCGTCGGAGCGGGCGGTCAGTGCCGCCCGGCAACAAGAACTCACCGAGGAACAGGACCGTCATCGCCGGGAATCGGCGGTCGCGGCTTATATCAAGCTCTCACGCGCCCAGATCGAGCAGCAGAATTACGCCGCCGCACTCGGCGTGCTCGACCAAATCCTCACCATCGATCCGCAAAACGACTATGCCCTTGGCATTCGGCAATTCGTCGAGGACAAGGCCATCATCCAGGAACAGCGGCATTATCGCGAAGAGTTCGATTACAACCTGGAGCGCACGCTGAACCAGGCGGATGAAGCCCAGGTCCCTTACGGGGATATTTTCCGCTTCCCGGAAAACTGGCCGGATATTTCCACCCTGCGCGACGCCGAGGCGAAAAACAGCAACGTCAGCAAGGAAGACCAGGCCGTCCAGGCCCTGCTCGATAAGCGGGTGCCCAGCATGCAGCTTCCCCAGGTCGCGCTCAGCGACGCCATCGATTTCCTGCGCGACATCATGGGCGCCAACATCCTGGTGAACTGGAAGGCGCTCGAGGCCGCCGGCATCGACAAGCAGTCCACTCAGGTTTCCGTCATGGTGCGCGACGTCAAGTTCTCCAAGGTGCTGGACATCATTCTTCAGGAGGCCGGCGCCGGGAAGCTGGCTTACACCATCGACGAAGGCGTGATCACCATCTCCACCGCCGACGAACTGAACAAGGTCGTCGTCACGCGCGTTTACGACATCACCGATCTGTTGATCAATCCGAATTTCGACCCGACGATCACGAACATCAGCGGCGGCACCTCGCAGGTTGGCGGTAGCGGCGGCGGCGGCGGCACAACCACCATTGGGCAGGGCAACAACGCCTCACAGAACAATACCTCCACCCGTCAGCAGCAACTGCTGGACATCAAGAAAAAGATCGAGAACACCGTGGAGTTCAGTTCCTGGAAGGACAACGATCCCAACGGCTACGGCCAGATCGACGACTTCAACAATCAACTCATCATTACCCAGACCTCCGAGGTTCACGACAAAATCCTCAATCTCTTGACGCAGCTTCGCGAAGCCCAGGCCGTGCAGGTTTCCATCGAGACCCGGTTCCTGACCGTTTCCCGGCACTTTATGGAAAGCGTTGGCGTGAATCTGAGCATGACGATTAACTCCAAAAATCCCAACCGTTTCTCCCCGATCACCATCAGCAATGGGACTTCCGCTTTTACAGCCACTCCCTCCACCGGCCTGCCGGGCACTATTACAAACGCTGTCGGTTTGGGTATCACCGGAAGCTATCTTGACGACTTCCAGGTCGGCCTGATTGTCAACGCGGTGGAGGAGTCCGAACGGGTCAGCGTCGTTCACGAACCACGCGTGACGCTTCAGAACGGCCAAGGCGCCACGATTTACCAGTTGACCTTCATTCCATACGTCGCAAGTCTCAACGTCTCCGTGGCAACCGGGGCGTCTATTGCCGCGCCGGTGATCGACGACGCGACCGACGGCGTGGAGTTGATCATCGAACGCGCTCTGGTCAGCGCGGATCGCAAGTACGTCACCCTCGACGTCGATCCCCAACTCGACTCGTTCCTCGGCTTCTCGACCTACACCTACGAACAGGCCGGGGTCGCCCCCAGCACGACCGCGACTACCACCACCACTATCATCTCCCCCTTTGAATCCACTGCCGGCACACTCAGCGTACAGGAGGCCACCGAGCAGAAGACCGAGGTCCGAACGCGCGTGACCGTTCCCGACGGCGGAACGCTCATGCTCGGCGGCGTCACGATCGCCGGCGAGATCAATCTCGAGGCCGGTGTCCCGGGACTGTCCAAGATTCCGTTCCTCAAGCGCCTGACCACCAATTCCTCCGCGTCCAAAGATGAACAGGTCCTGCTGATCCTGCTCAAGCCGACGATCCTCATCAACAAGGAGATCGAAGCCAAGAACTTCCCACTGCTGACCAGCAGCACCAACAAGTGAGGTTCGGATCGATAGAAGACGGCTGTCGACAATCGCCTGTGCAACGCTTCTGGCGGCGCACGCAGCGCTCTTGGTTTATTCGGCGGCGGGCAATTCGGCCACGTTCGATGAGCCTGCCCATCTTGCCGCTGGCGTTGAGTACTGGAAGCATCACGATCTTTCTATCTACAGCCTCAGCCCGCCCCTGCTGCGGCTTTGGGCGGGCATTCCCGCCGTCCTCGCCGGTGCCCAGGCGCCCCCGACCGATCTGGTAGACCAGCGGCCCATCGTCGAGCGGCATTGGCTTTACGCCGATGCTTTCGTCGCCGCCAACTTCTCCCGCTTCGCGTTTCTTTTGCTCCTGTCGCGCTTGGGGATGATCCCCATCTCCTGTTTTGCCGGCTGGATTACCTACCGCTGGACCAACCGGCTCTACGGCTGGCGCAGCGCCATCGCCGCCTGCGCCATGTATTGCCTCAATCCCACCATCCTGGCGCACGGGGCCCTGGTCACGACGGACGTCGGCACGGCCACGGCCATGCTCGCTTCCTGCTGGCTTTGGTGGAGGTTCTGCCGCTCCCCTTCCGCCCGACGGTGGATACTCCTCTGTGCCGCGCTGCTGGCGGCGCATCTTTGCAAGTTCACCGCCGTCCTCCTCTGGCCCATGATGCTGGCGATGGCGCTGCCCTTCGTGCCCTGGCGGCAACGCCGGCGACGCTGGAGGCTGCCCGCCGCTTGGGTGGCCCTCGGAATCACCACCCTCGTCCTGCTCAACGCGATCTACGGCTTCCGCGGCACCGGACGCCCCCTCGGCTCATTCACCTTTGACTCGGATTTTCTCCAACACCTCCAGCGGGAACTGCCGGCAAGCTTTCCCTCGCCGGTTCCTCGCTCGCTCCTGTTGGGCATCGACGCCCAGAAACGCGATTCCCAGCCCGGTTACGAGGCGTTTCTATTCGGCGAAATTTATCAGGGGGCACGCTGGTATTATTTCCCCGCGGCTCTGCTGTGCAAACTGCCCATCGCCATGCTCCTGTTGTTCGCCGCCGCCGTGGCGTCAAAGCTCGGTTCGCGCGGCCGCGCTCCGCCGGCCCGACGCGCCGGCGAATGGAGCATCTTCTTCGCCCTGGCCTTTTTTCTCCTGGGCGTGATCGTCGTGGGAGACCTCAACATCGGCACGCGCTATCTGCTGCCGGCGTTTCCCCTGGCATTTATCCTCATTTCGCGGATTTGGTCCGTCGATCGCCGAACCGCCGCGAAAACGCGATCGTTTTTTCCATATCTCCGCGATGCCCTGCTGGCCCTGCTGGCTGTCGAAACCCTCTGGGTTTGTCCCCGGTTCCTCACCTTCGTCAATTTTGCGGTGGGGGGGCCGTCCAACGGCTGGAGGCTGCTCAGCGATTCCGATTTCGACTGGGGCCAGGGCCTGATCGACTTGCGCCATTGGATGCAAGACCACCAGGTCTCCGGGATCACGCTGACCTATTTCGGCTTCGTCGATCCGGCCGTGTATGGCATTCATTACACTCCGATTATCGAGCGCAGCAATGCGGACTATGTCGCCGTGAGCAGCTACTTTTTGGACGGCTTGAAGACTCGGATCGTCACGCGCTGGGACCCCGCCACCAGCCGGAACGTACGCACCTGGATCGGCTTGCGATACAGTAGGGCCTTGCAGGCCAAGACGCCGGTCGCGGTGGTCGGGCATACCATATTCATTTATTCACTCGACGAGGTGGAATCCGCCGGAGCTGTTTCCGCAGGCCCGTAGATCAGCCGCCGCTGCTCCTCCCCGGGCCGCCGCGGAATCAGCAGACGAATGCCGAAACGCTCGTCGCGCAGCGGCTCGGCGCCCAGATCGAGCATCGGCAGTGGCTGCTGGCGATAGTTGTCCTCGATCCACGTATAGAGTTTCCGTCCGTAATCTCGGCCGAAGAATCTCTCGCCGAATTCGCTGGTATCCTTGTGGACCAGCAAAACGTAATCCGGCGGGGATTTCTTCAAAGCCTCCAGCATTCCGTCCTCGCCGAACAGCAGCAAATCCGGAGGATTGAAGTTGACGTACGGCGTCGCCGTCCGCACCCGGGCGAGGTAATTGATCGCGATCCCTTCGGGGAAACAGGCCAGGGATTTGTCCGCGGGGATGATCTGTTCCGCCGCCAGCACGGCCTTGTTGACGCAATTGCCGCGGATCGGGTCGGCCCAGAATTGGTCCGCCCCGGTTCCGACGGAAACGGTGAGTTGCTTCATGGCCGTATGCGTGATTGCCAGATGGACGAGTAAGACAACCGTCCATGCTCCGCCGACGCCCGCCAGGAAAATGTCGGCGCATCCGCCGAGCCGGCGCAACGCCGCGGGAACCCAGCCAAACAGCCCGATCAGCAGCATCATCGTCGCCGGCATCGCCAGCCAGCAGCCGTAGTGAATGATCCGGGCGTACAGAAAGACTTTACCCAGAAGAACCAGGCTAAAAATCCCCAGGATCGCCGCCAGGGCGGATTGGTCTGATTGATCGCGGCGGCGGATGAAGCGAATGATCGCGACGACGACGACCGCCGCGGCCACGACCGGCAGCGGCCGAAACATCGAAGGCCAGTCGCGATGCCGCCATTGCCAGCCCGCGAAGATCGCGCCGACAAAGAACGCCAGGCAAAGGACCCAAGTGGACCTGCGGGATTTGTCCATCGCCGCCCACGCGGCGAATCCCGCCATCGGAATGCACCACGCGGCGCACCATGCCGACAGAAGCCGAAGGCTTCGCGGCACATCGTCTAATCCCATGCTGTGCTGATAGAATCGCTGCGCCGATACGCTTCCGTTCAGCAGCGCGGGCCACATCCCAAGCGTGCCGTGAATGGCCGGCGTCCACGGCATGGCCAGGTGCAGCAGGCAGGCGCTGATCAGCGGCGGCAGGGCGGCGGCGAGTACGAAGGCCGCGGCCGCGGCCGGCAACGCTCGAATGTCGATTGTCGCCAGCAATCCCATCGCCACGACGGCGGCGGCGATCGCCGCGACGAAAAATTCCGAGCGGGTCAGAAATATCAGCCCCGCCAGGAACCCGGCGATCGCCGAATCGACGATTCGCCGTCCCGTGACGAGCCGGTGCAGGAAGATCACGCAGCCCAGGCTCAGCAGCGTCGCGTGGGTATATTCATATTCGTAAGGACAGACGAAATTATAATTCCCGGCGATGGTGAGATGCGCCAGTGCGAAGAGCGTCACGAACGATGTCGCGCAGACAACCGCGCAAAGTCGCCCTCCCAGCCTGCAAGCCAGCCAGTAAATCGCCATCACGATTCCGATGAGGATCGGAAGATTGGCCAATTCCAGGACACGGAGGTTGGCGCCGAAGGCGCGAAACGCCAGGGCGTTGTAATAGACGGAAATCGGCCCGGTGTAATGAGCGATGTCGCGATAGAGCACCTTGCCCTGGGCCAGTTGCCAGGGGACATAAAGCTGAACGCCGAAATCGACCAGGACGTCGGCCCATTTCTGCCAGGTCCAAACGAGCATCGCCAGGAATGCGGCCGCGACGACCGCCGGCCCCGCCCAGCGCCGCTCCCACAGGGGGACCTCCGCAGGTGGATTGGAAAAAACCGGCAGGCTCATTGGGTGTGTGGAGGCGAAGCCTTCCACGCCGACATCATACCGATTCCGCCGCCGATGCGTCGGCCGGCAGCGGGAATGGCGACGTGTTGTCGCTGGCCGCTCTCAATCCCGCCGTCCACAACGCCGCCAGGAAAATGATGATCCCGGCCACGACGAACGGCCCGGAAATGTGGACGTGAAACGCCGCCGCCGCGATCACCGGCCCGATCACCCGGGCGATGCTCCCCAGCCCCTGGTTCAGCCCGAATACCAGGCCCTGCTGCGACGGATCGCTGCTTTGCGAAATCAACGCGTACAGTGTCGGGGTTTGCAGGCTTCGGCCGATGGCGTTGATCGCGCCGCCCAGCAAAAGAATCACCAGCATCGGCTTGAACCCAACCACCGCCAGCATCAGCATGCCCAGCCCAACAAAAATGGGTCCGACGATCGCCAGCGGCCATTCGCCGAATCGTTTGGTCAATCGCCCGATGAACCCGCCCTGCACGGTCGCGATAATGACGCCCAGGAATGCGTAATACAGCCCGACCTGCCACCCGATGAAATTGAACGTCCGAGGACTGCTCAGGAACAGGGCGACCATGCTTTCCAGCATCACGAACGCCGCCATGCTGATGAACGTGATCAGCAGCAATTGCACAAGCCTGCCATGCCGCAAGATCGGCTTGAATCGGCTGGGATGCAGCCAGCCCGTCACGTCCGCCGGCTTATGCACCCGGCTTTCCTTCAATCGGAAACAAGTTTGCAGCATCGCCGCAAAACTCATCGCCGCCGCGAAATACCCGGGAAGGGCCGGGTGAAACGTGACCAGCAGCGCTCCCAGCGCCGGCCCCATGGCGAACCCCACCCCGAACGCCGCCCCCAGCACCCCCATCCCGCGTGCCCGGTTTTCCCGCGTGGTCACGTCGCTGATATACGC
This sequence comes from Tepidisphaeraceae bacterium, assembly GCA_050011595.1. Taxonomy (GTDB): domain Bacteria; phylum Planctomycetota; class Phycisphaerae; order Tepidisphaerales; family Tepidisphaeraceae; genus PALSA-1353. The sequence goes on from JBEKIV010000108.1 coordinate 9,964, forward strand.
CTGCGCCGTCGAGATATTCCCCCCACTGATCCCGTCGATGAACCGCGAGCAATAGATCAGCAGCAGGGCGTAACCCGGATGAACCCAGTGCAAATTCAACACAATGCCCAGCAGCAGATATCCCAGCGAGCTGCCAAGTTGCGAAAAGATCAGCACCGGCCTCCGCCCGAACCGGTCCGAAATCGCCCCCAGGATCGGCGAGGCCAAAAACTGGCACGCCGAATAAATCGAAAACAGCAGCCCCACGTCCAACGCCGTCGCCTGGTATTGCGCCGCAAACAAGGGCAACAGCGGGATAATGATCCCGAAGCCCATGAGGTCCGTGAAGACGATCAGGAAGATAGTCGCCAGCGCCCCCTTCGGCGGCTGCGCGGGTATTTCGACTTCGGTCATGGATTGGGGGTTATAGCATTGTTTTCCGCCCGTTGCATCGCAGCTTGCGCAAGCCTTCTTCTTCCCCAAACCCTTGAGCGCTTGAACCCTTGAACCCTTGAACCCTTGAACTCTCGAATGGGCCAGGGTGGGGGTTTCGTGGGCCAAGGCGGCAGGGCCACCCCATTCCTTTTAGCGGCCGCACTTGTGCGGCGTTTCCTCAGTTAACTCAGAAGTTATCGGCGCTGGTCGGATTCGAAGAATTGGATCGCGCGGAGGCGCAAAGGCGCTGAGAAGAAACCTCCGCGCCTCCGCGCGAGACATCTTCTCTTCATCCTTCCAGAACGATGAAAAAATCGATGAGAGCGAAAATCGGAACGCGCGATCCCGACATTGTCGGTTCATTGCCGGCGATGCTCCGCTGAGCCTGTTAGTTAACTCCGGCTGTTGTGGGCAGACATGTGGCGATACGCTATCATTTTCCTCACACCGTCGGCAACGCGCGGCCAAAAATGGCGAAGTCATACCCAATCCGGCACGAGACGCATCAGCTTGAAGAACTGTCCAGACGCTTTTTCACGGATTCGATGCCAAGAAACTGGACGTGTGACCGCCCAGCAAGCGATTATGGAGTGGATCTTCGGATCGACCTATTTGATGGGACGCTAGCGACAGGGCTGGAGCTACTCGTGCAGTTGAAGTCATCTTCGAAGGCAAGTCGCGGTAAGTTCGAGACGGTTCTGTTGAACGCTTCGACATACCACCATCTGTGCGACAAACTTCAAGTGGTCATGTTGGTGAAATACGTGGAAGCGGATAATGAGGCTTACTGGCTAATGCTCCGAGACCTTGTGGCACCTACGGAAAACCAGCAGACACTTTCGGTCCGCATTCCAAAAGTTAATCGGCTCTCCGTGATCGACTGGAATGCAATTCAAGAGGACGTTCGCAAAGTAACCGACGTCAAGCTCGCCGCAGGGCGCAAACGCCAGCTACAACAATCGAGCCGCTGAGTTGGTTTGACAAAGTGACTTAATTGAACGGTCCTGGACCTTAGTTAACTGGACCTGTTCGTTATTTCGCCATCGGCCAGGGCAAGCTCGTAGACATTCATGGTCAGCGGCTTGCCTCACTCTTGGTTTTCCGCGGCTTATCATGTTATTTTGCTGGCCCTCTTTTCCCGCCGTTTCCGAGTGCCAGAACTGAATGCTCGTTTCGCACTGTCTTCTATGATGTACTTCCAAGCCAACTGCCTCATACAACACTTGTTTACCGGGATTCTTCCATCCACCTCCCGTCAATCGAATCCTCGCCCAGAACCGGGGCTTCCACCGCGTTGCCAGGACGTAACACCGCCGCGCGTCGAGGAAGGAGTATGCCGTTCCGATGTCGCCCGCTCTCCGCAATCAGAGGGAATGGAATCTCGGCGATTTTTCTCTTGCAACCCAAAGCCAGGTTAGGTATTAGTTAACCCATGGGCTGGGCCTTGTTGCTGGCTGTGCGCGCAGCGGCCTTGCCGGGTTCGATGTCGTGGAGGATTTGCGGGTGGTGGTTCAGTCTCCCTGTGTAGCCGGCGGGCTTGCCCGCCGTATGGTCTGCGAACGCTCTACTGTCCGCTGCTCCACCCTTATGCCCCACCCCCCGGGGGGGGTAAGGGGACATTCTGGGGCGACAGGACATTTTCGGACGCAAAAGCAGAAAAATCCGCCCGGTTTTGCGACAGGATTTTAGGCATTTTTTACCGCGAAGACACGAAGAGCGCGAAGGAAACGGAAACCCAGTTAAGCCGATCGGCTCGCCGCACACAAATGAAAATCATCAAAACACAACACAAAAATCTCTGCTGCTATCCTTCGCGCTCTTCGCGTCTTCGCGGTGAATAAAGCCATTGGTGTTCTTTGCGATGGTTGCGGTAGCATTTGGCGAACAACGGAAAGCGAGGAAACATTTTGGACAACGAGATCAAAACGAAAATGGACCGGTTGGGTGAATTTCTGGACCGCCATCGGCTCGACGGGGTTTTTCTCAATCATCGCGACAGTTTCGCCTGGATCACCGGCG
>JBEKIV010000109.1:0-24338 GCA_050011595.1 Tepidisphaeraceae bacterium
AAATAATAGCTTTAACAAATCATCCATAATATTTTATGTCGAATAATCTTGACAAACCATCGTTATTCGTCGATATTCTATGAATCCTATAGGAGTATTGTGATTTAACCGAAAGGGATGTGGCTCATGAAGGCGAGACGGGTATCGGGTTTCACGCTGGTGGAACTATTGGTTGTTATCGGAATTATCGCACTATTGATCAGCGTCTTGCTGCCGGCGCTTTCCAAGGCGCGCGAGCAGGCCAACATGGTGAAATGCTCGTCCAATCTGCGGCAGATCGGGCAGGCGATCGCGATATACGAGGCGAACTTTGGCGGGGTCTTTCCGCCTTCGAATTTTTACGTTGGGCTTTCGATTGGCAACGGAACGCAACTGCCGGCGACGCCGGCCAACGGGTACGTCCACTGGTCCAGCCTGATGTTTGCCAGCACCCTGGGGCCTCAGGATCCGCGGTTTTTTACGACGTCCGGGTGGGAGATGTTTCAGTGCCCGAGCCTGGTGAACGGCGGTGTTCCGCCGGCCAACACCTACGCCGGGAATAACGATGCAGGCCTTGCCAACGAAAGTTCGGTGACGATTAACGGTCAACCCGTGGTGGACATGCAGGCGCCGCGGATGTCGTACATGCTGAACGAGGCGCTGACGCCCCGGAGCATTTTCGTGGCGGGATTCCGGGGCTCCACCCGGCCGTACGTCTTCGTGAAGGCGGCGAGCGTGACCAACAGCGCGGGAACGGTGATGGCGACGGAGATGTGGGGGATTCAGCAGATCATGGAGGCGTCGTCGAACGTGGGCGGCTCGGCGCCGGTGAGCAACAGCCGCCGGCCCGTGAGCGGCATCAGCGTTAGGGAAACCAAGGCCTTGGGTTACACGATTCCCAAGGCGGATTCGGCCTACGTGTTGCCGATCCCGGGCCAGTTCGGATGGGCGCAGATCGACGACATGCATCCCGATCCGAGCACCTATTATTCGAACAACAGTCCGTTGACCAGTCCGCCGGATACGACACTGGATTTCATCGGGCGAAACCACGGCGTGGGCAAGCCGATCGGCAATCTGGCCGGCTCAACGCAGGGCGGCTGGGACCTGCGGAAATCGAATTTCCTATACCTGGACGGGCACGTCGAGACCAAGCACGTATCGGAGACGGTTTATCCGATCAGCCAGTGGGGGGCCAAGTTTTATAGTTTGCCGCCGTATTGACGGGCCGCTTGCGGAAATAAAGACGACTGAACCGCCAAGACGCCAAGCACGCCAAGGTAAAGAGCCAGAAGAGGGAGACTAAGGAGAAGTTCACTCTCTCCTTAATCTCCGTTCCCTTCTTGTTCCTTGGCGTCTTGGCGTCATGGCGGTTCAATTCGCGCGGCGCCGCTTTTGCTTTTTGCGGGGATGGAATACAGTATCGCCCATGGAGAACGTGGAAGAACTGCACAGGCGATTTGGAGTGAGCGGGGTCGTCAAGGTGGATCAGGGCCGCGGGGGGCTGCCGCGGATCAGGGTGAACGGGGCGAAGGGGTTGGCGGAAATATATCTGTTCGGGGCGCACGTCACGCAATTTCAGCCGCGGGGGGCGGCGCCGGTGTTGTTCCTCAGCAGGAACAGCCTGTTCGATGGAAAGACGCCGATTCGCGGAGGGATTCCGTTGGTGTTTCCGTGGTTCGGTCCGCGGGCGGACATGCCCCAGTTGCCTCCGCACGGCGTGGCGAGGACGAAGGCGTGGGAGATCGAGTCGTGCGATGTGCGGGGCGATGGATCGGTGCGGGTGGTTCTGGGCACCTCGAGCGACGAGCAGACCAAGCTGCTTTGGCCGCACGCGTTCGAGCTTCGGTTCATCGTGGTGGCGTCGGATTTTCTGGATATGACGCTGGAAGTGCGGAACGTCTCGAAAGAGGCCGTGGAGTTTGAAGAGGCGCTGCACACGTATCTGGCAGTTGGGGAGGTTGAAAGCATTTCCATCGAAGGGTTGACGGGATCGGAATTCCTGGACCGTGTTGACGGAGAGCGGCGGAAAAAGCAGCCGGACGAGCCGATCCGAATCACCGGGGAGACGGACCGGCTGTATTACAGCTCGGCCGCAAGCGTGACGGTGCGCGATCCGGGACTGCGGCGGTCGATGGTCGTCGAGAAGACCCGGTCGGATGCGACGGTGGTGTGGAATCCATGGTTGCAAAAGGCAACCGCGATGGCGGACCTGGGCGCGGATCAATGGCAATCGATGGTCTGCGTCGAAACCGCCAATGCGCGCCAGTGCAAGGTGAAGCTTCCCGGCGGATTAATCCATCGAATGAGCACGCGGATTTCCGTCGAAGGGCTGTGAATGAGCGATCGCGTGGCAATCGTGACCGGGGCGGGGAGGGGGATTGGTCGGGCGGTGGCCGTGGAATTGGCGCGGCGGGGATATCGGCTGGCATTGGTGTCGCGGACCCAGCGGGAATTGGAGGAAACACGCGCGCTGTGCGGCGGAGCGGCGAAGACTTCTAGCTCCAGTTTTAGTTTTGTTTGCGACGTTGCCGATGCGCAGCGGGTCGATGCGCTGGTCGAGGATGTCTTGGCGAACCTCGGGCGGGTGGACGTGCTGGCGCATTGCGCAGGGATGGCGGTCATGAAGTCCATCGAACAGCTTTCCATCGAGCAATGGCGGGGGATGTTGGATACGAATCTTTCGTCGGTCTATTTTCTGTGCCGGCGGCTTTGGTCGGTCTTTCGACGGCAAGGGGGCGGGGTGGTGGTGAACGTGTCATCGTACGCGGCGCGCGATCCGTTCGCGGGGCTGGGGGCGTACGGGGCGGCGAAGGCGGGCGTGAATCTCTTGGGGCTGGCCCTGGCGCGGGAGGGGGCCGAAATCGGCGTGCGCGTGCATACGGTTGCGCCCGCGGCGACGGAGACCGCGATGTTGCGGTCGCTGCTATCCGCCGATCAGTTGCCGGCCGACAAAACGCTGGAGCCGGAGGCGGTGGCAAGGGTCATCGTGCAGTGCATTTGCGGGGATTTGGCGTGCAGCAGCGGGGAAGTGATTTACGTGCATAAGTAGGCTGCGAGCGGGTCAGGGGAGATGGAACACCTCTTCTAACACTTCCACGGACGTATCGGCCGCGCCGCTGCCAAGCGTCGTGAAAAAATCTTTCATCGCGGCTTGCCAACGCCTGTTCACGTCTTCCGTCTGCATGCCGTCAACGGCTTTTTTGAAATCGGGGGTTTCGACATAGCCGACCAACAGGCCGTCGGATTTCAGGAACAGGGAATAGTTTGTCCACCCGTGGCGGGAGAGTGCGGCGAGCATTTCGGGCCAGACGTTGCGATGGGCCTCTTTGTATTCGGGGAGCCGGTCGGGTTTCACTCGCAATAGAAAGCAGACGCGTTGCATGGAACCTCCGAATGGGATGATAATGATGCAAACTCTCCGAGTGCAAGTTGGGCTGGCAAGCTGCAAATGCAGATTACCGCGAAGGAGCACAGCGCTGGTTGCGCCCGCAACCCAAAGAATTTTACCGCGAAGGCGCGAAGGACGCGAAGTTGCGCGAAGTTAAAATCAACTCTTGTTTTCTTCTTCGCGTAACTTCGCGTCCTTTGCGTCTTCGCGGTAATCTTCGCAGTAAGCTGCATTTCGCCGATCAAGGTTAATAGACGAAAAAACGCTGGATCACTATGCTCTGGCACAATGATTGAACGAATACGTGTTGGCGTCGTGGGCTGTGGGGCGATCAGCGGGCGGTATCTGCGGACGAGCCGGAGTTTTCCGATCCTGGAGATTGCGGCGTGCGCGGATTTGAACCAGGTGGCGGCCCAGAAGGCCGCGGCGGAGCATGGCGTGCCGCGGGTTTTGGGCGTCGATGAATTGCTTGGGGATGAGTCGATCGACGTGGTCCTCAATCTGACGGTGCCGAAGGCGCACGCGCCGATTTGCCTGGCGGCGCTGCAAGCGGGCAAGCACGTCTACGTCGAGAAGCCGCTGGCGGTGACGCGCCAGGATGGGCAGGCGATCTTGCGCGCGGCAAAGCAGCGCAAGCTGCGGGTGGGATGCGCACCGGATACATTTTTGGGCTCCGGGCTGCAAACGGCGCGGAAGGCGATCGACGATGGAATGATCGGCCGGCCGGTGGCATTTCTGGCGTTCATGATGTGTCCGGGCCACGAGCATTGGCATCCGAGTCCGGAGTTTTATTACCAGGCGGGCGGGGGTCCGATGCTGGACATGGGGCCGTATTATTTGACGGCGCTTCTGAATTGTCTGGGTCCGGTGAAAAGGCTGATGGGGCTGGCGGCCGTGGCGATCCCGGAGCGAACGATCACCAGTGAGGCCAAGCGAGGGAAGAAGATCAAGGTGCAGACGCCGGATCACGTGACCGGAGGCATTGAATTCGAGCAGGGCGCCGTGGGGACGATCGTCACAAGTTTTGCGACGCGGTTTGCCCCGTATGATGGGCAACATCCGATCACGATTTTCGGAACGGAGGGGACGCTGCTGTTGCCGGACCCGAACGGGTTTGGCGGGCCGGTGAAATTGCGCCGGGTGGCGGACGCGGATTTCAGCGAATTGCCGCCGGTGTTCGAGCATCAGTATGAGCGGTCCGTGGGGCTGGCGGAGATGGCATGGGCGATCCGCAAGGGCCGCTCGCCGCGCGCCAGCGGGGAGCAGGCGATGACGGTGTTGGATTTGATGCTGGGGTTTTTGGATTCTTCGGATCGGGGCAAGGCGTATGAGCCGGTGGTGAAGTATGTGCGACCGGCGCCGTTGGCGCGGGATGGGGGGCTGGAGTAGGTCGGCGGGACGCATAATCTTCACGATTTGTTGTCCAACTCTCGGCGGGGCTGACATATATTGGCGGCGAGATGACCGCGCAATCTCCATTATCTGATGCCGAACTTTTGGCCGAATTCTCGGCGGGGTCGCATATCGCATTTACCTCGCTGGTTTCACGCCATCTCAACGCAGTCTATTCCGCCGCCCGCCGGCAGGTTTTGGACGGGCATCTGGCGGAGGATGTGACGCAGGCGGTTTTTCTCCTGTTGTCGCAGAAGGCCCGTTCGCTTCGATCCGGGACAATTCTGGCGGCGTGGCTTCACCGCGCGACGCGATATTGCGCGGCGAATGCGCTGCGGGCACAGGCCAATCGCCGGCGCCACGAAAGGAGGGCCGCGGAAATGGCGGTTCATCGAACTACTGTCAACGGAGAATCGGAGCAGCCGTTGGATTGGACCGTCGTTTCAGCGGCTCTGGACGAAGCGGTCAATCGCCTGCCGAAAGTGGAGCGGCAGGCGATCATCCTGCGGTTCTTTCATGGCAAGACCCATGCCGAGGTGGCCACGGATCTGGGACTTTCGCCCGAAGTGGCGGCGAAGAAGACTCAACGGGCGCTGGTGAAACTGCGAGATCGCCTGGCTCGAAATGGAAATGCGACGACGGTGGCGAGCCTCAGCGCGGCACTGGTTTCGAATGCCGCCGAGGCGGCTCCCGCCAGACTGGCGACGTCGATTGCGTCGAGTATCGCATCCCCGGCAGGAGTGCCGCTTCACCTGCTGGCTATTTCAAAGGGAGCTATCCGGATGATGTTGTGGACCCAAATCAAGTTCTTTGCGGCAATCTGTGCATCCGTCGTGATCATTGCGGCCGCAGTGGTGGCGACTACACGTGCGGCTGCGTCCCCCGCTAACGCCGCGGCGCCAGCCTCGCCACAGCCCGCGCCCGATCCGCCGTCGGCCGATGACGGGGGACCGATCAAAATCGGCGTGCTGGCGATTCAATTCGAACCCCGTCAGGACAAGCCTCAGGGAGTAAGCCGCCTGGATATCCTTAAGAATTTTCCGCGCGAAATGTTTGACATCAAGCTTATCGTTGATTCCGGCCAGACCCCCGATGACCTGACCACACGAGCCCTTCAGCGCTTCCCCCAGTTCCAGACCATTGACGGCGCCGACCCGGCCGCGCTGGACTCGCTCGATGTCATCGTTTCCTGCCGCGAGTGGACCGTCCGCCCTGCGGTACTCAGCAATATTCATGACGCGGTGAGCAAAGGCGTCGGACTTCTGACGCAAACGCCCCTCGCCCTGTTTGCTCCCGGCCTCGGCGATCCCCTGGTGCTCGACCTGCACGGCATGACCGTCGCCAGATATTTTTATTACGCCACCGGACGGGGCTGGGTTAAATGCGATAAGGTCAACGATCACCCAATTCTGGCCGATGCCAAGACGGATCAGATGTCATTTCATGGATTGAACGGCGTCATCGGACACTTCAATGGAACGGATGGAACGGGCTTGTTTGCCGCTCCGGAACTGGAAAACACCTATGACCCGCTGCCCGAAACCGCGGATCAGGCGGTACACCAGCCGCTGGTTTTCTATCCCCTATTTACCGCCCAGCTCGGCCGCGGCAGGATCGTCGCCTGTCAGTGGTACACCCCCACGCCGCCTCCCAATTTGGCCAATCTGCCCGGCGACCCGTTTTACATCCGCTGCGCCAAGTGGCTGGCCGAAGGCCGAAAACTGGCCGATCGCCAGCAACCAATCACCGAGCCCTCGACGCCTCCGGCCGGACTTCCATAACGAAAATATTCAACGTTATGGCGATGCCCGCTGGAGACAACGAATTCGCGATAGTGTTACGATCGTGCCCAGTCTTGCCGCGCGGTTTGCGCCGGCCGCGTCTGCGGTGCGCGTAATCCCGACCTTTTTTTGTCCAACCCTCCTTCGGGGCTTACATATACTGGCGCTGAGATGACCGCGCAATCTCCATTATCTGATGCCGAGCTTTTAGGCGAATTCGTGGCGGGGTCGCACGACGCATTTGCCGCGCTGGTTTCCCGCCATCTCAACGCGGTTTACTCCGCCGCGCGGCGGCAGGTCTCGGACCGGCATCTGGCCGAAGATGTGACGCAGGCCGTCTTTCTGGCGTTGTCCCGGAAGGCGGCTTCGCTCCGTCCTGGGACAATCCTGCCGACGTGGCTTCACCGCGCGACGCGATATTGCGCCGCCAACGCGCTTCGGATGCGGGCAAATCGCCGACGCCACGAAAGGAAGGCCGCGGAAATGGCCACTCATCGAGCAGCGGTCAATGAGGAACCCAGCGGTTGGGCCGCCATGTCAGCGGCTCTGGATGAAGCGGTCAATTGGCTGCCGGGTGTGGAGCGGCAGGCGATCATCCTGCGGTTCTTTCACGGCAAGACGCACGCGGATGTGGCCGCGGATATGGGACTCTCGCCCGAAGCGGCGGCCAAGAAAACTCAGCGGGCCTTGGAGAAACTACGGAACCGCCTAGCCCGATCGGGACACGCGACGACTGTAACCAGCCTCAGCGCCGCTCTGGCGTCGAATGCGACCGAGGCCGCTCCGGCCCAACTGGCCACGTCGATTTCTTCGGGCATCGCGTCGCCCGCCGGTGCGCCGCTGCATCTGCTGGCCATCGCAAACGGCGCGATCAGGATGATGTTCTGGACCCAGTTCAAGGTCGTTGCAACGATTGTCGCGTCCATCGTGATCCTTGCCGCGGGAGCGGCCACGACGATCGTCGTCACGAGGCAGGTCGCTGGGTCCCCAAACCATGCCCAGGCGCCGGATGACGCCGGGGCGATTCGATCGCAGCCGCTGGCCGTCACGCAACCGGCGCCGGCCACTCAGCCCCAAATCGATCCGCCCTGGCGGGCGGAGTTTGACGCGGTTTACACTCTGGACGAGACGGAGGCGGTGCGCAGGATTCGACCGCCGTTCATCGCGGCCAGAAAAGGATTCCTGCACGACAAATATTCCGTCAGAGATGCGACCAACATCAATGGCGTCATCGGCAGCGCGGACGCGGGCTACACGACCCAGCCGCCGGGGGCATTGTTCCTGGATTTCGACAACCGGACGCACCGGGTTGAACGCTGGCTGCGATCGAGCCAGCGCCCGTGGACACTGGGAAGCCTGGTTGTCAACCTGATCGGCCTCACGCAGGAGCAATACGTGCTGCCGGCGGAGATTCACGACATCCGGATCGATGGCGATTGGGTGATCCGCCACGGCGCCGCCACCGACGCGAAATTGCAGGCGTTTCAGGATGCCGTGCGCGGCACGCCGGCCGCATTCGAAGTGGACAAACAAATCCTCCAGCGCCAGGTTGTGGTGGCGCATGGCATTTACACGAAAGAGGACTGGCCTGGCGGCGTGACCTCGGTTTCGTTGACCGAAGTTAAAGAGGATCGCGCTTCGGCAGGCGATGTGAAGTTTTTCTTTGGGCAGCTTACAAAAATGTTCGGCCGCCCCGTCATCAATGAATGGAAGGGAAGCGAAGAGGCCCGCATTGAATTCCCCGACAACTTCAAGCTGCCCCTGCCCGGCCTGGACAAGCCGGGCGGGGATCAGAAACTGAATGACGTGCTGACCGAGCTTGGCCGGCAGATGCACGTCGAGATGACCACCCAAACCCGCGCGATCGATACATGGGTATTTTCGCCGGCGAACGAAAGACCACGCCGGCCAGGTTCATAAATCACGGTGCCGGCGGTTGCCGGTCGAGATTTTGCAGCAAGCCGCCGACGGTCATCTGTAGAATGGGGTGGACGGCTTCGGACGCGATCTCAGCCAGCGGCTCCAGTACAAATCTGCGCTCGTGCATCAGGGGATGGGGGATGACCAGTTCCTGGCTGCTGATGATCTGATCGCCGTAGAGAAGCAGGTCGATGTCGATGATGCGGGGTTCCCATTTCCGGCGGCGGAGGCGGCCCATCTGCTGCTCGATTTCCATGATCCGGCGCAGCAGGGCATGGGAGCCGAGGGTCGTTATGACCTCGGCGGCGGCGTTGAGGAATGCCGGGGCATCGGCCGGGCCGCCGACGGCCGGGTTTTCCAACAGCGATGAAGTGCGGGTGATGCGGACGCCTTCGGTGTCGGCCAGGGCCGCCAGCGCGGTGCGGATGTTTCGCTCCCGATCGCCGAGGTTGGCGCCGAAGGCGAGGTAGGCGGTGACTGCCGGTTGGTTCCGCATCGACGTAGCCTATCGCGGAAACCCGAAATCCGAAATCCGAATGACGAATCAAATCCGAAATCCGAATGACGAAGCGGTCTTCGTTTGGTCATTCGGATTTCGGATTTGATTCGTCATTCGGATTTCGGATTTCGGATTTCAGATTCCCTCCCTCATCGTCCTTGCGGCAAGGGGAACTCCTCATCCCGCAGTGGAATCTGCACGTATCGTCCCGGATCGCCTTCGTTCAGGGCATTGACGATCCCGTCGACGTTGCCGAGATCGACCGAGCGGTGCTCGCCGGTTTCGGTGTCGTAAACCGTGCGATATCCGATAATGACCTCGTCGAAATCGGCGTTGCTGCGTTCGCGGATGAGCTCGTTGTGCTGGACAGATGCCAGGTAGTCGTCAAAAGCGTCCTGCTTTTCCTTCTGGGATTGCTCGAAGGCCTGGAAGCGGGCGTTGGAGGCGGCGATGTTCTGCTGCGAATGCTGGGCGACGACCGCGTCGTTGAGCTTCCAGGATTTGGCGATGTCGAGCATGATCGGCAGGTTGGCGTCGAATGTCGAGTCGGGGCCGCTGACGGTGCACGCGTAGATTCCCCACACTCCGTTGCCGACGGCGTAACATTCCAACTGTACCCAGGCGCGGAAACGGGTGCTCTGGCCATTGAGGGATTGCGTGGTCCGGTAGTAAATGCGGGCGGCCCGGCTGTTGGGCAATTGCGGTTGGACGGGGTCGGTTTCCAGGATTTGATCGAGCGTGATGGCCGGTCCGCCGCGGACCTGCGACATCTCGCTCAGTTGCGGCGTGAGATTTCTCAAGGCTTCGGCAGGGTCGGTGAATGGAGCAACCAGCATTCGCATGGCCGGGGTCAATTGACCGCTGGCGGCGAGCTGGTTCTGCACGGACGCGCCCACCGAATCGGGGGTGAGAACCTCCATGCCGGTGCCCAGGCTCACGGATTGCTGGGCGGGGCCTTGGACGAAGATCGAGCCGATGTTGCTCGCGCTGGTGATCTTCCAGTTGGGGGGAATGCTGATGGTGCCGGCGCCGTCGCCGAAGCTCTGGGTCTGCATCTGGAGGTTCAGCGGAAGTGCGGCGGTCAGTTTGGCCCAATCCGTGTTCGGAGCGTTGGCGCGGTCGTAGATGATGGTGATGGCCGCCCCTTTGTCGCCGATGCCGCACATGAGGATACCCTTGATGGGTTGGCTCTTGAGAAGGCCGGTGAAGGTCGCGCCGCCGCGGCGCTGTTGCTGGGCGTCGGCGAAAGCGCCCATCACGGATGGCTTGGAATCAAGGATGCGGGTCATGTCGCGCAGGGCGGCGAGGATGGCGTCCCGCGGAGTCGCGGCATCGGTTTTTTGCGCGAAGATCGTGCGGCCGGAATCGGCGCTGGCCAGAACGGTGTAGCCGATGGAAGCCGGATCGACATCCCCGACGGCGGCCGGCTGGGGTTGGGGCGGATTTAGTGTGAAGGGGTTGTGCGGAAGAACTGCCGGGGCGGCAGCGGATTGCGCCGCGGGCTGGGCGGCGGCAACGCCGCCGGCATCCTCGCCGTTGGCATGAGCGCGGATGGCAAAGATCACTCCGACGATCAGAAGCACGACGAATGAACTGGCCGCTCCGAAGACGAAATACTTGATGCGCATGGTGGGCTCCGTTCCGAAGGAAAGATCGTAACGCGGGGGCAAAATTCAAACAACCGGGAAGGTTGACCTAAGACTTATCTCGTATGACCTAACATATAGGTCGCATGATCCTGGAGAAAAGTCAGAACTCGAAACCGGCATCGGCCAGCCGGCGGTCGATTTCTGATAGGACGCGCAGCTCATCGGAGATGTCCTTGGCTGAAAACGTCACGCTGAAACGCACATAAGCGCCGGCATCGTCCCAGGGGACGGTGCTGATCAGCTTTTCGGTGATGAGCCAATGGCTGAAATTCTCGGCCCGCTCGAACGTCACGCGCTTGCCGTCTTTGCCGATCGCGCTGCGGGGGGATTTTACGTAGAGAAAGAACGATCCCCTGGGCTTTGTCGCGGGCAGACCGTGGCGATTCAGGACGGCCACCAGGCCGTCCATGCGGCGGGAATATTTGGCGGCGACCGCCTTGGTGATCTCGGGATGATCCAGGGCGTAGGCGCAGGCTTCCTGGATGGCCAGGAATTGGCCGGAATCGGTGTTGTCTTTGACATCCGCGTAGGCGCGGACGAGCAGGGGATTGCCCGCGACGAACCCGAGCCGCCAGCCGGTCATGTTGAAGCTCTTGCTCATGGAATGCAGTTCCATGCCTACGTCGATGGCGCCGGGCGTGGCCAGGAAGGAAAGTGGTTTGCCGTCGAAAACGAGCGCGGCATACGCGGCGTCGTGGACGACGACGAGATGATGTTGTTTGGCGAACTGGACGACCGAGGCGAAGAATTCAGGGGTGGCCGATGCGCCGGTGGGATTATTGGGATAATTGATGACCAGCGATTTGGCCTGCCGCAGCGTTTCCGGGGGGATGGAATTCAAATCGGGGAGAAAATTGTTCTTTTCCAGCAGGGCCAGGTTATGAACCTGGCCGCCGTAATATTGGCTGTGGGTTGCGAACACGGGGTATCCGGGCGTGGTCATCAGGGCGACGTCGCCGGGATTGATGAGGCACGCGGGGAGGATTGACAGCGCCGCTTTGGAGCCGATGGAGTGGACGATCTGCGTGGCCGGGTCGAGGCCGGGGACGCCGCAGACGTTTTGCATCCAGCGCGCCGCGGCTTCCTTGAAGAGCGAACCGCCATTGTCGGCATAGACGCGGTTCTCGCTCTTTGCCGCGGCCCTGGCCAGGGCCTGGACGCAATCCGGAAAGGCCATTTCGTCCGGCTCGCCGACGCCCAGGTCGATCAATTCCGCGCCGGGATTGGCGGCCAGCGCGGCGCGTTTGGCGCGTTTGATTTTCTCGAATTTATAGATATCCGTCCCCTTGCCGAAACGCTTGCCGCCGATGCGGTCTGCGAAGAGGTTTGGAAGGAAGTCATCGGTCATTGGTCATTGGTCATTTGTCACTGGTCATTGGCAATTGCGAAATCCGCAAATGACCAATGACAAATGACCAATGACCAATGACATTTTTATACATCCAATGCCACGAATTTGCGGATGGCCGGTGACCAGCATTTTGGCAAAGACGGCCTCGGCAAATTTGGCGGCGGTGGCCGGGCTCATGTTGCGACCCCAGATCAATTGATACACCGGGCCGGTTTTGCGTTGATAGTCGCGGCCATTCAGAGCGCGATCGAAAACCGTGAAATCGAACGTGGCGATCTGGGCGTCGGTCGGAAGGCTGTGACAGAAAAATAATCCGTGGGGACATCTCACCGCCAGGGGAAGGGACAAGAGGAATTCGCTGATGGAAAAGCTGACCGCGTCGCCGCCGGCGCCGAAATCGCGCTTGACCCCTGCCGTGAACGCTTCGCAGACGCTGAAGCCCGCTTTCATGATGCCTTCGCCCTGAATCTGGGCCAGGTCGTGATTGGCCAGCAGGAAATGGACCTGACCGGAGAAGGAGCATTTGAGTTCGGCGGCTTGGTAAAGGATGTGCCAACTGTCTTCCGCGCCGGCCGCGTCGTAATGATCGCCGTGGATGAGTTCGTGGAGGATCAGATGGCGGTGGGGATGGTTGGACAAGTCGGCGGCGCGGAGGAGCTTTGAGAAGTTGGTGCGGTGATCGTGAATGTCGCCGGTCATCCACACCTCCCCGGTTGCCGGCAGGACGACCGTTTGCTCGTGACGCAGAGTAGAAAGGCGATTCTCTTCAGCAGCGGCGTCGAAGGTTTCGACGACCTCAGCGGCGCTGGGGGGCATGGGTTATTCGTAGGAGAACGGGGGGGATTCGTCAAGGAGGGGGGATTTGACGGGCGAAGGGGGGTGGGATTAATGCAACGCTCAACACTCAACACTCAACGCTCAACTTTCAAGGAAATGCAAAAAAAACCGAAATTCGCCGTTTTTTTACTTCAATGTTGAGCGTTGAGTGTTGAGTGTTGAGCGTTGCATTACGTTACGAATATCGGGCAGCGAACGTTTCCGGCGTATTTCGGGCGATGTCTTCGATGAATTGGGTGTAGAGCAGCGAGCCGTAGATGACCAGGTCGCGGGCGGCCATCCGCAGACGCGATTGAAGGGCGGGATTTTTGATCCGGCCGTCGGCATCGAGGTCCTGTTTGGGGTCGATGGCAAGCCCGTAGGGAAGGCTCCAGCCATAGCACTGACGGACCGCCAGACGCATCCCTTCCATGACGGTGATCCCTTTTTCGTGCGAGGAACAGAGATATCCGAAGAGCTTTCCGCTGAACTCGGACCAGTGGTAATCGAGGAAATTCTTCATTGCGCCGGACATGGCGCCGTGGTAATCCGGCGAGGCCAGGACGAACGCCTCGGCCCACGCGACGTCCGACAGCACGCGCGTGACGCGGGCATCCGGTTCGGCGTCGGGGTTGTACATGGGCAGGTCCGCCTGGCGCAGGTCCAGCAGCCGGGTTTCAGCGCCGAATTCCCTGGCGGATTCCAGCAGGACGCTCAGGGCGCGCAGGCCGCTGGAATGAGACCGGAGGCTGCCGCTGATGCCGAGGAGTTTGAGGCTCATAGTTGCGAGTTTCGAGTTAGACCAGATTCTTTACATTTGCTCGCAACTGGCAACTCGGCACTGGCAACTGCTATGCGATGTACTGCTTTTTCTTGCGGCCGCTGAGATAGCTCTCCATGATGCAGGAGGCCAGTTCACCGCTGCTGGTGTAGAAGGCGACGCCCTTGGTCAGCTTCGTCAATTGATCGACGAATCCAACCCAATCCATTCCCCAATAATCCTCGATCAAAGCGAAGGTGCTGATGCGGCAGCCCTCGCGGACGGCCAGGACGGCCTCCTTGAGCGTCGCCACCGTGCTGCGCGGATCGGGCGGATACAGCAGATAAACAAAATCGCCTTCGACGTGAGCCGTCGGCTGGCCGTCGGTGATGATGAAAATCTGCTTGTTCTCGCCGGCGCCTTTGCGCAGGATGCGGCGGGCGAGCTGCAGACCCATGTGCAGGTTCGTGAAATGCTGCGGGGCCTTGCCAAGCTGGCTGATCGGAACCCGCAGGCGCACCTGATAATCGTAAATCGTGACGGGTTTGGGCATGGCCAGGGGGAGCATGGCCTCGGCGATTCTGCCGGCGCCGGAATAGAAGCCCACGAAGTCGATGGAGTCCTGGGGAAATCTGCCGCGGATGAGCGCCTGCATCGCCATGGCGACGCGCTTGGCGGCATGAAACCGGCCGTAGCGCATCATCGAGCCGCTCATGTCCAGCAGGACGACCGTCGAGCAACTCGTGACGCCTTCGTGCTGATGAAGCTCGAAATCCTTTTCATCGAATCGGATTCCGCGCCGGCCCTCGGATTCGACGGGCAGGCCGTGGCGGGTCAGGGCGTTGTGAAGCGTTTGATGGAGGTCCAACTCGGCGACGGGGTCGCCATAGGCATACGGCTTGGTGCCGTCGATGCGCTCCTCGCCGGCGCCGGGGGTGACGCGCTCGTGCCCTTCGCGCTGGCCCTCCTTGAGATTGGCGAAGACCTCCATGAGCGCTTTCCGCTGCATTTTGGTGACCGCCCGGCCGGTCAGGCGCAGGCGGCCCTTTTCGTCCTTGTCCAGCATGCCGTCTTTGAGCAATTGCTCCAGCACGTCGGATTGCGCCGGGTCATTCGGATCGTTCATCATCTGTTCGATCGCCTCAAGGGCTCGCTCGCCATGTTCCATGATGAACTGCATGAGTTGATCGAAGCCGAAGAGTTTGTCGGCGGTCGGGAATTCCTGCCCGTCGAATTCGCCGTAGAAATACTTCATGATGGGGATTGTATGAACGCCGAATGGCAAATGCCAAGTGCCAAATGGAGTTGCGCAGGGTGTGCCCAAACTTTCGGGTGCCGAAGACCGGCCGGAGGACCGGCCGGCTCACCGTGGAAATTGAGCCGGCCGGTCCTCCGGCCGATTCTTATTGCCCGGATCTCTCGGCAAACCCGATACGCACGGCGTAAAATTGGGCATTCGGAATTTCCCTGCTTGCGGGTAGGATGAAGGGTTGAATGGATCGACTCGATGCCACGGTCTATTTTCTGTCGGCGATATTGCAGCTTACGGCGATGCTGTTTGCGCTGCGGATGTCGCGGGAGGCGGCGGATCGCCGGCCGTGGCTGGTGTTGTTCGGCGCGCTGCTGGTGATGTTCGGGGGCCGGATCCTGGGGATCACGATGCCCCAGGCTCGGGAACACCTGTTGCCGTTCATAGGGTTTGCGGTTTCGGCGATGCTGCTGGCCGGCCTGTTTGCCATTCGCCGCGTGATGATGGCGGAGCGGCGAAGCAAGCTGGCGGCGGCGCGGAGCGCGGCGGAGCTGGAAGAAAGCGAAGGACGCTATCGGTCGTTGATCGAGCTGAGCCCCGATGCCCTGTTTGTCAACGCGGAAGGGCGGATCGCTTACGTCAATGCGGCGGCGGTGAAGATGCTTGGCGCAACCGACGCGAGCCAGATCGTCGGCCGGTCGCCGCTGGACTTTATCTCGCCGCAATACAAGGGCGTCGTGGAATCGCGAATCAAGCAGATGACCCGCCAGGGGGGAAGCGTTCCTCCGGTCTATGAAGATTGTGTGCGGTTGGATGGTTCGACATTTCCGGTGGAAGCGATTGCGGTGGCGGTTCCGTGGCGCGGGGGCAGGGGGATTCAAGTCATTTGGCGGGACATTTCGGAGCGCAAACGCGCGGAAGAGGAGAAAACGCAGTTGCTCGCCAGCGAGCGCGCCGCACGCAGCGCCGCCGAGCACGCCAGCCGGATGAAGGACGAGTTCTTGGCGACGATGTCGCACGAACTGCGGACGCCGTTGAACGCCATCGTGGGGTGGGCGCATTTGTTGCTCCGGGGAAAACTCGGCGGCGACGATTTGCAGCAAGGGCTTTCGACGATCGAGCGGAACGCACGCGTGCAAACCCGGCTGATCGAGGATTTGCTCGACATGAGCCGGATTATCTCGGGCAAACTGCGCTTGGACATTCAGCGGGTTTTGCCGGTGACGATCGTCGAGGCGGCGATCGATTCGCTGAAGCCGGCCGCCGATGCCAAGGGCGTGAGGCTGGAGAAGATTCTGGACCCGCTGGCGGCGCCGGTGGCGGGCGATCCCGGCCGCTTGCAGCAGGTGGTCTGGAACCTGCTCTCCAACGCCATCAAATTCACTCCCAAGGGTGGACGGGCTCAGGTGATCCTCAAACGGGTCAACTCGCACGTCGAGTTGACCGTCGCCGATACCGGGCAGGGGATCGCCCCGGAATTCCTGCCGTTCGTGTTCGACCGCTTCCGGCAAGCCGATCCATCCACGACCCGCAAGCAGGGCGGATTGGGGATCGGCCTGGCGATTGCCAAGCAACTGGTGGAGTTGCATGGCGGGACCATACGGGCAACCAGTCCCGGAGATGGCCAGGGTTCATCATTCATCGTGCAGCTTCCCCTGATGGTCGTTCACGCACAGGCCGGCGATGCGGAGCGCCTGCATCCGCGCGCCGCCTCGGGAATCGTGCCGGGCGAGGCCTCGCGCTCCCAGCTTCAGGGCGTCAAGGTCTTGGTCGTGGATGACGAACTGGATGCGCGCGAACTGATCAGGCGGGTGCTGGAAGATTGCAAGGCGGAGGTTCTGACCGCCGGTTCGGCGGCGGAGGCCATGCCCATCCTCGTCCAGCAAAAGCCGGATGTCTTGCTGAGCGACATCGGCATGCCGCTCGTGGATGGATACGATTTCCTGCGCCAGGTCCGCTCGATGACCGCCCAGAGCGGAGGGAAAACGCCGGCGATCGCGCTGACGGCGTTCGCACGCTCGGAGGACCGGACGCGGGCACTGATGTCGGGATACCAGGTGCACGTCTCCAAGCCGGTGGAGCCGGCGGAACTGGTCGCGACCGTTGCCTCCGTCGTGGGCCGGACCGGCCAGCCGCGGTGAGGGTCCGCGAAATTCTCAAGGAGGATTGCATGCAAAGGAATATTTGGAGGCGTTTCGGCTCGTTGGCTGCCGTCGCCGCGATCGCCGTTTGCTTGTGCTCGGCAAATCCCAAGCCGTCCTCGCACAACGGAGGCCTCATTCGCGAACTCAACGAGGGGTACAGTTTGCTCCACCAACTCATGAGCGACGAGAGCGACGTCAGCAAAATGCTCATTATCAAGCACGCGGATGAACCGGTGGCCGGCGTGGTGAAGGAAATCTCCGGCGCCTGCCAGGCGGCAAAAACGAGCATGGATGGTTTTCCCAAAACCGACGTTCGCATTGAATTCGACGTTCCCGATCTTCCTCGCATCGAGCAGGAATCCCGTGACCTCGACTCCTCGATCGAGGAAAAAGAACTGTTGTTTTCCAGCGGAAAAACGTTCGAGATGCGGCTGATCTACTCCCAGGCGCAGGCCATGGAATATGGCGAAGTTCTGTGCAAGGCCCTGGCCGCGCGCGAGGACGATGCCGGGCGCAAGGCGTTTGTGACCGATCTGTCGAAGCAATGCGCGGACTTTCGAGACCGGCTGCTGGGATTGCTGGCGGTCAAGTCATGACACAAAAAAGCCCGCCGATGATTTCGCGAGCGATGCTCGTGTTTTTCTGGACGGCCGCGATCTGCGGTTCGGCCGCGGCGGAGGAGAAATACACCCTTCACGAAAACCTGCACGTCGGCCAGAAAGTGTCGAATTCCATTCATTATGAATGCAAAATCAATTCCACCGCGGCGACCAACGGCAAGCAGACCACGACGAATACCGCGACCGCCCTGAGTTGGAAAGTCACGTTGACCGTTCTGGACGAAAAGGACGGATCGGCCATCCGCGCGCAGGCGGACGTCGATCCGGGCAGCTTCGACACTGACAGGGAGGGAAACGGACCGGAGAAGAGGACGCCCCCCGCGTTCGCGGGCAAGTCCGTCGTTTTGGCGCGGCACCCGGACGAGTCGATCACCAACGATTTCTCCGGCAACGCCGGCGATGACGATCTGGATATGCTCAACAACTTGATCACCCCCGACGAGGACTTTTATCCCGACAATCCCGTGGCGGTGGGGGATACGTGGGACAACACCGCCAAGGCCGCCCGGCACGCGGAGCTGGGGCCGAACGATCGCATGGCCTCCGTGTGCCGTTTGGATTGGGTCAAGACGATCGGCGGCAAACAGATGGCCCAGATTTCCAACTCGGTGGCCATCATCTACCACGAAGACGGCAACGTGGAGGAAGACACGGGTTATACCGCGACGGTGCTGGTGGACGTGGCCGCCGGAATGATCGTCAAGGGGGACGAGAAGGGTTCGAGCAAATACGCCACCCCCGCGACCGAGGCCACGCAGGTGAGCGGAGGAACCCAGTTCACATTTCAATGCGAGGTGATCCCCGCAGCGGGAAAGTAGAAAAGCAGAGACCGGAACGCCCACGGCGCCGCCGTGGGGATTCCCCAAGCGCCGGTCAGACCTATTAGGCCGCTTCAAGCCTGACGTGCAGCAGCTTCCAGGCCAGGATGGAAAGGCCGGCAATCGAGCAGGCCGATGCGGCTGACAGAATCAAAATCAGCAGGCCGCCGCTCACTTCATCGGGCGCGGCGGGGGCTGACAAAGCGGCGAAAACCAGAATAATTATCCCGGCGATTTGTAGCACGGCGGCCAGCACGAGGGACGGCGCCGGCTCGGCGGATTCTTGAAAATGCCGCCGCGCAAACTTCGTGATCAGCAGCCAGGCGAGCACGGGCGAGAGGATGAGAAGAAGATCGCCGAACTTGGCGGCGAGCGTCGCGGCGCCGCCGGGCACTTTGGCGCTGTCCGCCTGGCCGGCCGAGTGGCTGGCGAGCAGGACAAACTGTTTGCCGTCCCATTTAACGTCCGCGTATCCGCCGCGGTCGTCCTGGAAATGCAGCAAATCATTTCCGGTCATTCGAAAGTCCAACCCATTTCCGTTTTCGTCGTAGAAATGCGACGGCGGAGAAAACCATTCCAGGTAGTCGCAAGCAGTGAACGGCGAGGTGGAATTGCTATCCTCGTCCGGTTGCGATTTCAAAATCATCACGCCCTCCTTGACGCTCAGGCCGCGGAGAAATGCCGCGCCTTCGGCGGGCATCGGGTGCGGGGGCGGATCGAGGCGGATTTGGCCGGCGGAGCCGAATTTCATCGAAAACGTCGGCGCAACATGCAGAGCCACCGCGGGAAGAAGCAGAAACGAACTGCCCAGCGCCCACCGCAGCCGGCGCCGGCAGGTCTGCGAAATCGCGGCATTGCTTGAAAACGCCAAAAATGCCAGCGGGAAGAATATGGCCACATCGCCGGCCAAGCTTCCCAGCACCGTGTCAAATGCGAACCCAAATCCGGCCAAGCAGAGCAAAAACGGGATCGGCGACAACGCCAGAAGTACGATGAGGGCGCGCATCGGCATTCCGCCGATTATTCCCTGGCGGGGAGCGAATTGCCATCCGGCCCTCACAGTTTCATCTCAAGGTGATTTGGTTATCATCCCGGCCATACTCAAAGGGAGGCCCGATGAGCGAAGTCCGGCTATTGGTTGGTACGCGAAAAGGCGCATTCGTCCTGACGTCCGACGGCCAGCGCCGGCGTTGGGACATCAGCGGGCCGCATTTTGGCGGCTGGGAAATCTATCATCTCAAGGGTTCGCCGGTCGATCCAAATCGGATTTATGCCTCGCAGTCCAGCGGTTGGTTTGGGCAGGTGATTCAGCGATCCAACGACGGCGGGAAAACCTGGGCGCCGGCGGGAAATAAATTTGCCTACGACGGCGTGCCGGGCACGCACCAGTGGTACGACGGCACGCCGCATCCTTGGGAGTTCAAGCGAGTGTGGCATCTGGAGCCGTCGCTGGCCGATCCGGACGTTGTTTATGCCGGCGTGGAGGATGCCGCGATGTTCCGTTCCAGCGACGGCGGGCAGACGTGGCGGGAACTTTCCGGGCTGCGTGGGCACGGCTCCGGCCCGCGCTGGCAGCCGGGGGCCGGGGGGATGTGTTTGCATACGATTCTTCTGGACCCGAAGAATCCCGCACGGATTTTCATCGCCATCTCGGCCGCCGGGGCCTTCCGAACCGACGATGCCGGCCAGACCTGGCAACCGATCAATCGGGGACTGAGATCGGAATACATTCCCGACCCCACCGCGGAGGTCGGCCATTGCGTTCACCGCATCGCGATGCACCCGTCGCGGCCGGACGTGTTGTACATGCAAAAGCATTGGGATGTGATGCGAAGCGAGGACGGCGGCGACTCGTGGAAAGAGGTCAGCGGCAATTTGCCGAGCGATTTCGGGTTCGCCATCGACGTTCACGCCCATGAGCCGCGGACGATTTACGTCGTGCCGATCAAGAGCGATGCGGAGCATTATCCCCCCGAGGGAAAACTGCGCGTCTACCGCAGCCGGTCGGGCGGAGACCAGTGGGAGGCGCTGACCAGCGGTCTGCCGCAACGCGACTGCTACGTCAACGTGTTGCGCGAAGCGATGGCCGTGGACTCGCTCGATTCGTGCGGGGTCTATTTCGGAACGACCGGCGGGCAGGTCTACGCCTCCGCCGATGCCGGAGACAACTGGGTTCCGATCGTCCGCGATCTTCCCGCGGTGCTGTCGGTCGAGGTTCAGACATTGTCATGATACGAGTCGTGCTTCCGCAGCATCTGCGCACGCTGGCCGGCGCCCAGCGCGAGGTGAAGCTGGACGTCGACGGCCAGGTCACGCAGCGTTCGGTTCTGGATGCGCTGGAGGCCCGCTATCCGATGCTGCGCGGGACCATCCGCGACCAGATCACGCAAAACCGCCGGCCGTTCGTGCGTTTCTTCGCCTGCGAGGATGATCTCTCGCATGAATCGCCCGATGCGCCGCTGCCGGAAAAGGTCGCGTCGGGGGCGGAGGCGTTTTACATCATCGGGGCGATTGTGGGCGGGTAGTCGGGTAAGTCGCGGCTATGAAACCTGGGAGGTGTCGCTTGGCGGACAAAGTGAAGTTGGCGGTGGTCGGCTGCGGCGGGATGGGCGGGGAGCACATCAAGTTGATCGCCCGACTCGCCGACGCCCAGGTCGCGGCGCTGGTGGACATCCGGCCGGAAGCCTATCAGCAAAAGCATAAGGATCTGCTTAATGGCGACCCGTCCGTTGGTACATACGATTCGCTGGATGCGATGCTCAAGAATCCGCCCGCGGGATTACGCGGGGTGGTGATCGTCACGCCACATAATCTGCATTTCGAGCAAGCGGTCGCGTGTCTGGAACATGGGTTCGATGTGCTGGTCGAAAAGCCGATGGTCACGAATTCGGCTCATGCCCATGAACTCAAGAAGAAGATTGAAAGCACGGGCAGGCATTTTCAGATCGCGTTCCAGGCGCCGTTCACGCAGGAGTTCGCGTACATCCGCCAGCAGATTCAAGCCGGGGCGCTGGGTGAACTCCAGACGATCACGGCCCATTCATGCCAGGGTTGGAAGAAAAGCTGCGCCGGCACCTGGCGCCATAATCCGAAACAGTCCGGCGGGGGGCAGATGTACGATACCGGGGCGCATCTGTTCAACGCCATCACCTGGCTGGTGGATCGCCCGGCCGTCGAGGTTTTCTGCATCACCGACAACAAGGGCCTGGAAGTGGACATCAACGCTGCGATGACGATCCGCTGGGAGGGCAACGTGCTGGGCAGCGTCACCATCTCCGCCAACACCCCCGGCTGGCAGGAAGGGATCATTATCGCCGGCGACAAGGGCCGGATCGGCACGGGAATTCACGGCGGCCGGATCGAGCAATGGAACGAGAAGGGGATGGTGAAGTATCCGCAGGTTACGCAGACACACTATACCCCCGTCGAGAATTTCGTGGATTGCCTGCTGGGCAAAGCCGAACCGCGATGCCCGGTGCGCTATGGGATTCTGCATAGCTGGCTGATGGACGCACTTTACGCCAGTGCGCGGGAAGCAAAGCCGGTGAAGCTGAGCAAGCCGCCGCTGTGAGACGCTGATCTTCCTCGCGGAATCTACGCGTGGAATCCCGTTTCTTCACCCCTATCGACGGTGGAGATGGTACAATTATCCGCGACCATAGAACGGAGTAAACCGGCATGTCAGTCAACTTGGAACGGCGCGTAGCGGCCCTCGAACAACGGGTCGCCGGCTTGCAGCGGCGACAAGAATCAAACCCAAACGGGCGCGCGTGGCTTGACGACCTCTACGGCAGATTTGCCGGCGACCCGGTCTTTGAACAGGCCATGAAACTGGGGCGTAAGTATCGTCAGTCCCTCCGTCCGCGCATCCGCAAGGCCAAGCCCAAGCCCAAGCGATGATCTACGTTCTGGATACCGACATTCTGAGCCTCCTGGCGCATAAGGATTCGCCAGAAGCGCCGCGCATTCGGCGGCGAATCGCGGAACTTCCGGCGGAGCATTCCGTAGTCACCACTGTGATCAACTACGAAGAGCAAATGCGCGGCTGGATGGCCTCGCTGAACCGGGTCAGATCATCCAGATCGGAAATCCACGTTTACGCCCGCCTTCTGCAACATTTGGCGACCTTCCGCCGGATGACTGTCCTGGAATACGACGATCCCGCGGCGATAATTGCGGAACAGTTCCGCCGACAGCGGGTGCGGATCGGCGCAATGGACCTGAAGATCGCCTCGATCGTCCTTGCTTGTGATGCGGTCCTGGTTACCCGAAACACCGCTGATTTTCGCAAAGTTACGGGTTTGCGGATCGAGGATTGGTCGATTGAAAGCGAAAAATAGGCCTCGAAACAGAAAATGGGATCGCTCCAACTCGGAGACCTCCCGGCTGGCGTGTGCGTCGTCATAACCTCGCGCTTTCCCTTTTTTTCCCGCCAGCCGCTCGATAGAATATATCGCATCGGAGGGTGAGTCCTCATGGAGTTTCGTGTTCGGCTTCAGTTGGCCGAGGCATTCGGCCCGATGAATCGCTGGTTTTGTTCCGAAGCTCACGGCCGGGAGGTCGATGATCCGGAACTGCTTGTGATTTACTACATCCAAAGCGGCGGCGCGGCGGATTTTGCGGAGAGATATGCTCAGGCCATGGGGACGGTCAATCGCTGGTATTGTTCTGAGTTCTATCGCCGCGACATTCGCGATCCCCAAATTCTATGGGATTACTACGTGAACCACGCCCCGGCCCAAGCCCTGGGGAAAAATCCGCGACATGAACCGAACCGTTCCCCGGCCGAACTGAGCATCGCCTGCTAAGAAGCTGCCTCAAACCCCTTGGGCTTCCCGGAACGCCCACGGCGCCGCCGTGGGGATTCTCGCGCGTCGTGGGGCTTCCGAAACAGTTCCTGCACCCAATATGCCATCGCGGCTGGTCACATCGGTGCTACGGCCAGTCGTCGCGTGGTATACTTCTCTGATGCCGGAATCACGCTCGATGAAACACCCATTGCACCGTGTCCGATCGTTCAAGATCGAAGCTCCCTATACGCTGCGCGTCGAATTCGACGATGCCACGGTGCAGGTGATCGACTTTCAATCGGTGCTCGCCGGAGAGCTTCTCGGCCCACTGCGGGACTTGACGGTTTTCAATCAAGTGCGGATCGATCCCGAGGTCAAAACCTTGGTTTGGCCGAACGGCGCGGATTTCGACCCCGCCACGCTCCACGATTGGCCAACGCACGCAAACGCGATGGCCGCTCGCGCCAAGCAGTGGAATCTCAGCCCGGCGTAAATGGGCAACGCGGAAGCCAGGACAAAACGAAGAGCAGGACCGATCCAATTAGGAGATGCGAGCAGACATTGGGCGTCGCCCGTTTGCGACTTGCCTCCGTTGCGGTAACGACAAGAGATTGAGATAATGCTACTCGCGATCACGCGCGAATGGGACCAAGATATGGACTGGAGAATTGCGGCCAAGGATCAAGAAAAGGTCGACATACCATTCAACTACATCCATCTCATTTATTTCGACGCCATCAACGTTCTGTTTCGCGTTGAGAACGCGTTACGGATGTTCGTCTACATTATCTTAAAAGCCAATTACGGCGAACACTGGCGATCTTTGAAGATTTCAAGTGACGAAGGAAAAGATGTCACGATTGCGGCAGCAACCTCGCAGCGTCGAAGTCAAGACGAGGTTTACGGTTATCTGGGATTTCCAGCAACGTGCCCATTGCTGTATCTGACGAGCGGCGAGTTGATACGGCTCATTATCGATGAAACCAACTGGAAGCATTTTAAGCCTTACTTCAGTGCGTCGAAGGAGATCGTAAAGACGAAGCTTGACGAGATCGGCAATGTGCGCAACGCGTTAGCTCATTTCCGACCCCTTCGCGCGGAGGACGTAAGTCTTGTCAAACAGAACGCTATGCACGTTCTCCCGAAGGTAGAGCAATGTTTGCAGGAGGTTCTGAAATG
>JBEKIV010000110.1:0-12261 GCA_050011595.1 Tepidisphaeraceae bacterium
CAGTCGCACCGTTTGGGTCGCCATGTCCTGGCGCATCCAACTATGCTCCTGGCCATAGTTATAGGTGAACATCTGCGTGTTGCTGAAGCCAATGCCGCAGAACATGCGCTCGCTGTAAAACAGGCATATTCCCGCTTGGGCGCCGTCGCCAATATCTAGTGTGATCTCTGCCTCGTAGCTTCGGTCGCCCACGAGGAAGGTGAGAGGAGAGCAGTGGGCTAGGGTTGTGCCCTTGCCCGAAACCACCAGGGCGCTGGCTTCGTAACGCGCGCGTTTCATCTCATCGGCGCCGGGATTGAAAAAGCTCCATTGCACGCCGAACTTATTTGTCGAAAAATCGTCCGAGAGCGCAAAGCCCGACGGACCCGGCAGTCCCTTGCTGGGTTTGGCAAGTGGCTGCGACAGCATTCCGCCTCTTGCGACGAACCAGCCGTCACCAGTCCATTCGATCGGCTCCAGCAGGGTTTGCCTGCCAAGCGTGCGAAAGCCGTTTTCGTAACCGTGATAGATCATCCACCAATCGCCCCCCGGCCCCTCGACCACGGTGGCATGGCCGCGCGACCACCACGGTTCTTCAGCGCTTTGGGTATGGACGATCGGATTGTGAGGGCAGTTCTGCCAGGGTCCGTGGATGGAGTGCGAGCGGGCGACGATAACCATGTGGCTTGTCGGCGGACCGGACGTGCCGCCCACCGCCGCAACCAAATAGAACCAGTCCCCGCGGCGAAAGAGCTTCGGGCCTTCCGGCGCGAACATTTCGACCACCCAGTCCTCCGGGTAGCGCCAAGGATTGTAGACCTGTTCCAATGCGCCGGCCGTCGCCAAGCCATCATCGGTCAGGGCAATTCTGCGGACGCCGTTAAAAAACAGATAGCGCTTGTCGTCCTCACCGACGGCATGGCCTGGATCGATGCAACCGGACACCTTGAGGTCAATCGGGTCGCTCCACGGGCCGCGGATATGATCGGTGTGGATGACGAGGATCGACTGCCGGCCGTCCAGATTTGCCGGAATGTAGATAAAGTAGCGCCCCTTGTGCTTGACCAGGTCCATTGCCCAAACCGTGCCGATGGGTTTCGTTAGTGCAGGACCGATTGGCGCCCAGTTCACCAGATCGCGCGAGTGCCAGATGATGACGCCGGGATAGGAAAAAAACGACGAGAACGTCATGTAGTAATCGTCCCCGTCCTTCAGCACGGTCGGGTCCGGGTGGTCGCCGGCCACGATCGGGTTGAGGTACGTGCCATCGCCGAGATCAGCCCTGCGCTGCCCCTCGATGCCGGCAGCCGGTTTCGGGGGCGAGTTTGTGCGCGACCCGGCGATCGCCGGTGCCCATCCATCGACAAATTGCATGGAAACAGAACCCAAGAGAGCCGCCTTGAAAGCATCGCGCCGCGAGATTGGTTTCATAGGATTTCCATCGCTGGCCGATCGTTGGTCGAATGCGCAGCATTATACATGGGTTCCCTCGGGCGTCGTCGGCGCAGCGCGGTTATGCCAACGGAAACGTTGACCAGGATCGACCCCAATTGCACAACTATGCCGGCAGCGGTCGGAAAAGACCTCGATATTTTTCCAGCATTTTTTGCGATGAATACGTTTCCTCCACCGTCCGCCGGCCGCCGGCGGCGACGGCGTTGAACGCCTCGGCCGGCGAGTTCCGCAATTCCAGCAGCCGCTGGGCCAGATGCCCGGCATCCTCCGGACGGAATTTGAATCCATTGACGCCCTCCTGGATGATCGCCCCCGGTCCGGCCGCGTCGGCCGCCAACACCGCCAGGTTCGCCGACATCGCTTCCAGGATCACCAATCCGAACGGCTCTTGGGGACAGGTATGCACCAGCAAATCCGCCTGCGCCATCCGCGCCGGCACGTCGCCGCTGAATCCGGCGAAATGGACGTTGGAATGACTCGCCGCGGCGCGCCGTTTCAGCGCATCCGCCTCGCCGCCGGTCCCGTAGATCGTGAAGGAAATCTCCCGCAGTTCCCCCGGCCCGCAATCCAAGGCATCCAGCAGCAGGCCGACGCGCTTCATCGGGTCGAGCCGGCAGACCACGATCGCCTCTCGCACGCCGGGGGAGTCGTATCGCGGGCGCTTGGGGAAGCCGGCCACCCGATCGGCCGGAATGGAATTGGGGACCACGTCGATCAAATCCGCGCGCGTGCCGTAGCTGATGAGCTTCTGTTTCGTCCAATCCGAAACCGCCAGGAATCTCACGCCCGCATGATTGAGCCATTTCTTTCGTCCGTATGAGTGCAGGTCGCTCGACCCGCCGTGAACGATCTGAAAATGCCTGATGCGGCGGCGATAGAGGAGGTTCAGCGCCAGGCACACGGCCGAGTGCATCACGCCGGTGGCGACGAAGGTCACCGATGAATGTCGCGCCAGACAGGGGCGCAACGACTTGGCGAATTGCCTGGCCCCCCTGAATGGGCGGGCTTCGAAGCCCAGCCTCTGGGCTTCCTCCATCGCCGGCCCCGGTGGACCGAACAGAATCGGCTCGAACTCATCCGCCAACCCCTGCATCGTGTCCAGCGCAACCCGCTCGGTGCCGTGAAGCTTGCTGCTGTGTAGAACGTACAACAAAGGTTGTCGTGAATAATTCGGCATCAAGCGGCCCGGACAGGCATGATACTTCTACGGTTCGGGCGTGAACAACTGGCGGTATTTCCGGATCGAAACGTCGGCGGAGAATCTGGCATTGCAGGAGGCGCGCGCGCCGCGGGCAATCCGGTTCAGGAGTTGGGCCGGGGCGTTTTTCAACTCGACGAGCCTGCCGGCCAGATGGTTGGCATCGTCGGCGCGGAACGTGAAACCCGTGACGCCGTCGCTGACCAGCCTGGCGGTTCCGCCGCGGTCCGGCACCAGCGTGGCCAGATTGACCTCCATCGCCTCCAGCACCGCCAATCCGAACGCCTCGACGGGGCAGGTGTGCAGCAGCAAGTCGGCCTTGGCCAATTCCGCGGCGACGTTGTCAACGTATCCGGCGAATTGGACGTTGGGATGCGTCTTGGCAGCGCGCGCACGGAGTCTTTCCAGGTCCGGTCCCCAGCCGAAAATCCGGAACGTGACATCCCCCAACTCCGCCCCCCGGCGGTCCAGCGCCTCCAGCAGCAAATCCACCCGCTTGGGCGGATCGATCCGTGAGACCACCGCGACCGTCCGCACGCCGTCGCGATCGTACCCCGCCCGCCGCGGCATCGACGCCAACTGCTGTTCGCTCAGGAAATTCCCCACCACTGCGATCCGATCCGCAGCCACGCCATGCAGGATCATCCGCTCTTTGGAATAATCCGAAACGGTGACAAACGTCATGTCGAACCTGTTGAAATGCGTCAGCCCGGCGAAATCCTTCCGCTCGTCCCCTCCCCCGTGAATCATTTGAATGTGCCGGATTTGCCGGCGAAGAAACAAATTCAACACCATGCAGATGGCCGAGTACCTCGGCAGCGTTGAGACGAACGTCAGACAATCAAACTGACGAAGGATTCCCCAGAGCAGCCGGACCAGTTGGGGAATGCTCTGGAAAGATCGCGTTTCAAAGCCGAGTTTGCGCGACTCGTCGAGCGCCGGACCGCGCGGACCGATGAAGATGATCTCAAAATCGCCGGCCAGGCCTTGCGCGGTGGCCAGGGCCATGCGTTCGGTTCCGTACATTTCACTGCTGTGAAGCGCGTAAATGAGCGGAGTGCAACGGGTGAACGCGGCCTCATGCCGGCGCGAAGAGCTGGCGATAACGCCGCAGGGCCGATTCGGCACTGTACTCACTATGGACTTTACCAACTGCATTCTGGACCATCCGGTTGAACAGTTCCGCGGGAGCGTCCTTCAACTCCACAAGCCGTTGCGCCAAGTGATCGGCATCATCGGCGCGGAACGTGAATCCGCACACGCCATCCTGAATCAGCACCGCCGTTCCGCCCTGGTCGGGCACCAGCGCCGCCAGATTTACCGCCATCGCCTCCAGCACCGCCAGGCCGAACGTCTCCACCGCGCACGTGTGCACGAGCAGATCGGACTGGGCCATTTCGCCGGCGACGTTATCGCTGAACCCGGCGAACTGGACGTTCGGATGCGTGCGGCGAGCACGCTCCCGCAAAAGGTCAATCTCCGGCCCGACTCCGAGAATTCGGAACGAAATGTCGGATAGTTCCTGCCGGCGGCGATCCAACGCATCCAGCAGCAAATCCACCCGCTTCAGGTGATCGACGCGCGATACGATCAATGCCCGTCGCACGCCCGGTAAATCATAGCTCGGCCGCCTGGGAATCTCTCCAAGCTGGGCCGGCGTGAGAAAATTCCCGATCACCTCGATCCGATTCCGAACTCCATGGTCGATCAATCTCTGTTTCGACCATTCCGAAACCACTACAAAAGTAATATCGAAACAATTGAGGACTTTCTTTCGGGCGTAATCCTTGTCGATGCCCGATCCCCCGTGGAGGACCTGGAGATGCCTTATCTTCCGCCTGAAAAAGAGGTTAAGCGCTATGCAGACCAGGTGATAACGCGGGCCGGTGCCGACGAACGTCAGCGAGGGGTATTGTTTCAACAGCGGCTTGAGCACGCGCGCCAAGTCCAGGCTGGTGCGGTATTGGCGGGTTTGAAAGCCGCGCCGCTCGGCTTCGATCAGCCCAGGCCCCGGAGGTCCGATAAAAATCGTTTCGAATTCCTCCGCCAATCCCTGCGCCGTCGCCAGCGCCATTCGTTCGGTGCCGTAAAGCTGGCTACTGTGCAGGACGTAAAGGACGGGATGGCGATGGGTGCCGGGCATATCACACGGAGTCTACCGGAGCGAACGCCTGCCGGTATCTTTTCAGCGATGCCGCCGCCGATAGACGCGTCTGGAGCGATTGGGCCGCGTTGGCCGTCACGCGGTTGAGCAGCTCCGGATCGGCGTTACGCAACTCCACCAATCGCCGCGCCAGGTCCCGCGGATCGTTTGCACGGTATTTGAACCCGGTGATGCCCTCTTCGACAAGTGTGGCCGGCCCCCCTTCGTCGGCAACCAGGACCGGAATCCGCGCCGCCATCGCTTCGATCACCACCATTCCGAACGCTTCGGTCGGACAGGGATGAATGAGCAGATCGGAGCGCGCATACCGCTCCGGCACGTCGTGCGCGAAGCCCAGGAAATGAACGTTGGAATTATTGGTTTCGGCGCGGCGGCGCAGCGATTCCAGCAACTCGCCGTCGCCGGCGATCTCCATGGGAAAATCCGCCAACTCCGGCCGGCAATCCACCGCGTCCAGCAGCAGATCGAACCGTTTTGCTTCCGCCAGCCGCCCGGCCGACATCGCCCGTTTCACCCCGCCCGTGAATTTCCCGTGCTTGGGAACGGCCTCGATCTGCTCCGGAAGCAGAAAGTTCGGCGCCACCTCGATCCGGTCCGCGCGATACCCGTGTTCGATCAACTTCCGCTTCACGTATTGGGATACCGCGACAATCGTGATGTCCAACGGATTCAGATACCTGATCCGGCCGAAATCCTTTTCCTCTTCGCAACTCCCGTGGATCACGTAAACGTGCCTGATCCGCCGGCGGTAAATCACGTTCAACCCCATGCACATCAGCGTGAAGCGAGGCAACGTCGAGGCAATGGTCAGGGAAGGATAGGTTTGCAACAGCGGCCGGATCGTCTGAATCAGCGCCTTGGTGGTCTGAAAATAGCGCGTTTCGAATCCGAGGCGCTGCGCCTCCCACATGGCCGGGCCGCGAGGTCCGATAAAAATCGTGTTGAATGCCCCCGCCAATCCCTGCGCCGTTGCCAGCGCCATTCGTTCCGTGCCGTACATCTCGCTGCTGTGCAAGACGTACGCCACCGGATGCCGTGCGTTCACCTGAGAGTCGTACAAATCTCCAACCTTGCCAATGGATGCTTCGATGGGCATACGCACCACCCGCCACGTGCGACCGGAGTCTGACACGCAGACCCCCCAACCTGCAATCGATTTAGACGCCCTAATACAGGATAAATCTGTCAGATGAAGCGAAAATGAAAAATCAGAACGGCAGCGACTGATCCATCCAATCGTCGTTGCGCAACACCTGTTTGCGGTTAAAGGAGGCAAGCTTTTCCGCGCGTGACTGGGCGACGCCGATCAATCGCTCCGCGCCGATGGCACGCCAGCTCAGCCGAAGCCGCGGAACGTGCCGAACCAGCAGGTCGTCCTGCGCGCAGGCGAACATCTGGGCGCAGCCGGGGTCGCCCTGGCGGGCGGCGCGGCCGAAAAGCTGGCGATCCACGCGCCCCGAGCCATGCGGCTCGGTGGCAATCACGTGCAGCCCCCCCAACGCCGTCACCCCGCGCCCCAGCTTGATGTCCGTGCCTCGACCGGCCATGTTCGTGGCCACTGTGATTCTGGCCGGCTGTCCCGCCTCGGCGATGATCGACGCCTCCTGCGCCGTCTGCGTCGCGTTCAACACGCGATGGGCCTTGCCCGCCGCCGCCAGACGCCGGCTCAACTCCTCCGATGCCAGCACGCTCCGCGTCCCCACCAGCACCGGGGCGCCCGTCTGGTTGATTTCGCACACCCGCTGAACCACCGCTTCCCATTTCTCGTTCAGCGCGTCGAACATCCGCAGCCCCAGATGCGTTCGGATACACGGCTTATTGGTGGGGATGCGCACCGTCGGCCGGCGGTAAATCCGCCACATCTCTTCCCGGGCTTCCCACGCGGTCCCGGTCATTCCCGACATGACCGGGTATTGCCGGAAGAATCGCTGGAAACTCAGCCGCGCCAGGTTTTCCTTGTCCGCGGTGACCGGAACGGCTTCCTTCACCTCGATCGCCTGATGCAGCCCATGGCGCCACGACCGGTCCGCCAGAATGCGGCCGGTGAATTCGTCGATGATCTGCACTTTCTGTTCCGCGTTGACCAGATAATGCTCGTCGCGCGTGAAACAGTGCCGGGCGGAAAGAGCCTGAACGACCAATTCCTCGCGCCGACGCTTTCCTTTCCAGAATCCTCCGTCGTGCTCGCACAGCACGTCGAGCCGCTCTTCGCCGCGCGGGGTCAAATCCACCTGCCGCAACGTCCAGTCGATCTTGAAATCGACTTTGGCCTCCAACTGCGTGGCCATGGCATCGGCCCGCTCGTAGAGCGAGGCGTTTCCCTCCTCCTCCGGGGAATTGGAAATGATCAGCGGCGTGACGCCCTCGTCGATCAGCAGACTATCCGCTTCATCGACGATCACTTTCCACAGCCCCGGCACCAGCAGCGGGCTCCGCTGCGCCCCGGACATCAGCGACCCCACCACCGTCTGCGTGGACGACCGCAAATTCCCCAACGCAATCTGATCGCGCAGGAAGTCCGCGACCAATTCCTTGCTCGTGACGTAGACCACGTTTCGGCGGTAATGGTCGAACCGCTCTTGCCGCATCGTTTCGTGAATCACGTGGCCCACGCTCAGCCCAAGCATCCGGTAAACCGGGCCCATTTCCTCGGCATCGCGGCCCACCAGATAATCATTGACCGTGATGATGTGCACCGGCTTGCCATGCCAGCTCCACACGGCCGCGGTCAGCGACGCGGCCAGGGTCTTGCCCTCGCCCGTGGCCATTTCCGTCATCAGGCCGCGCAGCATGGCCAGAGCGCAGGCGATCTGAACCGGAAAGGGCCGCAGCCCCACGGCCCGCAGCGCCGCCTCCCGCGCAAGGGCCAAGGCCCGGTCCAGCGCCTCCCCCTCCAGCCGGCCCAGCCGCGCCAGGTCGCGCGACGCCGAAACCTCTTCGCTGAATCGCTGCGACCCCAATATGTGAATCTCCGGCTCCAGCTTCTCGATCCGCTCGGCCTGCTCCATCAGCCCGGGCAGCACGCGGCGCTTGTTCTTCGCCCAACCGACGATCCCGCTGAAGAACTGATCCAGCCCACGAAGCTCCGGCGCCTTCACCCGCCGGGCGTCGAAGATCGACCACAGATCATCCAAAACCACCGACATGCCTACCACCTGTTCGGATCGTGGGCGTGGAACAACTGGAGGAATTTGTTCGTCCACTGCCAGGCCAGCGTGCGGCGATCCACCGTCAGACGCACGAACGCCCGCTGGCCCGGATAATATTGCCCCCCCGCATTGTCGAGCTTGACCCAGGCCTCGAAGGTTGGGATCAGCGTGCGAAGACCGTTCGGATCGCGGGTGTCCACCTGGATGCCTTCTCCCCCGCGCGCTCCCAGCGACGGATCCGCCAATTCCATCACCCCCGCCGGGGGCAGCTTCAGCTTCCCGCCGGGAATGGCCTGACCCAGCCTCCCGGCCAGGCGGACTTCAACCTTCACTGTCTCGATACGATGGATCAACTCGAAATCCGTCTGCTCGATGTCCCCCTTGATTACCAGCCTGTCCAGGACCGCCACGCGCCCGATCTCCTGCCCGCGCTGCACGAAGGTGCCGGCCAACTCGTGCAGGTTTGGCGCCACCAGCCGGCCCGTGAACGGCGACGCGATCGTCAGTTCCGACTCCTGGCGCTCGGCGTCCTTCAATTCATCCTGCACCACTTTCAGGTCTTCGCTGTCCTTGATGAAATCGATCTGGTCCTCGACCCGGGCCTGGCGCATCTTGGCCTCGATCTCTTGGACCTTCGCGTTGTAAACCACCAGGTCTCGCCGAACCTCCGGATCGTCAAGCTGCACGATCGTATCGCCGGCGTTCACGAGTTGGCCGTCATGCGCGACCACGGCGACGACGCGCCCGCTCCCCGCGGATTTCAGCGTGCCGCTTTGAACGATTCCATCGGCGTTGACCGGATCGTCCGGCTGCACGATGCCGGCGAAATCGACGTGCACCGGAAAACGAACCTGAAACACCAGCAGCACCACCGCCGCCGTGACCAGGAGGCTGAAGGAAATCGCCCGCTTGCGCTTGCGGTGAAGCTCCGGATCCAGCGCCAGATACTTCACGAGTTGGTACATCGGCACGCACCCCCACGTGACCACCCCGCCGATCGCCATCAGGACGCCGATGATCGGAACCTTGGTGAAGACGATGATCACGATCATCAGGCCGATGAACACCCGGTAAATGCTGCTGGCGATGGCGTACGACAGCAGCCAGATTCGCTGGCCAACCGGCGGAAGCGGTTGCTGGAGCTTGAGCCGGAAAACGTGCCGCTTGATCAGCCCCAGCGAATATTCCGTGCTCTTCTGCCGCAGATTGGGAATCTCCAGCAGGTCCGAAAGAATGTAATAACCGTCATAGCGCAGCAGCGGATTAGCGTTGAAAATCACGGTCGAAACGCTGGCGACGAACATCGCGTTGTAGGCGAGCTGGCTCACCAGGGGATAAGCCTGGGCATTGGTGAACCGCCAGACGAAGGCGCATAGCGCGGCGACGAAAAGCTCGACGATCATCCCCGCCAGCCCGACGAACGCCCGTTCCCATTTGCTCGAAAACGACCAGGCCGTGGAGGCATCCACGTAGGGAGTCGGCACCAGCACCAACAGCATCAGGCCCAATTCATGGCATTCGCCCCCAAACCGCCGGCACGCAAACGCGTGGCCCAATTCGTGAATCGACTTGATGACCACGAACGTCCCGTACAGAAGAAAAACGTTTTCAATATTGTGTTGAAAATCGAGCGTGCTCCCGGCCGCGGCTTTCAACTGTTGCCATTGCGGCAGGAGCACCGCCAGCGCCAGGCCCATGACCACCAGCCAGATCACCGCCCCGACCTTGCTGAACAGCACCCGCGCCACCGGCATCCACCGGCAAAGAAACCGGTCCGGGTCCCACAATCGAATCCGCGGGAACAGCACGTTCATCAGCCGGTTCTGCATCTTCTGCTGCACCAGCTTCTTGTGCCGCCGCAGCAGCACCATCGCGTCGGGCGTGATGTTCGTCTCCAGCAGATTGGCCGCGTAAAGCTGGCTGAGAACGTGGATCACCTCGGGTTGGGTCGGCGCGTCGTCGGCCAGTTGGCCTCCGACCAGTTCCCAGGCTTGCTCCACCGTTCGTCGGCCATCCAGCAGGCCGACGAAGCGATATGCCGCGTCGCTGAGCCGATGGAACTGGTTCCCCGCCGGATCGCGCACCACGTACCACCGGTCGCCGCGATAAAACTGCCGCGATATCTGCGCCCCGGCCCTCAGCTTCGGTTTCAACTCCGCAACCCGATACCAGGATTCGGAAAATGTCGGTCTGAGTTGGAGCACGTTAAGAAATTGTCAATTGTCAATTATCAATTATCAATTGACTACATCCACAACTTGAACTTCAGATAATCGAAGAACCTGTGGGTCCAAATCCAGATCAGCGGACGACGCTCGATATCCACCCTGGCCTCGCCCTGAACGCCCGGACGCCAGTCCGGCGACGTCCCGTCCAGATGCCCGTAAACCGTGAAGGTGTTGTCCCCCTCCTTGGTCTCGCCCATCGGCACGATCCGGTCGATCGTGAACGGATATTTCTCCGTCGGCAACGACTGCGCCGCCAATTCGCCGTGCTGGCCGATTGCCAGGTACTGGATGTCGCGCTCGCTGACCGACAATTTCGCCCGCAGCCCGGTGCCCGCCCCCACCACCAAAAGCTCCTCCCCCTGCTTCTTGGCCGCGTTACGCTGATCCATCAGATCCCCCGATAGCACCACCCCGTCGAACGGAGCCCGGATCACCCCGCGATCGATCTGCTCCTGGTAATACTCCGACTTGGCCCTGGCGACTTCGATTTCCTGCTGCGCGGCCTCGGCATCCGCGTCCTTCCCCTGCGTGACGTCCTTGCGATATTCCGCCTCGGACTTGCGCAACTCGTCCTGCGCGGAATTCAACTGCAATTGCAGATCGTACGTCTTCATCGTCAGCAGCTTCTGGCCCTTCTTGATCGGATCGCCCGGCAGCACGAAAACGTCCTCGATCTGCCCCTCGAACGGAACCTGCAATTTCCGCTGGTCGATCGGATCGAACTGGAACTGCGCCGCGACGTGATACATCGGCTTGTAAAGACAGATGAAAATGAATACCGCGGCGCCGGCCAACACCAGCGTTTTCGCCAGGGTGTGCTGCGGGCCGACGATCTTCTTGCCCAATTCCTCGGCGCTCAGCCCCACCTTGGTGATCAGCCAGCGGTCGTTCTGATACCGGTCGAAAAGCTGCGGCGCCAGAAGATCGACCGCCACCGACAATCCCGTGGACGCCTGCGGCGACAGCTTGTGCGTCGGCGGGAATTCCAGGGTCACGGCGCCCACGACTTCGGCGCGGCGACGCAGCGGCAGCGTCAGCACCACGTTGCCCCCCTCCGCCCGAGCCAGTTCCTGAGCCGCCCGGCTCACGTTCTGCGTGCCCCCGCCCTGCGGCTCGAAATGCACCGGCTCCTCCTGGTCGATGCACTCCTCCATCGTCCTTTCCAGCACCTTCACCAACTCCTGCCGCTTGTCGAACTGCTCGGTGTGCGACAGCGCTTTGACCTGGACGTCCTGGCCCTTGATCCATCCCAAGGCCACTCGCGTCGCCCCGGTGCGCGTCGCCAATTCGTTGCACAGGTTCATCGCCGCGGATTCAAATCCCTCCGCCGTCGCCACCGCCGTCGCCAACTGCAACACGTGCTGGTGCGATTGCGCCACGATCTGCGATTGCTCGCTCTGCCGGCGCAGCGTGTAGAGGTCGAAATACCCCGCCACCAATTGCATCGACAACAACCTTTGCCGCGCCCGGCCCAGGTCCTTGCAGCGCGTGATGACCGCGGTTACGCCCACGATCATCGCTTCGCGGCGCAGCGGGGTGACAAGACAGAACTGCGGCTCAACGCCGCTTCCCCCTTCGTTGCTCTGCAATTCAATCGCGCCCCCTTCCTTGGCCTGGGCCAAGACCGGCTTAATGATCTCCTGGAAAGCCGCCACGGCCGCGGCACGGGTCTCGGCGCTGCTGTTGTCGGTCCTGACGTGCTCGATCAGCCGCAGCGTCGCTTCCGCCTGGTCCTTGCGGGCTTCGACCAGGAATGCCGCCGCCTCCGTCCCCGCCACCGTGATCGCCTGCGTTTTCAGCAGTCCCTTGATGAATTCCGGCAAGCTGTCCGCGGCCATCAGCAGGTGCTGCACCAGCCCCGAAAGGGACGATCCCTGCACCTGCAACGACTTTTCCGTACCCTGAGGCTCTACGATTCCAGATGCCACCGATCACCTGCCTATACGATCACGTGCCCGTCACGCGAACTTCCAATGGATTTTCGACCCCAAGGCTTCCGATTCACCGAAAAAGGAGAACGTCCGATATTCCAGCAACCCAACAAAAACGTGCTTCGCGGCTGAGAACGGTTAATGCCCGTCGGCGCCA
>JBEKIV010000111.1:0-12063 GCA_050011595.1 Tepidisphaeraceae bacterium
CGTCGGGCCGCACCGGTTTGCCGAAAGATCAGATACGGCTCGATGGTTTCCGCCGTGGCGGCGCCGATGCCGGAAACCTGCTCCAGATCGGATAGCCGCTGAAACGTCATTTGGTCCGGATGATGGGATTTGAACTGCTCGCGGAACTGGACGATGGCGGCGGCGCGTTTTTCGCCAAGCTCGGGTATGGCGGCCAGTTCGACTTCCGAGGCGACGTTCGGATCGATCCGGTCGGCCAATTGACTGGACGCCGGGGCTTGTGCGGAGGGAGATTCAGCCACGGTTGCGGGATTGAGCGCCAGCCGAACGGCCAGGATCGCGATGAGGATTCCCAGCAACACCATGACGCCGCGGCGCTGGGAGGGCGTGGCGAACAAGGTCTAGACCTTTCGTTGCCATTGGTGGAATTGCTCGCGCATTTCCTGAAGTCGCAGGAACGCGGGCTTGGGCTTGAGCATGTCATCGAGCAATCCGCCGGCGGGAAGCGAGGGGTTGATGTCGGCCAGGTTGCCCCAGGCAATGGATTCGATGTATGGCTTGCTGAGGGCCAGGCGATAGGCGGCGACGAGCCACTCGGCCTGCAATTCCGCGTCCCAGGGTCGTTTCCATTTTCCGGCCAGAATCGGATCGAGTTTGCCTTCGGAGCGATCGTGCGGATCGGGGGTGGCGCGGCCGGAGACCCCAAGGCTGGTTAAAAACAGCGGCCTGCCCAGCGTCGAAAACTTGTCCAGCATGCTGCTGAACTGAAAAAGATCGCGCGTGAACAAGCCCGGCGCCGGCACGCCCATCTCGTATTCCAGCCCGAACGCCTCAAAGCTGATGCCCGCCTGGGCGACCATCTCGGCATACATCATGGGCGGAACGCTGGCGCGGCTGCGGGCGTGATGTTCCCCGAACGGATACTTCACCGTCACCAGCGTCCGGGAGGAGGGAAGAAGCGTTTTCACCTGCGCGACCAGCAGCCGGGTCAACTCAATGATCTGCTCGAAGCTGAGGGTGAAGACGCTGTTGGTGTGCAAGCCCGCGCAGACGTTCCACAACGCGACCGATTTGCGGTATCGCGTCACCACTTTCTGGACGTATTCATAGGCCAGTTCGCGCAGCGTGTCGAAATCGTGTTCCCAGATGTACATCCAATCGGGCACTTCGCCTTCGGTGAGGTCGATCAACGGCCCGGCGATGATTGGCATCCGCTTGCTGGCCAGCAAATCCACCCATTCATCCACGGGGGCGACTTCAAACGATTGCTCCTGCGGCTGAATCTGCTTCCAACGCATGGGCAACACCGCGTAATCAAAACTGTTGGTCAGCGTATCCTTATACTTCTGGTTCTGAATCACCGGATCGATCCGGCAGCCGACGATGTGCCTCACGAAGGCGTTGCTCTGGCGGCGACGGTTGATGAGCAATTCCGCGTGGAAACTCGCCAGTTGGTCGGAAAGATCGACGGAAATGATCATGGATTGATCGGCGAGCTTGGCCGCCTCGCTCGGCTGGTGCAGCATGCCCAGGGCGTCGGCCAGGAGGCTCTGGGCGTCGCGGAAGCGCTGCACGAATTTCTCCGCCTTGGGAAAGTCAAATAGATTCCAATCCTCCTGCTTCTGCACGATCTTCATCAGCCGGGCCCGCGCCAGCTCGACGTTGAGGTTGTACGGCTGCTCGCGATGCTGAAGCCGGGTGGTTTCCAGATGAAACGTGCCCAGCCCCGGCACGTCCCAAAGCAACGCCACGCCCAGCGCGGTTTCGTCGGCGCGACTGACGATCAAGACCCCGTCGCGAAACAAAATCTCCGCCGGCATCGGGACGCTCTCCGGTCCCATCGCCATCGGAGCCACCGGCGTGAACTGCATCACCCGGCTGCCGTCACGATAAATCTCGAACTTGATCGACATAATGCCCGGACCGGCATCTTAGCAGAAGGAAAGGGTAAATGAATGCCGAATGCCGAATGCCAAATGCCGAATTAAAAGAAGAGTCGCCCCGCATCCTCCCTCTTCCATTCGGCATTTGGCATTCGGCATTCGGCATTTGGCAATCTCCCCGTTCTGTCGTAACCTGCCCGCATGGATCCGCCCCTGATGCAATCCTCGCTTCCTTTCCCCGTTCGACGCGGAAAAGTGCGGGACGTGTACGACCTTGGCCAAGAGCTTCTGATCGTCGCCACGGACCGGATCAGCGCGTTCGACTGCGTGATGCCAAACGGCATTCCGGACAAGGGGAAAATCCTCACGGCCTTGAGCCTTTTCTGGTTCGAGAAATTCGCCGCGGAGTTCGAGAACCACCTTCTCACCGCGGACGTGGCGGATTATCCGCCGGCGCTGAAGGCGCATCGCGATCAGATCGAGGGCCGATCGATGCTGGTGAAGAAGGCGTCGGTTATCCCGATTGAATGCGTGGCCCGGGGATACTTGGCCGGATCAGGCTGGAAGGAGTACCAGAACACCCAAACGGTTTGCGGCGTCCGGCTGCCCGCGGGACTTGCGCAATGCCAGCGATTGCCCGAGCCGATCTTCACCCCGGCAACCAAGGAAGACTCTGGACACGACATCAACGTCAGCTTCGAAGAGGCCGCCGAAATCATCGGCCGGCCGACGGCGGCCGAGCTGCGCCGGCGCACCCTGGCCCTCTACAGCCTGGCGGCGGAACATGCCTCGAACCGCGGCGTCATCATCGCGGATACGAAATTCGAATTCGGCCGCATGCCCGATGGCCGGTTGATCCTGATCGACGAAGTCCTCACCCCGGACAGCAGCCGGTTCTGGCCGGCCGCGGAATACGCCCCCGGCCACGATCAGGCCAGCTTCGACAAACAATACGTGCGGAATTACCTGGAGTCGTTAGTTTGGGACAAGCGGCCGCCGGCCCCGCCGCTGCCGGACAACGTCGTCGCCGGAACGCGACAACGATATGTCGAAGCGTATAAAATGCTGACAGGCCGAGGCAACTTCATCGAGATGTGAGGATATGCGCCGATCGGCGATCTGCTTCCTGATTTTGATCATGATATGTCCGGCCCTGGCGGACGATATCGACGGCGTGCAGCCGGCGGCGCTGGATCAGCCGCGGGTCAATGTCGTCGTTCGCCGCCAGCCGGGGGGCCAGCCGCTTATGGGCAAAAATGCGGAGGGCGATGCGTTCAACGTCGAGGCATTTCTCGACACGGGGGCAAGTTCCATCGATCTTTCGCAGCACACGGCCGAGATGCTCGGCATCCAACGCGAAAGCATCGGAAAATCCGAAGCCCGGTTTCAGGACGTGGGCGTCGGCGGCGGCAGCGAATTCGCCGTCTCCGAGCCGATCTATCTCTCCCTCGCCCCCGAGGCGCCCAATGTGAACGTGGAACAGAAGGACGCCATCGCCACCACCTACGCGCTGACCACCGGACCCTTCCGGGCCGAGATCGGACCTCTGACCGGCGGATTCGATTTCCTCACGGCATTGGCGATCGGCGATCTGGACGTCGTCGGCATGCCGGCGATCGCGGGCAAAATCGTCGTGCTGGACCCGCGTGACGTGAATGCCATGTCCGACAAGATTCGCACCTACGTGTACGACGCCAGGACCGCGGACGCGGATCACGCACCAATCCCTAAAACCACGCACCACGTGAAGCTCCGTTTCGTTTCCTTCGGCCGCT
This sequence comes from Tepidisphaeraceae bacterium, assembly GCA_050011595.1. GTDB lineage: Bacteria > Planctomycetota > Phycisphaerae > Tepidisphaerales > Tepidisphaeraceae > PALSA-1353. The sequence goes on from JBEKIV010000111.1 coordinate 3,638, forward strand.
TCACCAAGATTTCCCCGCCCACCGCCCAACCGCCGGCGATCTGGGCCAATCCGATCATCGGCCCCAATCCCCTTCATCCCGACGGCGACCGCACGCCGCCGATCGTTCTGACGCATCGTGGCAAAACGTTATCCGGAAGCTGGCTTTTGGATACCGGCTCGGCCGTGTCGATGATCTCCCGCAAACAGGCGGCCGCCCTGGGCGTCACTTACATCCCCGACACCGACGGCACGAATCACCCCCGCCTTGCCGGCGCGCCGGCCGGCCGGCAATTCATAATGACCGTCGGCGGCATCGGCGGCTCCAAAAAATCCGCCGGATTCTTCCTCGACAAACTCGCCCTTCCCACGATGGAAGGCACACCGATCATCTTCGATCACGCCCCGGTCCTGGTCGCCGACATCACCGTGACCGATTCCGCCGGCCGTTCCTTCACCCTCGACGGCGTGCTGGGCATGAATTTCCTGGTCGCCAGCGCGATGGTAGACGAAGGCAGCCTGGTTCCCGACATGGATCGCCTGACGGCAGGCGCTTTCCGCTGGATCGTCCTGAACCAGCCCGCGGGCTGGCTGGGCGTGGAGAGGAACTGAGAGTAAAGGGGACATTCATGATTTCTGCTGCGGTGGGCTGCGATAGTATTAATCTTGAATGGCCCGCTTATCGGCGCAAATAGGAGTCGAGCGTGGCACGAAAACACGGCACAGATGCCATTATAAAAATGGTCAAGGAGACCGCGGCGAAAAGTAGGAGGATAAAGACCCAAACGTAAAACGACGGAAATTTAATGAAACATCCTTTTGACGAGATAATCCCCCGACGATAATGGGGCGCCGGCCTGTCGGCCTCATTGGCACCCCACCTTCGCCTTTCGTACTCTCCACACCACATTGAATCTTCATGTTCGAATTGGCGACTCTTCGCCATCGTATGAATTGAAGCCAACGAAACCGTGAATGAGAATAAGGACGCAATTGCTCTCGCGGCGATAGTACTATCCGATCCAAGGGAAATTAACATGAGAAACGCTTGGGCTGTCATGCTTAGAATTGGTGCCTGCCAAACCAATGTGTCGCTCGTTTGACGCCGAAAGCCTATGACTTGGTAGAGTGTATCTGAGTCCACTGAAGGTTCCGGCACAAAAGCGACCGGCTTAGTTTGCTCCGACTTTTTCCATTCCGATGACATATGCATATCCTGAAAAGCATAATTCCAGTTGCGGCGGTTGCGGCAACCGAAAACATGAATGGCCCCTTTATCCACAGACCGATACTTCCAGGCCGAGTTCAGCCATCGCGGCAGCTTTGGCATACAGGGCTTTGCGGGCATCTTTCGCGCTGGGGGCATAGGCGACCTGGATGTGATTGGCCAGGTGGCGGGCCATCATCTGATCGCGGGTGACGCCTTTGAGAACCGCGTGCATGATCGGCCAGACGGGGGTGGTCTGGTTCAGGCGGTACTGGGTTTCGGAATCGGGCAGGCCGATGGCCTCGGCCAGGCCGATGTCCATCTTCAGACGGTTGTCCTTGACGAAGACGCGGCTCCAGACGACGTGGCCGCACTTGGCGACGCCGCAGCAGGTGCCGCCGCCGAGGCGGAAATACATCGGCGGCTGGCGATAGCTATGGGTGCCGGCCCAGCCGCCGACGTGATGTTTCGGCGGCGTGCCGCCGCTGATTTCCAAGACCCAGACGTAGGCGTCGATGGTTGCATCGTGGCCGTCGGCGTTTTTTCCGGGTCCGGTGTAATGTCGGCCCCAGCGCAGGTCGTGCAGGGTGTTTTCGGGATCGAATCCGAGGGCGCGCCAAAGTTTGTAGGTGAGCAGGCCGTCGAGGCCGGCGCATTCGTCCACCTCGTTGAAATGGGGCAGGGCTTCGCCGGGGAATAATTCGCGGGTTCCATCGGCGCTTTTCACCGGGGGGCGATCGACGTTGTTAAGCGTGCCCTCGGCCAGATCACTGGCGGGGGCGAGGTCTTTCAAGCCCTGCTGATATTGAATGCCGATTGTCTGGCAGCCGAATTCATCGGCGATTCGCAGGGCGGCGACGTACATCTTGCATTGATCCAGCACCTGGCGTTCGGTGAGGTCGTCGGCCTCGCTGGCACCAAAATGAAACTTCACGCCCTTGGCTCGATACCAGTCGAAAACAGCGCGGGCATCGGCATCGCTGACCTGGGTCATCGCATAATAGAGCGAGCTTTGGCTGAGCCGTTCCTTGAAAACGCCGGTGGAGTTGAGGAGGGAATCGGGAATGATGGCGTTGAACATTCCCATGCAACCCTCGTCGAAAACACCGAGTATGGCCTTGCTTTGCCTGAAGCGTTGGGCGAATTTGACGCCAAGGCGCTTGGCGTCGGCTGGCACCTTCACGGAGCGCAACGGCCGAACGTGGTGGGTGTCGTGGGACACTTTTCCGGTTTTCATCCAGCGGGCGAACTTTTTCAAGAATATCGGATCGGTTTGGAAGTTCTCGCTCCAGAGGGTGGAGAACTTGATGCCCGCCTTGGCCATGGAGCCGTTGAGATTGAGCATCCCGACGAGGCCGGGCCAGGTGCCGCTCCAATTGGCGACGGTGAGGATCGGGCCTTGGTGAAACATCAGGCCATGCAGGACATGGTGGGAATACTGCCAGACGGCCTCGGCGACGATCAGGGGAGATTTGGGTGGGATGTTGCGAAAGACCTCCATGCCGTATTTCTGGGAATCAATGAAACTGTGGCCGACCTCCGGGCGGAAGGCGTGGGCGCGTTGGATTTTGCCGCCGAGGGCGTTCGCGGCCGCGATCAGGCTTTGTTCCATTTTCTGTTGTTCGGCCTCGCATTTTTGGTTGGCCGAGGCGCGTAAATCACCGCTGGCGATCAGATAGATTGTGCTCATAGGCTGGGTGTTTCCTCGTTGATGAATCGGACGGAGACAAGTTATTCTCTTTTTTGGCGGCAAATCAATGAAGAATACGGCCCGCAAGCGGGCCGGCTACACTACTTAGTAAGTCGCCGACGGTTGGCGGGCGGGGACGGTGGTGCGGCGCATGAGAAGGACCAGGGGCACCACAAGCAACGTGATGGCTGAGAACATTTTGAAGAGATCGAGGTAGGAGAGGATGGCGGCCTGTTGGCGAACCAGGGCGTAAACCAGCGCCATGGCGCCGCGGCCGCCGGTGGGGTCGGCGGGTCCAAACAGCGCGCCGGCGTTTTGCAGGGTTTGGACCGCCATGGGATTCAGGAGACTGATGTGTTCAATCAAATTCACCTGGTGCGTCTGGATGTCCCGAGCGAGCAGGGTGGTCACGATGGCGACGCCGATGCTCGCGCCCTCGTTGCGGACCAGGGAGAAGAGTCCGGAGGCGTTGTTGGTTTCCGTCCTGGGAATGAATCGGTAGGCGATGGTATTGATGGAGACGAACATCATGCCCGAGCCCAAGACTTGAACGATGCGAGGCCAGACGACGTCGGCCTGGGAGACCAGGAGGTCGAGGCGTGACATCCACGCCGCCGACGCCGCCACGATCAGAAGCCCGAAGATAATCAGGCGGCGCGGGTCGAACCCGCGGGTCAGCAGCGTGCCGATGATGGGCATTTCCAGCATGGCGACCAATGCCGCCGGGGAAAGAACCAGTCCCGCCCGGGTGGCCGAATAGCCCATCAGCGTTTGCATCATTTGCGGGAGCAGGACGGTCGTGGCATACAAGACCGCGTAGACGGCGAAGCAGATGACGGAGCAGATCATGAAATTCCGCTCGGCGAAGAGCCGGACGTTCACGATCGGAGCGGGGTGGTGCAATTCCCAGATGACGGCGGCCACCAATGCCGCGCCGGCGACGATCGCCAGCGTGAGAATGAAGTTGGAGCCGAACCAATCGAGTTCCTGCCCCCTGTCCAGAACGACTTCAAGGGAGGCCAATCCGATGGCCACCAGACCCAGTCCGATGCCATCGACCCTCCGGGGCCGGGCGCGCTGCGCGGCCCGCTGGGCAACCAGGTAGGGCGGATCGCGCAGAACGATCTGGGTCAATACCAGCGAGATGATTCCGACGGGAAGATTGATGTAGAAAATCCACCGCCAGGAATAGCTGTCGGTGATCCAACCGCCCAGGGTGGGGCCGAGCACGGGCGCCACCATGACGGCGATGGCATAGACGGCCATCGCCATGCCGCGCTTGGCGGCGGGGAACGTGTCCAGCAAAATCGCCTGAACCGAAGGCTGCAATCCCCCGCCGCCGACGCCCTGAAGGACTCGAAAAAAGATTAGCATCGGCAAGCTTCTCGCCATGCCGCACAACACGGAACTGAGCGTGAACAGCGTCACGCAGGTCATGTTGTAGCGTTTGCGGCCCATCAGGCCCGTGAGCCAGCCGGACAGGGGCAGGATCACGGCGTTGGAAACCAGGTAGCTGGTCAACACCCAGGTGGCTTCGTCATAGGTTGCGGCCATCGAACCGGCGATGTGGGGGAGGGAGAGGTTCGCAATGCTGGTGTCGAGCACCTCCATGAACGTGGAGAGGGTCACGGTGAGGGCGACGACCCAGGGATTGAACGCCCGGTCGGCCCGATCCACGTTCAGCGAAATGCCGCCGACGACAGCACTCATTGGGCCCGCGCTCCGCTGACGGCATGGGCGGCGCTAACCAGCCGGCGGCCCGCATCCGGCCCTTCGGGTTGAGATCGGATGTCCACTTCCGGATCCACCGAAAGACCCGCCATCAGCGGCGTGTCGGCCGGATTCGGCTCCGTTAGTTCGATCCGCACGGGCAAGCGCTGAACCACTTTCACGTAATTGCCGGTGGCGTTCTCCGGCGGCAAAAGCGACGTCACCGCGCCCGTTCCCGGGCTGAACCCCGCAATCCGACCGTGGAAAACCTTGCCGGGGTAGGCATCCACGTAAATCTCGACCTTCTGCCCGATCCGCAAATCGGAAAGCTGCGTCTCCTTGAAGTTGGCATCGATCCAAACGTCCGACAAGGGGCGAATCGTCAATAACGGCTGGCCCACGGAGACCAGCGCGCCCGGATTGACGTTCCGCCGATCGACAAACCCGGACAACGGGGCCACAATCTCCGTGTATCCAAGTTGCAGCTCGGCCTGCTCGAGCGCCTTCTGCGCTTCCACGATTTGCGGCTGCGCATCCGGTTTCGACCGGTCGAAACGTTCCCCACCCAACGCCGCACGCGCGGAATCGACTTGCGCCATCGCCGCTTTCACCGCCGGAGAATTCCCGATCACCCATTCGACGTTCAATTCGCTAAAACGCTCTTTTAACTCCTGCATTTGTGGTGGAAGCACGGATTCAAGTTTCAAGCCCAGTTGCGCGGATGCGCCCAGGAAGGTGGAAATCGCATATTGGGTGCCGTTGAACGTCTGGGCGACGTCGGGAGGCACGGCGGCGGGGTCTTTCAAATCCTGGGCAAGTCCCAGCAGCGCGCGGGTCTGCTGCACGTTGGCCTGCGCCGAGGCCACCTGGGCCTGCGACACCAGCAGGGCTGAACGCCGTTGATCGATCTCTTCCTGGCTGACGCTCTGGGGGCCGAGGCGTTCAACGCGGTCGTACTCCTCCTGCGCCAGCCGGAGGCTGGCCTCCTGCTGGCGAAGATTCGCGACGTTCGACTGCAACGCGGCCATTTCGTATTTCACCAAATCCTGGACCGACGCGACCAAATACCACGCCCCGCGAAGCTCGGCGACCTTGGAGCGAGTTTCCGCGCGCACGCGCTCGAGCTGCGCGTTGGCCAAATCCAGCGCGGCCACCTCCTGCGCCACCGCCAGCTTCGCCCTGTTCAACTCGGCGCTGCGCTGCTCGACGGCAAGCCGATAGGGCGTGCGATCGATCCGAATGATCGGCGTTCCCGCCTCAACGTATTGGTCGTCGTCCACCAACACTTCCTCGGCAAGTCCGGAAACACGGGAGCTGACGTACGTCACGTGGCTGTTGGCGGTGGCATCATCCGTGGACACGTGGTTCCAGGCGTAGATCGCGCTCGGCACGCCGAAGATCAGCCCCAGCGCCATCCCAACCACCACCAGAGATGCGACGATCCAGCGTTTCCGATAGCGCGATCGGCGAGCCACTTCGTCGTGCTCCGGCATCACGCTCGGCGGCGCCGAGGGCGTCAGGTAGGTCTCTCCCCTGTCGTGCTGCGACAGCGGAGTCACGGTTTGTGCGTTTTGTTCTTCGCCTGCCATCGTCTTTGTCTTTCCGGGTGAACATCCGACCCGATCATCAAGTGCCCTTGCGTTCCTTGTCGCTGAGAATTCCGTTGAACACCACGTCCAGCACGTCCTCGGCCTGGGCCTGGAACGGCTTTTTCCGGCCGGCGAAATGATTGGTGAACATCGTGCCGTACAGAACGTCTCCAAGCACGTCGATGATCCTATCGAGGGGTATGGAGCGAATCCGGCCTTCGGCCAACAGGCCGGCAAGATGCTCGCGGGCCGGCCCGCGGCGCGAGGCGCGATGCAGGAAGTAGATCGGCGGGCGCCGGCCCTTGAATGCCGCGCGCTCCTGAATGAAAAGCTCCACCAATTCCGGATTTTTCTTGAAGAACCGAAGATACGCGATCACCGCGGCGCGGATATCGTCAATCTTGTCGGTCACGCCCCGCCGGGCCGCATCAATGTGCTTGCGCATCCGAATGACGCCGCGTTCCACCGCGGCAAAAAACAGCTTTTCCTTGCTGGGGAAATACCGATAGACCGTTCCCTTGCTGATCGACAGGGCGTCGGCAATCCACTGGACATCGGTGTCGGCGAAGCCGTGTTTGGCGAACAATTCCGCGGCCTCCTTGAGGATCGCCTCGCGGCGCCGTTCCTGCAGCGCTTCGTCCGGGGGCCGTCCGGGCAACCGTTTTTCGACCAGGGTCATCCAGCCACCTCGATTAATTAACTGACGAGTCAGTCATATATTTATTCATAGTTCGACTGCGGTTGTCAAGTGAATTCGTGCATCGGGACCCGGAGTCGGTTAAAAAGACGCATGATTTGGCGAAATCCGAGCGATCCATGACCGACGTTTGGGACGATTCCCTGCTGGCCAATCCGCACGCCGTGGCGGACAAGCGGCGGCGCGTGCGGCAAATGTTCGCCGCCATCGCGCCTTCGTACGATCTGAATAATCGCCTGCATAGTTTGTGGATGGATCAATCCTGGCGGAGAAATGCGGTGCGATTGGCGCAGATTAAGCCAGGCGACCGCGTCGTGGACGTGGCATGTGGGACGGGCGATCTGACGCTGGCGTTTGTCCGGGAATTGATTCGCGCGGCCAAGGGGTCTGAACACTCCGTTGGCGGTTGGTCGGTCCCGGCCGATCGACTGCCGCCTTTGGCAATCGGCATCGACTTCACGTTTGAAATGCTGCCGCTTGCTCACTCCAAGACCGATCGCGTTCATTTTTTCTGGGCTGACGAACAGGGCCTATCGGACGGTTGGCGGAAGCCGATCGTCTGGCTGAACGGCGATGCCCAAAACCTGCCGCTGGAGGATGCGTGCTGCGACGTGGCGTCGATCGCCTTCGGGATTCGCAACGTCGTCGATCCGCTGGCTGCCTTGCGGGAGTTTTTCCGGATTCTTCGGCCCGGCGGACGAGCGATCATCCTCGAATTCTCCACTCCGACAAATCCGCTGTTTCGGATTTTGTATCATTTTTACTTCAAACATATTTTGCCGCGAACGGCCACTTGGATCAGCGGGGACAAGACGGGCGCATACAAATATCTGCCGCAGAGCGTGGGAACGTTCATCGGCCGCCAGACCATGGTGGACATGCTCGCGAGCGCGGGGTTTGTGAATATCGAGCAGTATCCGATGACCTTTGGAATATGCGTTTGTTATCGGGGGTTCAAGCGGTAGGCGGCAATTACTGACAGAGCCGGGCCGTCTCGGCCCGGACCGGGGCGAGACGCCCCGGCTCTGTGTCTCAAATTGACCCATTGCCGAAATCCTGTGCCTCTTTTCGTCCGCATGATTCCGCCGTACCATTGATTCTCCATGGACATCGTCACTGCCATCACCGGCGCCAGCGGCGCGATGTACGCGCAGCGGGTCATTCAGGGCCTGGTGGCCGCGGGGGTCAACGTGCATCTGATCGTCTCGCCGCTGGGAAGGCGGCTGCTGCATGATGAGCTGGGGATGGAAGGCGTCGACCTGGCGGTTTTGGCCGGGGCGGCGGAACATACCGTGGCCCTCTACAACTACAGTGACGTCGGCTGCAGGCTGGCCAGCGGGAGCTTTCTGCATCAGGGGATGGTGATCGTGCCGTGCAGCAGCAACACGCTGGGGGCGGTGGCGCACGGGATTGGCGACAACCTGATTTCCCGGGCGGCGGCGGTCACGCTGAAGGAGCGCCGGCGGCTGGTCCTGGCCCATCGGGAGATGCCGTTGTCCCCGATCGACGTCAATAATTACAAGGTTCTCACCGATGCCGGCGCGATCATCGCCGC